>DATKOE010000001.1:0-3450 GCA_035524815.1 Rhizomicrobium sp.
CATCTACTGCACCGGCACGCCGGAGGACTATGCCGCAGTCCATGCGTTGCAGGACCAGGTGGGGCTGGTGCCGCTCAGCGCCTACGGCAAGCCCTACACGCCGCCGCCCGGCGCGGTCGATCCCTCGGTCGACATGAAGACCGCCGTGCGCGACCAGGTGAACCGGCTGGACGCGGTGGCCTATTTCACGCTGCTCGCGGAACTGATGAAGACCAATCCGCCGGTGGCGGCCGACGCCCCGGCGCTGGCGCGCTTCGCCCGCATCGGCCTGGTGCCGGGCGAGGACTTCGACGCGAGCAAGCTGAAGGCGGACTTCGTCAAGCGCATCCCGCAGATCGCCTTCGACCGCATCATGCTGCAGTTCAAGGTCAATTCCGCCGTCAAGGACATCAACGGCTGGAACTACATGACCAAGACCGGGATCTACGGCACCGACTACCTGATGCGCGCGCTGGTGACCGCGATCGGGCTGGGCGCGAACCGGCCGCAGGACGCGATCTATCCGACCTCGCTCAAGGACGCGAACGGATCGGCCTATGACGGCGCCCACAAATATGTCGTGCATTTCGCCAAGGACGAGCTGCCGCCGGTGCAGGGCTTCTGGTCCGTGACGATGTACGACGCCGACTACTTCTTCGTTGCGAACCCGATCAACCGCTACTCGATCAGCCCGCGTCAGAACCTGAAGGCCAACCCGGACGGCTCCGTCGATCTGTATGTGCAGAAGGAATCGCCGGGCGCCGACCGCGAATCGAACTGGCTGCCCGCGCCGGCCGGCAAGTTCATCCTGATGATGCGCCTCTACTGGCCGAACGAGACCGACCCGTCGATCATCGACGGTTCATGGGTGATCCCGCCTGTCGCGCGCGCGACGAGCTGACGGCGCAGAAACCGGGCGGCCCGGCCGGCGTGCGGCCAGGGCCGGCCCGGGACGGGACTGCTGGGCGGGCCGATCAGAACTGGAAGAAGCGGCGGCGAAGCCCGTCCTCGTACTCGGTTTTGGCGGCTGCGGCGGCCGTGCGGGCTTCCTCCACCGCAAAATGCGCGGCTTCCCACTTGTCGAGCTCCGCGACGTCGTGCGGCACCGAGGCGAGCGCTTCCTCGGAACGGATCGCCGCGATCAAGGCTTCGACCGCCGCCTTGTAGGCGGCTTGCAGGGCGTCGAGGTCGGAGTCGGTGATTTCCATGTCTTGCTCCTCCGGTTTCCGATACCGCGAGGAGGGGCGGCCCGGTTGTGAATCCGTGATGACAGTTGGCTCGAGGAGGCGACGGAGAGGCGGCGCAAGGGGTTGGTGCATATGCGGCCCGGTCGTGGCAGACGGCCGAAAGGCCGTGGAAGCCGCCGGGAGGACACGCAGGCGACGAACGCACCGGTCGGGATCGATCCGCCCGCAACTTCCCGGCCCATCGCGGAAATATTGCGGGCGGATCGATCGCTCGTTCAGTCCTCGCGGCGTCTGTCGCGGACATGGTCGTGATGGTCGCTCGGCAGAACCACCAGGGCACAGCCCAGCACGGCCAAGGCCAGCGCCCATGCCGCGACCAGCAGGGTCGCCAACATGTCGGCCTCCGAATTGTTCAGGACCCGGCCTGTCGCCGGGTCTGCGGGGTCGCGTGTGCGGAAGGAAAGCGCGCGGCGCCTAGACCGGAACGCTCGGGGTCCGGGCGGCGAGACATGTCCCGTCCGCGGTGAGAGCCCCTGCGCCGCCGAGGCGCGACGCGCGCTGCCCGACGGAAATCGGCATCGCGATGCCGACAGCCGCGAGGGGCAGTGCCGCTGCACTCATCAGCATGAAGTTGCGCATGGTGGCCTCCTGCGACCCGCCGATTGGGGCTGGTCACCGATCGCACCCTACCGCGTTATCCAGCGCCGGGATGTGAGATGCCTCACACCGGACGGGATTTTCGGGCCCCGATGCACTTTCCGCCGCTGCCGTGCCATACTGTTCCGACGAACAAGATAACGAGAGGCAGGGAGATTCCTCCATGAACGCACCGGTCGGCTACGACCCGAGGGCCGATGCTTTTTCGCGCCCGCTCGACCAGATCGACATGAGCGATCCCACCTTCTACGAGCGGGACACGCATTACCCCTATTTCGAACGGCTGCGGCGCGAGGCGCCGGTGCATTTCTGCCCGGAAAGCCCGTACGGCCCGTACTGGTCGGTGACGAAGTACAAGGACATCGTGAAGGTGGAGGTGGACCACGCCACCTTCTCCTCCGACCACACGATGGGCGGCATCCAGATCGAGGACCAGCCGAAGGATCTGTCGCGGCCCAGCTTCATCCGCATGGACCCGCCCAGGCACGACGAGCAGCGCAAGGTCGTCAGCCCCATCGTTGCGCCCGCCAATCTCGCGAACATGGAACCGATCATCCGCGAGCGCACGCAAAGCGTGCTCGACAGCCTGCCGCGCAATGAAACCTTCGACTGGGTGGAGCGCGTCTCGATCGATCTCACGACGCGGATGCTGGCGACGCTGTTCGACTATCCGTTCGAGCGGCGCAGCGAACTCACCTTCTGGTCCGATGTGGCGATCTGCAACGTCAACGCCGACGACGCGCCGGTGAAAAGCGAGGAGGAGCGCTTCAACGAACTGAAGCGCATGGCCGAGGCGATGGCCGCGCTCTGGAACGAGCGCGCCAATGGTCCCGAACGCTACGACCTGCTGACGATGCTGGCCAAGGGCGAGGCGACCCGCAACATGCCGCTGCGCGAGTTCATGGGAAACCTGGCACTGCTCATCGTCGGCGGCAACGACACGACGCGCAACTCGATGTCGGGCGGGCTGCTGGCGCTGTCGCAGAACCCGCAGGAGTGGGAGAAGCTGCGCGCCGATCCCGGGCTGATCCCCGGCATGGTGTCGGAGATCATCCGCTGGCAGACGCCGGTGATCCACATGCGCCGCACCGCGATGCGCGATGCCGAGATCGGCGGGCACGCGATCCGCGCCGGCGACAAGGTGGTGATGTGGTACATCTCCGGCAACCGCGACGAGGAGCAGATCGAGCAGGCGGATCGCTTCATCATCGACCGCAAGCGCCCGCGCGAGCACCTGTCCTTCGGCTTCGGCGTGCATCGTTGCGTCGGCAACCGCCTGGCCGAGTTGCAGCTCCGCGTCCTGTGGGAGGAGCTGCTGCCGCGCTTCCCGGTGATCGAGGTGATGGGCCCGCCGAAGCGGCTCTATTCCAACTTCATCCGCGGCATCCGCGCGCTGCCGGTGCGGATTCCCGCCTGAGCGAACCGTGCGGGGTAGGGTGGGCCTAAGCCACCCTACCCAGGTCCGCCCGGTTTTGCTTTCTTGCGCGCTTCCCGAAGGAGAGCCCGCATGTACGCGCCCCCGCATATCGAGCCCGGCCTGCCGCCGGTGCGCGTGAACCTCTATTCCGACACCCAGACGCGCCCGACGCCCGGCATGAAGCAGGCGATGATGGAGGCGGAGGTCGGC
>DATKOE010000002.1:0-2633 GCA_035524815.1 Rhizomicrobium sp.
TCGAAGGTCGTCTCGTCGTCCGGAATGCTGAGCGGCTCGACGCCGGCCAGCCGCGCCATGCCGCGCCGCGCCACGTCGGTTGCGATATGTACCTGACGCGACAGCGGGAACATGTCGGGCGCCAGCCGCGCATTGATGAGGACCGACGGGTCGATCTTCTTGGCCTCGGCAAACGCAGCACCCTTGTCGAGAATGACGCCAAGGCCGGTGAGGGCGTGAACCAGAACCGGGGCTGAGGCGCGGTACATCGAAAGCGGCATGGGATCCTCCATCTTATCCTTTGAAATTGGCGGCTTTGCGCCGCCGTCCGCTGCTATTATATCGGCCGCGATGGATTTGCACGAGAAAGACAAAGGCGAAGCGCCGCTCAAGGGGCCGGGGCGCATTGCCGCTTATGTGAAGACCCTGCCGGACGCGCCCGGCGTCTATCGCATGATGGATGCCAAGGGGGACGTCCTCTACGTCGGCAAGGCCAAGAGTCTGAAGAAGCGCGTCGCCGCCTACGCCAAATCCGGCGGCCACACCGAGCGCATCGCGCGCATGATCGCCGAGACGGCCGACATGCTGTTCGTGACGACGGCCTCCGAGGTTGAGGCTCTGCTGCTCGAGTCCAATCTCATCAAGCGGCTGAAGCCGCGCTACAACGTCTCCTACCGCGACGACAAATCCTTCCCCAACATCCTGCTGCGGCAGGATCACGAATTCCCGCAGCTCTTGAAGCACCGCGGCGCGAAATCATCGAAGGGAATCTATTTCGGGCCGTTCGCCAGCGCCGGCGCCGTCAACCGCACGCTCAACACCCTGCAGCGTGCGTTCCTCCTGCGCTCGTGCTCCGACTCCGTGTTCGAGACGCGCACGCGCCCCTGCCTGCTGCACCAGATCAAGCGCTGTTCCGCGCCCTGCGTGGGCCGCATCGGCGAAGCGGCCTACGGCGAACTCGTCGCCGAGGCCGAACGCTTCCTGGAAGGCAAGAGCCGCGACGTGCAGGCCAAGCTGGTCAAGGAGATGGAGACATGCGCCGAGGTGCTCGACTTCGAGCGGGCGGCCGCCTATCGCGACCGTATCCGCGCGCTCAGCCACATCCAGCAGACGCAGGGCATCAACCCCACCACCTTCGCCGAGGCCGATCTGTTCGCGGCGCATGCCGAAGGCGGCGAGGTCTGCGTGCAGGTGTTCTTCTTCCGCGCCGGCCAGAACTGGGGCAACCGCCCCTATTTCCCGCGCCAGACCGCGGAGCTTTCGCCCGGCGAAGTGCTGGAGAGCTTCATCGGCCAGTTCTACGACGAGCGCCTTGCGCCCAGGCTGATCCTGCTGTCGGAATCCATTCCAAACCGCGAACTCCTGGCCGAGGCGCTGTCGCTGCGCGCCGGGCACAAGGTGCAGGTGACGGTGCCCGAGCGCGGCGAGAAGCATGATCTCGTCGAGATGGCGCGCACCAACGCGCGCGAGCAGCTTGCCCGCCGCATGGCCGAGAATTCCGCCCAGCGCGAGCTCCTGGAGGGCGTCGCCGACTTGTTCGGACTCGAGAACGCGCGCCGCATCGAGGTCTACGACAACAGCCATGTGATGGGTGCGCATGCCGTCGGCGCGATGATCGTGGCCGGCCCCGAAGGCTTCGAGAAAGGCGAATACCGCAAGTACAACATCAAGACCGCCGAACTCACCCCCGGCGACGACTACGCCATGATGCGCGAGGTGCTGACGCGCCGCTTCGCACGGCTGATGAAGGAGGATGAGGACGCCAAAGCCAAGCGCCCCGATCTGGTGCTTATCGACGGCGGGCCGGGCCAGCTGGCGATCGCCTGTCAGGTGTTCGCCGATCTCGGCGTGGAGGGTGTTTCGCTGGCGGCGATCTCCAAGGGCGCCGAGCGCGACGCCGGCTACGAGCATTTCCACGTGCCGGGCAGGGAACCCTTCCGCCTCGATCAGAGAAGCCCGGTTCTCTACTATCTTCAGCGCCTGCGCGACGAAGCCCACCGCTTCGCCATCGGCAGCCACCGGAAGAAGCGCTCCAAGGCGATCGGCGCCAACCCGCTCGACGAGATCCAAGGCGTCGGCGCCGGACGCAAGCGCGCGCTGCTCCAGCATTTCGGTTCGGCGCGGGCGGTGGCGGGGGCAAGCCTTGCCGACATCGAAAGCGTGGCGGGGGTTTCGAACACGCTGGCGAAGAAAATCTACGACTTCTTCCATCCGGGAGGATGAAAGCCTAAAGTCCGCGCCCGATGTTCCGGCTGCCCAACATACTGACCATTTTCCGCATCGTGCTGGTGCCGGTGTTCGCCGTGGCGTTCGTGCTGCCGGGCGAGACTTCGCGCCTTGTCGCCTTCGCCGTGTTCTGCATTGCCGGGCTCAGCGACGCGCTCGACGGCTTCGCCGCCCGCAAGCTCAACGCCGGCACCGATTTCGGCCGCATGCTGGACCCCATCGCCGACAAGATCCTGGTCGGCGTGGCGCTGATGATGCTGGTGGCGGAAGGCACCATCAATCAGTTCAACAACCTGGACGAGGGGCTTCACGGCCTGCTCAAGCTGGTGCCGGCGCTGATCATCCTGGCGCGCGAAATCCTGGTCTCCGGTCTGCGCGAGTTCCTGGCCGGCGCCGACGTTTCGGTGCCCGTCACCTTCTTCGCCAAG
>DATKOE010000003.1:0-3168 GCA_035524815.1 Rhizomicrobium sp.
CGTCCTTGCCGTAAGCATCTTCGGCGTAGGCGGCCATGCCGCCGGCGCGCTGATTGAGCAGCCCGGCCTCCGCGAAGCCATAGGCAATGGCGAGCGACCCGATAGCCGTGACGATCCACGACAACAACGAAATCGCGCCAACCTGCGCCATGTTGGCGGGCAGCATGATGATGCCCGATCCCATCATGTTAACGGTGACGATGAACGTCAGTTGTACTACGTTCATCTTCCTTGGTTGATCGGTCATGATGATCCTCCTGCTGGCGTCGCTGTGCTCCGGCGTACGCCTCGAACCTTCGATCGCGGTTCCTGCCCCGGCAATGCCCGCGTGACGGGTCTACGGCGTGGCGGCCACTTTCTCGCCTGGCGCTGGGCTCGCGTCGCGAAGCGCCTCGACGGCGGCGTCGACCGTCGGGAAGACGAGCTCGCGATCGCTCACGTGCCCGAGCGCGCGATACCGTTCTAAACTACCGACCACGCCCTCCGGAGTCGCGACGGAGGCGAAGCCAATGCCTCGTCGTATCAGTTCATCGCGCAGCTGAAGCAGTGTCATGCCCGCCGTATAGTCGATGTTGCTGATCTGCGAAGCGTCGACGACGATCCATCGCGGCGGCGGCTGCGTGTGTTCCGCGAGCTTCAGGATTTCGTCCATGAAGCGCCCGGCATTCGCGAAGAACAGATCCGCCTCGAAGCGATACACGATGATGCCAGGCGCTGCGAACAGATTGGGCGCCACGTCGTGCGGCGCCCAGTTCCCGGTTTCGCCGCGCGTGAGCACACGCGTGCGCAGCCGGTAGCTGTGACGCGTGTTGTCGATGATCGAGAGGAGCACCGCGGCGATGATGCCGTGCATCACGTCGACGAAGACCACCACGCCGGCGGTGATCAGGGCTACGAAGAATTCATCGCGCTGCACCTTGAGGAGTTCGCCCATGCCCTTCACGTCGATCAGCTTCACGCCGATCATGAACACGATGGCCGACAGCACGGCCGTGGGCAGATAACCGAGCGGCTTCGTCAGGAAGAGAAGCACCAGCAGCACGATAGCGGCCGTGGTCAGATGGGTTATCTGGGTGCGGCCGCCGGCGTCGTCCACCATTTCCGTCTTGGTCGGGCTGCCGTTGACGACGAACGTGCCGGTAAGCGCAGCGGCCACATTCGAGGCCGCAAGGCCGACCAGGTCCATATTGTCGTCGCCG
The DNA here is from genome assembly GCA_035524815.1 of Rhizomicrobium sp. Lineage (GTDB taxonomy): Bacteria > Pseudomonadota > Alphaproteobacteria > Micropepsales > Micropepsaceae > Rhizomicrobium. The sequence goes on from DATKOE010000003.1 coordinate 1,200, forward strand.
CGCTCGTTGTAGCGGTTGGCATAAGCCCGGGCTGTCGCGGCGCTCTGCGCAATGATCACGATGAAGCACGAGAGGGCCGTGGCCAGCACGCCGTCCATATCGGCAAAATGGATTGGCGGAAGCGAGAAGGAGGGCAGGCCGCCCGGCACTTCGCCAATCACGCTGATCCCCCGCTGGGCAAAATCGAGCATTGCGCTCGCAACGATGGCGCCAATCACGGCGATGAGCGCGCCGGGCGCTCGCGGCGCGAAGCGCTTGCAGCCCATGATGATGGCAAGCACGATGGCGGAAAGCGCTGCCGTTGCGTAGCTTACGCCGCCAAGGCGCTGGAACACGGAAACCACCTGGAGAATGGGGCCATGCCCCTGTTTCGCGAGTCCCACCAGCCCGGCTAGCTCGCCTGCCGCGACCTGTACCCCGACGCCGGTCAGGAATCCTATCAAGGCGCTGCGCGAAAGGAAATCGGCGAGAAAGCCAAGCCGGAAGACTCGCGCGAGCACGAGCAGCACGGCAACGGCAAGCGCGACAGTGGACGTCAACCCGATATATTCCTTCGTGCCGAGGGCGGCGACCGTCACCAGGCTGCCCGCGAGAATCGCAGCCGTTGCGGAGTCCGCTGCGACGACCAGATGTCGTGAGGCGCCGAAGAGGGCGAATGCAATGAGCGGCAGCAGGATCGTATAGAGCCCGGTAACCGCAGGCGTGCCCGCAATCTTCGTATAACCCATGACCTCTGGAATGCCCAGCGCGGCCAGCGTGATGCCCGCGACGATGTCATGCGGCAACTGTGCGCGGGAGATGGGAAAGACGCCCTGCAGGAAAGGCAGGCGATGGCCGGTGCCTTCAGGCGGGATGGTTGTCTTCATGATGCGGCCTCCACGTGAGCGCAGAGTTTTTCGACTAGTGCGTTGGCGAGGATCTCGTCGCCGATGATGACCTCGGTGGCGCCGGCATTTTCCAGCAGCGTCTTTCTCAAGCTGTTCTCGCCGGGGACGATGACCGGCAGCGACCGGTTCAGCGACTTCGTCAACAGCGTGATGGCCAGATTGGCGTCGCCGTCAGGGGCCGTAGCAAGGAGTGCCTTTGCGCTGTCGAGACGCGCGCGCCGCAGTGCATCGTCGAATACGTCAGGGGAACTGAGGTTGACCAGATGTCCGTTTTCCGCGGCCTTGTCGGCGAGCGCCGCGTCGGCTACGAGCACCAATACGGTTTCACCGGCGTCGCGAAGCTTTGCGCTGATGCGTTGCCCCAGCGACCGGTAGCCCACAACCACGATATGCCCGGCAAGCCGCTCGAATTGATGTTCCATGGCCCGGTTCTCCCTGTATGCCAACACGTCGTCGCCGGACAGGATCCCTGTCAACTTCGATATCGCAAACGCGGCAACGAACATCGTCACGAACATCGCGCCGAGCATGAAAATCTTCTGGCGCTCGTCGAAGTCGGAAAAGTCGCCTAGCGTCGTCGTCAGATTGGCGGCGTCCCATAGCGCGTTGAACAGTCGCGTATGAAACGCGGCATGGGACTGGTCCAGAAACATGAGCCCGGTGGTGGCAGCAGCGAGCAGCAACACGAGCAGCGCAACGGCGTGCCGCGCGCGGCGCCGCCATTCACGCACTCGAACCGCACCGAGCCGCGGTTCATTGACACGGTAGATCCACATGGAAGGCGCCCTTTCCAGAATCGATGGTTGATTTGGCGTGCTACGCGATATCGACGGAGATGCGCCCGTCACGGCGACGACAACGCCGACGTGGCTCCATGGGGGCGAACGCGTGCGCGCGGCGGCATGAATCCAGCGGGTCAATAAACGTTGACGTCCCACTTTCGTGCGCCGGCTGGTCGACATCCAGCGGGTCTGCGGGGCTGAAATCGTGAGGCCTCTGTGAAGGCTAGGGCCGCCGCCGCAGATCCGATTGACATAGGTCAAGCCACGCTGGACGGCAGGCGACCTTGAAACTAATCAGGA
>DATKOE010000004.1:0-50212 GCA_035524815.1 Rhizomicrobium sp.
TCGCGCTCGTCTACAAGCATGACGCCGGATACGCCGGCGTCTTCAGCGACCAGAATGGAACCATCGGCGGCACGGCGTTCGCTCCCGGCAACGGCGGCGCCGACAACGAGATCGGCCTGTGGGGACAGTTCCGCTGGTAGGAGCGGAACGCGGCCGGCGCCGGGTGGGTGCCGGCCGGATGCGAGTTGAAGGGGATTCAACGCCCGTCGAGGGCAGAAGGAACGAGGCAACAGAATGAGTATGAGGTCGAAATTGGGGTCGATGGCGTTCGCCGGTGCCCTTTCGGCGGCGCTTTTTGCAGGCGGCGCGCTTGCCGCCAATCTCAACGGCGCGGGCGGCACGGCGATCTATCCCGTGCTGTCGGTGTGGGCGTCGAAATACCAGCAGAAAACCGGGACCGCCGTGAACTACCAGGCGATCGGCTCGGGCGGCGGCATCGCCCAGATCAAGGCGAAGACCGTCGACTTCGGCAATTCCGACAAGCCGCTCAAGCATGACGACCTGGCGGGCAGCCACCTCGTGCAGTTCCCGGAAGTGATCATCACGATCGTGCCCGTCGTCCACCTGCCGGGCATCCAGCCGGGCCAGATGGTGATCGACGGTCCGGCACTGGCCGACATCTATCTCGGCAAGATTACCAAGTGGAACGATCCGGCGATCAAGAAGCTCAATCCCGGCGTGCCGCTGCCGAACATGAGCATCATCGTGGTTCACCGCTCCGACGGATCGGGCACGACGTTCAACTTCACCGATTATCTCGGTAAGGTCAGCCCGGAATGGAAGTCGAACGTCGGTTCCGATACCTCGGTGGCGTGGCCGGTCGGTATCGGCGGCAAGGGCAATGCCGGCGTCGCCGCCAACGTGGCGCAGACCTCGGGCTCCATCGGCTATGTCGAGTACGCCTACGCCATGCAGAACCACCTCGTCTACATGGACATGATCAACCGCGAAGGCAAACGCGTGAAGCCGACGTTGGAGGCTTTCCAGAATGCGGCGGCAAACGCCGACTTCTCGAAGGTGCAGGACTTCTACCTCATCCTCACCGACCAGCCCGGCGCCAACAGCTGGCCGATCGTTGCGGCGACCTACATGCTGATGCGCAACGACTATCCGGTCGACAAGAACCGCGAAGTTCTGAAATTCCTCGATTACGGCCTGCACGACGGCGCCGCCGACGCCACGCGGCTCGATTACGTGCCGTTCCCGGATTTGGTCGTGAAGCAGATCGAGGCTTCGTGGACGGCTCAGCTTCACGCCTGGCCGTAACGCCTGGGCGAGCGGAGGATTGGAACTGGGGGAGCGGGCAGCTCCCCCTTTTTTTACCTCAAGATGAATGCGCCGGTAACGAATGCTACCGTTTCGTTGCCGGCACGCGCACGCTGCATCATTTCGCGCTGCTTGGGGTTTCGTTAGCGCACCGTAAACCGCGCCGCGGTCTACTGGCGGCCATGCCGTCCGCCGCCGATCGATCCTGCCACGACGCCGCTCCCATTCTGAAGGTGACCGGCCTTGCCAAGCGCTTCGCTGGCGGCGGCGGCATCTCGGCCGTTTCGTTGTCGGCGCCTGCCGGATCGATCACGGCGTTCATCGGCGTCAACGGCGCGGGCAAGACGACGACGCTTCGCTGCATCATAGGTCTTCTCGAACCGGACGCGGGCCAGATCTCGCTGTTCGGCAACACCTCCCGCCGGGCGGCGCGCCACCGGATCGGCTTCTTGCCCGAGGAACGCGGGCTGTTCCTGCACGAACGCGCGCGCGACACGGTGGCCTTCTATGGCCGCCTGCAGGGTTTGCCGCGCCGCGAGGCCTGCGCGCGCGCCGATCTGCTTCTCGATCGCGTCGGTCTCGCGCACAAGCGCAACGACAGGCTGGCGACCTTGTCCAAAGGCAATGTTCAGCGCGTGCAGATTCTCTGCGCCCTCGTGCACGAACCCGAGCTGCTGCTTTTGGACGAACCGCTGTCGGGACTGGATCTGATCGCCCAGGCCGAGATGATGTCGCTCTTGGCGGAATTCCAGAGCCGGGGCGGGGCGGTGCTGTTCTCGACCCACACGATGGCGACGGCGGAAGCGGTGTGCGACCGCGTCGTAATCCTCTCCGAAGGGCGGACGGTATTCGAAGGCGCGCTCGCGGAGGCGTCCGCGTTGGCCCCGCATGGCGCCGTCGTGGTCACGACCGACGGAGCCGGCCTCGCCGCGGCGGCGGCGGCGGTCGGCGGACGCGCCCATCCCGTCGCCGGCGTGGGCGAGGCGGAACGCTGGCGCGTGGTGCTTCCGCGCGAGGTCACTCATCCGGCTCTAATACGCATGTTCGCCGAGCGCGGCGTGCCGATCATGGCGTTCGAGCCGATCAAACCCGGGCTGGAAGGCGCCTTTTGGCAGGTCGCGGCGCACACCGAAAGCCGTGCGGCCTGAGCATTTTGCAGCGCCTGCGCTGCTTCGAGACGCGACTGTGCCTCAAAATCGTCAGGACACCGGAACGGCCGGCTACCTCATTTGCCAAGTGCCACGCACGCGAACCCAACCGATTGCGTGGTGACGCGTTCTGCGATGAAGGTAATTCGCATTACTTCACCGTTTTAAAGGACATCACTTATCAGTGCAGACAAGTACTGCACAATTTACCTCTCTTATTAGGTGTGACTACAAGTCATTCTTTACTTATATTTTCGGTTGCAATTGGATGTTGCTCGAGTGAGGCAACCTGCAACACTCCGCCGCGCAATCGGGCGGGGCGTGAGACAATTGGATGGGGGTTATCAATGCGTAAATTCCTTGGTTCCTATCTGCGTGATGAATCGGGCGCCGCGGCGGCCGAATATGCGCTGATCCTGGCGATCATCGGCGTCGTGATTGCGGCCGCTCTGCTCACCTTGCAGGGCACGATCACCACCGCGATCACCAACGCTTCCAACGCGATCAAGAACAACACTGGCAGCTAAGCGTATTGAGAAGGGCGAGGCGCCTCTGGCGCCCGCCCCCTTTCTTGCCATTTGGCTGATGACCAGCAGGAGGTTCGATGTCGATCCGGACGCTGGCGACACTGTCTGTCGCCGTTTTGCTGGGACTGATTGCCGTGGTGCTGGTCAGGGGTTATCTGTCCAGAAGCGCGTCGCAAACGGCCGTTCAGTCCGGTCCCCAAACCGTTGCCGTGGTCGTGGCGGCCAAGCCGCTGCCGCGCGGCACCATCCTTCAGGCGGATATGCTGAGAGTCGTCGCCTATCCGCAGGACTCCGCGCCCGCAGAGGCGTACCGCGACATCGTCGCGGCGACGAGCGGGCCCGAACAGCAGCGCATCCTGCTGCGTTCGGTGGTCGAGAACGAAGCCATTCTGACGGTCGACGTCAGCGGCGCCAATAACCGCCTCGGCTTGTCGGGCGTGGTCGCGCCGGGCATGCGCGCGGTCAGCGTGCGCTCGAACGACGTGGCCGGTGTCGGCGGCTTCGTGCTGCCGGGCGACCGCGTCGACGTCATGCTGACGCGAACCATCAACGGCACCGAGCAGAACAAATCCATCACCCAGATCCTGGCTGAGAACGTCCGGGTCCTGGGCGTCGACCAGTCGGCCGACGTGGAGAAGAAGGAACCGGTGGTGGCCAAGTCCGTCACCGTGGAAGTCACGCCGGATCAGGCGGTGGCCATCTCGCTCGGCCAATCGGTGGGGACGGTGTCGCTGTCGCTGCGCCACCTGACCGACGACGCGCCGGTGGCCCGGAAGGTCATCACGGAAGCCGACCTTTCCGTTCTCGACGGGCACGGACGGCCCGGCCGCGGCGGCCAGGTGCGCGTGATCCGCGGCATCGATTCTTCCGCCTTTTCCTTTGCCGCAGGCAGCGGCCTCAAGAAATCAGCGGCGGCCGTCAGCACGGCCGTAGGTGCGCCATGAGCACACTGACGAAATCGCTCCTTCGCGCCGGTTTGCGGCGGAGCAACACGATCCGGTTGTGCGCGGTTCTCGCGGTTCTGGCGATGGCGGCCGGCGTCCTGCCGGCGTCCGCAGCCGCGGTGCCCGCCGCATCGGCTCCGGCCATGCGTCCGGCGGTGACCATCGCCGTCGGCAAATCGGCGCTGATCGAACTGCCCGGGGCCTATTCCGACGTGATGATCGCCGATCCCAAGATCGCCGACATCCTGCCGCTCAATTCCCATTCCGTCTACGTGGTGGGTAAAGGGATGGGCGCCACCTCGTTGACGGTCTACGGCGCCGGCAAGCGGGTCATCTATTCCTCCGACGTCGTGGTTTCGGCGGACATCGAAGGCTTCAAGACGCGGCTGCACGAGATCCTGCCCGAGGAAACGCGCATCGCCGCATCGGCCGCCAACCAGTCGATCGTCCTGTCCGGCACCGCGTCCAGCCCGGCGTCGCTGCAGAAGGCGCTGTCGCTGGCCGAAACCTACGATCCCGGCAAGATCGTCAACATGGTGAGCGTGGAAGGCACCCAGCAGGTGATGCTGTCGGTGCGCTTCGTCGAGATGGAGCGCACGACCGCCAAGGACCTTCGCCTCAACGTGCAGCAGACGCCGACCGTCAGCACCAATCCGCAGGTCACCGTCACGACCGGCGACACTCTGGTCAACGCGGCCACCACCACCCTCAACACGTTCGGCACGGCCTCGCTGCTGTGGCGGCTGGGCGGCGGCGACCTCACGGTGATGTTCGACGCCCTCGAGAAGAAAGGGCTGATCAAGACGCTCGCCGAACCCACGCTGGTGGCGATGTCCGGCGATACCGCGAGCTTCCTGGCGGGCGGCGAGTTTCCCATTCCCGTCAATCAGTCGAGCTCGAACGGCACCACCAACATTCCGACGATCACCGTCGAATTCAAGCAGTTCGGCATCTCGCTCGCCTTCACGCCGACCATCCTCCAGGACGGCCTCATCAACATGGTGGTGAACCCCGAGGTATCGAGCATCGACCCGACCACGGCCGTGAAACTCGGCATCATCGAGGTGCCCGGCATCAAGATCCGCCGCGCCCACACCACGGTCGAACTGCGCGACGGCGAATCCTTCACCATCGCGGGGCTGATGTCAGACAACTACCAGAACAGCATCAACCAGTATCCTTTCATCGGCGATCTGCCGGTGATCGGCGCGCTGTTCCGTTCCACGGGCTTTCAGCACGACCAGACCGAACTCGTGATCGTGGTCACGCCGCATATCGTGACGCCGCGGCGCGCCTATGCGGCCACCCCTGCCGACCGCTTCGTGCCGCCGTCGGACTTCGAGCTGTTCCTGTTCGGGACGCAGCGCGGCAGCACCGCGAACCTCTCGCCGGCGGACAGGGCGCTGCTGTCGCTCGACCCCACCAAGGGCGGCGTCGACGGCCCCTACGGCCATGTCCTCTATTGAAGGAGCTCCTGCGATGAAAATCAGGTTCGTGGCAATGGCCGTCGCCGGGATCGCTCTCGGGGGGTGCACCGAATCCGTCGTGAACATGTCGCCGGATTACGGCGTGGCGCTGAGGCAGGACGTCAAGGCCCAGATCGCCGACCCGGATGCGCAATACGCCGGAGTGCCCGATCCCGGTTCCAACGGCGCTCGCGTCGGATTGGCGCAGAAGCGCTACGAGAAAGGCCAGGTGATCGAACCGGCTGCGATCTCGGCATCTGGAAGCACGCAGCAGATCACATCGGGCGGCAACAACGGGGCCGCGGCAGGCGCCAGCCCCTGAGGAGTTAGCGGCTGGCGTACGTGAAGAAAGTTGGCAGGAGCAGGCGCCGATGACGGATCTGCCGGGTACACCGAAGGCGCTTGGCGGTCTGCAGCGCAAGCTGGCGGGATTGCAGCGAACGCTTTCGGGCGGCGAACCGCGCGGCGAAATACGCGACATGGCGAGCATCGGTATCGTCGGCGACGCCGTCAGCTGGGAACAGATCAGCGCGCTTTCGGCGACTTACCCGGAAGTGCGGTTCGAGCATGTGGGCGCGCACTGGCAGGAACGCTATCCCCGTCACGTCCAGATCCTGGTCGTCGAAGTCGACGCGGGCGACGAGGCGAGCGTCGACGATGCGATACGCCGCCTGAAGCAGCGCGCGACGTGGCTCCAGATCGTCGTCGTCCTGCGCAACGCCAACGTCGGCGTGACGCGGCAGCTGGCGCACGATGGTGCCGCCGACGTTCTGCCCGCTCCGGTCGCCGACTCGGCCCTGGCCTTGTGTCTCGAGCGGCTGATGTCGCGCCGCGCGCAGGAACCCGCCATAGCGCACCAGTCGGGCCAGATCGTCGTTTTGCTCAAGGCGGGCGGGGGCGTCGGCGCGACGTCCCTGGGCGTGCAGGCGACGATCGCCCTGGCCGAGCGCCTTGGCGAGGCGGGCCGGGTGTGTTTTGCCGATCTCGATCTGCAGTTCGGCGCCGCCTCGCTGCATTTCGACATGCCGGAAGCGCTCACGATCGGCGATTGTCTGTCGGTGGGCGAGCACCTGGCGGAAACCGATTTCGCCACGATGCTGACCGCGCACTCGTCGGGAGCGCGGATTCTGGCGGGCCCGCGCGACGTGCAAGGGCTGGACACGTTGACTCCGGCGCTGGCGGAGGCGCTTGTCGCCGGCCTGCGCCGCGACTTCGCGGTGACCTTGATCGACCTGCCCGCGGTCTGGACCGCGTGGACAAACCGTGTCGTCGAACTGGCGGACCGCATCGTGCTGGTGACGCGGCTCACCGTTCCTCATATCCATCTCGTGCGGCGCCAGCTTGCTTTGCTTGCCGCGCAGAAGCTCGACGCCACGCCGGTCGTGCTCGTGTTGAATGCGGTGACGCCCGATCAGCAGCGTGCCCTGCCGATCAAGGAAGCCGAGCGGGCTTTCGGGCGCCGCTTCCAGTTCGTGCTGCCCAGTGACGAACGGGTCATGACGACGGCCACAAACGGTGGGCTGACCCTGGCCGCGGTGCGGCGTGGAACCAAGCTGGGGGCCGGCGTAGCGGCGCTTGCCGACGAGATCGGCGCCGACGCGCTTGCCTCGCTGTCGATCGCCCGTGCGCCGGGCTCGTAGGTGGTGAAGATGCTGTTCGGAAAAGACCCTTCGCTGCAGGACAAGGTGGTCGACATCAGCTCCCGTGGAGCGCTGGCGGGGGAGGACGCCACCGCGCTGCGTCTCAGGATTCACCAGCGCCTTCTCGAGGTCCTGAACCTCAGCCTGCTCGACAAGACGCCGCGCAAGGTCCTGCAGATGGAGATCCGCGATGTCGTCACGCAGTTCCTGCTGCAGGAAAAGCGCGTACTGACCCAGCCCCAGTTCGACCAGCTCATCGAGGACGTGCTCGACGAATTGCTCGGACTGGGCCCGCTCGAACCCCTGCTCAAGGATGACAGCGTCAGCGACATCCTCATCAACACGCATTCCACGGTCTATGTGGAGCGCCGGGGCCGCCTCGAGAAGACCAACGTCCGCTTCGAGGACTCGCGCCACCTCGTGCGCATCATCAACAAGATCGTCGCCGCGGTGGGCCGCCGCGTCGACGAATCCCAGCCGATGGTGGACGCCCGCCTTGCGGACGGAAGCCGCGTCAACGCGATCATTCCCCCGCTGGCGGTCGACGGACCGCTGGTCTCGATCCGCAAGTTCGCCAAGGAGCGGATCGACATGGGACGCCTGGTCGAGCTCGGCACCATCACCAACGAAATGGCCAACATCCTCATGGCCGTCGTCAAGTGCCGCCGCAACGTCCTGATTTCGGGCGGCACGGGCTCGGGCAAGACCACGCTGCTCAATGCCATGAGCGCGTTCATCGATCACCACGAGCGCATCGTCACGATCGAGGATTCGGCGGAGTTGCAGCTGCAACAACCGCACGTCTGCCGCCTGGAGACGCGCCCCGCGAACATCGAGAACAGGGGCGAGATCACCCAGCGCGATCTGATGCGCAACGCGTTGCGCATGCGGCCGGACCGCATCATCGTGGGCGAGGCGCGCGCCGGCGAAGCCTTCGATATGCTTCAGGCGATGAACACCGGCCACGACGGTTCGATGACCACCGTGCACGCCAACACGCCGCGCGATGCACTTTCCCGTCTCGAGCAGATGATCGGCATGTCCGGGCTGGAGATTTCCTCGCGTTCCGTCCGCCAGCAGATCTCATCGGCGATCAACGTGGTGATCCAGCTCGAACGCCTGGAAGACGGCCGCCGCCGCGTCATTTCGGTGTCGGAGATCACCGGCATGGAGCACGAGATCATCTCGATGCAGGAGATTTACCGCTTCCGCCGGCGCGGCCTGGACAAGAAGGGCGTGATCGTCGGCGACTTCGAGTCGACCGGCGTGCGGCCGAAGCTCATGGACCTCATCGCCGTGCGCGGTATCGACATTCCCATCACCGAGTTCACTCCGGGCAGGAGGCTGACCTGACATGTCCTCCTATGTGATCTACCTGATATACGTGGTGGCGTTCGTTGCCGTCGTGCTCGGCGTCGAATCCGTCACCCATATGCTGTTCTCGTCGCGCGACCAGAAGCAGCGGGTGAACCGGCGCCTGACCTTGCTGGCTTCCGGCATGAAGCGCGAAGAGGTTTATGCCTCGCTGGTTCGCGTTTCGGTCAATCCGGGGACGGAGACCAATCCACTTCAGCAACTATCCAACAAATTGAACAACTTCTGCCGCAAGGCGGGGCCGCAGGTGGTGCCGTCGCGGGTCTTCTCGCTGTTCGGCGGCTGCACCGCGGCGTTGTGGATCGTCAGCTTGATCCTGATGCGCCACGATTCCGTTACGGGAATCATGGCCCGCAGTCTTCTTTCGTTTGCCGTAAGCGCTGGCCTTTCGGCGCTCGGCGTCGCTTTCTGGCTCACCCGCAAGCGCGCCTCGCGGATTGCGGCGCTCGAAGACCAGATGCCGCTGGCGCTCGACGTCGTCACCCGCGCAATCCGAGCCGGGCATCCGGTCGTCTCCGCCGTCCAGCTCGCCGCGGAAGAGATGGGCGACCCCATCGGCTCGGAGTTCGGCCTGGTGGTGGACGAGACGACCTACGGCTACGCTTTCCGCGACGCGCTCCTCAACTTCGCCCGCCGTTCGGGATCCTCCGACGCCCACTTCTTCGCCGTAAGCGTCTCCATACAGTCGGAGACGGGTGGAAACCTCGCCGAGATCCTGGAGGGTTTGGCCTCCGTGATCCGCGGGCGCAGTACGCTTTCCAAGCGCGTGAAGGCGTTGTCGAGCGAGGGCCGCGCTTCCGCCCTGCTCCTGAGTGCGCTGCCCGCGTTCATGATCGGGGGCATGTTCCTCATCCGGCCTAGCTTCTACACATCGAAATTCGCCGATCCGATATTCTGGCCCGCCGTAGCGGTCATCATGTCTCTTTATCTGCTGGGATGGGTGATGATCCACCGCATCATTAACTTCCGCTACTAGGGAGACGGCGATGACACCGGTGCTCGATCTGGCCATCCAAGTCCTGGCATTCGTGGCGGTCGCCGTGCTGACGGCCACGACCGTGCGGCATTTCGATCAACTCATGCACCAGCGCCGCCGGCTCGGCGCTTTCGACCAGCAGGGCCAGTCGTCGAAATCGGAGTTGATCCAGGGCGTGCAGCGGAAGAACAGCTTCCTGCAGTGGATCGAATCTTCGAGCTCGATCAGCAACAGCGGCGAGCGCCAGAAGGTGCGCCAACAGCTGTCGTATGCCGGCTTCAATCATCCCTACGCGCCCGCGTGGTTCATCGCCATCCGCTTCACGCTCGCGATCGGCCTGCCGGTGGCGTTCCTTTTCATGCAGTCGATGAGCGCCAAACCGTCCGGCAGCATGATGATGATTCTGATGTCGCTACTGCTGTGCGGCGTCGGATTGTTTCTGCCCGCGCGGGTCCTGGAGCACCGGGCCGCGACGCGGCGGACCGAAGTGGAGATCGAATTCCCCGACGCGCTCGATCTCATGGTCGTCTGCGTGGAAGCGGGATTGAGCCTCGACGCGGCCTTCGTCCGGGTGGGCCAGGAGGTGAAGGAATCGCATCCCCGCATCGCGGAGGAATTCACGCGCGTTTCGGAGGAGTTGCGGGCCGGGCGCAGCCATTCCGACGCGCTGCGAGCGATGGCGGATCGTACCAACGTTCCCGGAACGAAGTCCTTTGTCGCGCTGGTCATCCAGACCGAGTCGCTCGGAGCCAGCATCGGCCAGACGTTGAGAAGCTACGCGACCGAGATGCGGCAGACGCGCTTCTTGAAAGCCGAAGAGAAGGCGATGCGGATTCCCGTGCTGATGACGGTTCCTCTCGTCGCCTGCATCCTGCCGGTGATCTTCTCGGCGCTGCTCCTGCCGGCCGTGATCGACGTGACAAGGCATCTCATGCCCGCGCTCGCGGGACATGGAGGCGGATGATGACGAAAAAGTACTCTGCAATCACGACGCCGCCGCTGCTGGCGGCATGTTGTCTTTGCGCGGTGGCGTGCACGCCGCTCAGTGGCGACCCGCTCGAAAGCCAGGTCCGCTCGGCGGCACAGGCTGCGAACGCCGACCGGTCCGCGGGCGATTCCTACTATCAAGCCGCTGTCGGCGCGATCGACAACCGCGATTACGGTCTTGCGCTCGACTACCTCCAGGCCGCGCGGAACCGGGACCCGCACGACGTGCGCGTTCTCAACGCGCTCGGCGTCGTCTACGACAAGCTCGGGCGTTTCGACCTCAGCGCGCGGTATTATGCGCAGGCGCTCACGGTCGATCCGGCATCGGCGATCGTCGCCAACAACATGACCTATTCGAAGGTGCTGCAGGGTATGATGCATCCCGGGCCGGCCCAGGGGATCGCGGGCCTGGAACGTCCCGCTGCTCCTGAAAACCTGCCGGGAACCCCGCGCCTGGATGCGCTGGCGATCACTGGTCCCGGACCGCTGCCCCAGAACGCAGTCGGCGACCCCGCAGACGCCGGGGGGGCGGAGCTGCTCGCTTTCGGTCCGCCCAGCCTTCCGAACGTGACGGCGGCTGCGATCGAGTTTCCGGTTCCGATGTTGCCGCGGGTCATGAGCGATGTCGCCGTTCCGGCGGACCCCGCGCCCACACCTGCGGTCGCCGTGGCCGCGACCGCTCCCGCACCTGTCGCATCGCTGACCGTTCCCGCTTTCGCGCTGCCGGTCATCGCGGCCGAACAACCTGCGCAGAGCCAGTCGAGACCCTCGCTGCTGAGCCGGTTCGGCGAGGCGATCCAGGACTGGTTTGAAGATGTGGTGTCGCCGTCCGCTTCGGGCAATCAAACGCCGGAACGGGCAGCGCGCGACCTTGCCTCCGTGAAGATCGAGCGGACGATGCCGGCGCTGGAAGCGCTGCCCGATTTCCCGATCGCGCTCCCGCCCGTCTTCCAGCGACAGGATGCGCACAGGATCGCCAGCGCGGCCGCGTTGCCCTCGGGCCTGCCGCAATTGCGGCTGGTCCCGGCGGCGGCGCCGAACGCTGTCTACGTCACGGGTCATCCGCTGGAGATCGTCAATGCTTCCGGCCGCAGCGACGCGACCGATGCCATCCGCCGCGAGCTGTCGGCCCTGAACTGGACCGTTTCGAATCGCGATTCCGAGGAGAACCCGCCGCGGGCGCACACGATCGTGCGTTATCCGCGTTCGTCTTTGGTCGTGGCCCGGGGACTCGCCAACACGATCGCGTTTCCCGCGCGCCTGGAGCCGCGTTCTTCCGATGGCGACAGCGTGCAGCTCGTCGTCGGAACGGATTTCGCCAGCTGGCGGGAGGCGCGCGAGCGTGCGCCCGACTTCTGGCAGGCGAAGGCCAAGATGACCCGCGTCCGGATTTCGTGGCAGACCGGAGCGCGATAGCCATGAGACGGTGCGTAGTTTGCGTCGCGTTGCTTGCGCTGGGGATGCTCTGGTCCGCTCCGGCCGCCGCGGGGTTGTTCGGGGATGATGCGGATCAGAAGCCGCAGGTCAGCGATTCTGCCATCGCGGAAATCGAACGCGCACTGGACGACCAGCGCTATCTGGACGCCGGCCGGATGCTGGATCAGGTGGCGCTTGCGTCCGAAGACGATCCGCGCATCGGGGTTCTGACGGGAGAACTGGCATTGGCCCGCTCCAGGCCCCAGGATGCGCTGGCCCGCTTCAAGATGCTGGACACCGTCGCTGCGGTGCGCCCCCGGGCCCTTCAGGGAGAAGGCATCGCCCTGGCCGCGCTCGGCAAGACGGACGAGGCGATACCCGTGCTGCAAAAGGCGGTGGCCGAGGATGCAGGCTTGTGGCGCGCGTGGAACGCGCTCGGCGTCGAGTGCGATCAGCGCCACGATTGGGCGGGCGCCGAAGCCGCGTTCGAGCATGCGCTCAAGGCCTCCGGCGATTCCCCGATCGTTTTGAACAACCGCGGCTTCTCGCGGCTTTCCCAGAACCGGCCGGACGAGGCCATCGCCGATTTCGTTCAGGCGCTCCAGAAGAAGCCCGATTTCGCCTCGGCGCGCAACAACCTGCGTCTGGCGATCGCCATGAAGGGCGACTACCAGCGCGCCGTATCGGGCGCCAGCGCCGCCGACCGCGCCGCGGTTCTGAACAACGCCGGCTACGTCGCCATGCTGCGCGGCGACTACGCCGCGGCGAAGGAGCTGTTCGGCCAATCGATGAAAGCCAAGGGCGAGTACTACGGCGTGGCGGCCGACAACCTCGAGATGGCCAAGACTCTGGAAGCCGGCAAACCGGGGCCCGCGAGAAAAGCGGATGCCGGATCTCATTGAGGCTCTTCGCTGGACCACGTTCGCCCTGTTTGCCGCGGTCTTGGGCTTCGCGGCCTTTTCCGACGTGCGGGAGCGAAAAATCCCGAACTGGACGGTGCTCGCGGTCGTTCTGCTGTTCGTCTTCTGGGCGCTCGCGGAGCCTGCCGTGTCGCTCGTTTCCTCGCTCGAAGCCGCGCTTCTGCTGCTCGTCGTCACCGTGCCCCTCTTCGCGTTCCGGCTGATCGGCGCCGGCGATTCGAAGCTCGTGACTGCGGTCGCCCTGTTCATGGGGCTTCGCCTGTTGCCCGAGTTCCTGTTCACGACGGTGGTCGCGGGCGGCGTTCTTGCGATCTTCAGCCTGTTGATGAATCCCCGCCGCGCCGCCGTCATGGTCCAGACCCGATTCAGGGCCGACTACGGCCGCGGAATTCCTTACGGCGTGGCCATCGCGCTCGGCGGCGTCGCCACCGTCCTGCGGCACATGATCTGAATCCGCACGCATCCGCGGCTGTGCCGTTTCGGAACAGGTAATCAGATATTCACCGCCAACGGCTTAACTGAACCGGCAGCATCGGGCAGGGGTCATGACGGCGGCCGTTTGGTTGATCGCGGAGCGCGAGATCCGCACGTATGTGGCGGCTGCAAGCTTCTGGGCGGCGCTCGCCGTCGGGCCGTTGGCGGTCGCCGGCGCGCTCGCGTTCTCCTCAAACCACGATGCCGCCGCCGCGGTGACGCTTCACGCGAACGGCGCTGCGCTGAAAGCCTCCGCGGTTTCCGCGCTCACGGAAGCCGGACGCCTGGAAGGGCGCCGGTTCCGCTTTGCGGCCGGCGGCGCGTCGCTCGTGATTTCGGAACCCTCGTCCGGCGTTGTCGACGTCTCGTTCGGCAGCGGCTTTCCGCTGTCCCCCGAGGGCAGAAGGCTCATTGCGCGCACGATCGAACGCGACGCAGCCAGGACCGCCGCGGGCGGAAGCGCACTCGTGGTGCGCGAGCGCGCCGCGCCCGAGCCGCGGCGTCTGGACGCCGACGCCCTGTCGCGTTTCGCCCTGGTGATGATGCTCTGGCTGACGTTGACGGGATCGCTCGGGATGCTGCTTCAGGCGGTGGTGCGCGAACGCGCCAGCCGCTCGCTGGAGAGTCTGCTGTCGGTCGCCCGCCCCTGGCAGATCATGATCGGCAAGCTCGCGGGCGTCGGTGTGATCTCGTTCGTGGTCCTCGCCGCATGGCTCGGGTCTGCGGCGCTCATGTCGTCGGCGCTTCCGCCGGGAACCGGCCTGCCTTCGATGGTCCTGGCGTACATTGCGCGGCCGGCGGTCCTCGTCCGGGCGGCGGTCATGTACGTGCTCGCCTATGCGTTCTACGGCGCCGTCACGATTTCGTTGGGCGCGATGGCGCGCGACGTCGCAACCGCGCAGAACTTCTCGCGTCCAATGTTCGTCGTGCTGCTTGCCGCGTTCTTCATTTCGCTCGCCTCGGTTGCGGGTCCGTCGTCGACCTGGCTTGCCTACCTGCCGCCGTTTACGCCGTTTCTGGTGCTGCTGTTCCGCGACGGCTCGCTCGGGGCGGCCACCCAACTCGTGCTTGTCGTCGAGATGATCTTGGCGTCTCTGGCGGCCGCGTGGTTTGCCGCCGCTTCGCTGTCGATCTCGGCGGGCATCCCGAACTTCCTGCGCAAACACCGCGGGCCGCCGCTCGTTTGGCCGAACGGCCTCCGCGCGCGGGCGCGCTGACTCCTGAACGCATGCATTCCAGGCGCCGCTGCCCATCGCGGTTGTGACGGGCGCGCGAAAGTAGAAATGCAATGCATCTTTCTTTCTTGCGCCGCGCGTCGCTGCGTCAACGTTGCGAACGGCGCGTGCGTCTACTTGTTTTTTCTTGCATATTAGGTGCATCTATTTCGGGTTGGTTGGCGGAGCGGGATTGAACGGCATGCAGAGCGATTCCGAAAGTCTGCTTGAGCGAAGCGGCGAAGACGCATCCGATTATGTACTGCTTGCCGGCAGGATCGTGGCTTCCTACGTCAGCAACAACACGGTTGCCCCCAACGCGCTCGCCGGTCTCATCGAACGGACCTACGCCACGCTCGAGAAGTTGAAGGACGGCGGCGATGCGGGCCGCCCGCGCAGGCCGGACTTAAACGCGTCGGCGGCCAAGGGCGATACGCAAAAGCAAAACAAGTTCGGCCCGGCCGTTCCGATCGACAAGTCGGTGACGCCCGATCACATCATCTGCCTGGAGGATGGCAAGCGGCTGAAGATGCTAAAGCGGCATCTGCGCACGAAGTACGGCCTCACGCTCGAGGATTACCGCGCCAAATGGCGCCTGCCGCCGGATTATCCCGTGGTTGCGCCGTCCTATGCCGCCGCGCGCTCGAAGATCGCCAAGGCCAAGGGCCTGGGCAAATGGAGCCGAACTGCCAGGCGTGGCCGGGCACAGAGTAAGCAGGGCAAAGCGCAGCGCTGACAAGCAGCCTCGCGGCGGTTCCGCCCGACGCGGGGACCGGCTGGCGAGGGGGCAGCTGACCTCGCGTTCGCGCCGCAAAATCTGCGGTCCTATATGATTTCTATATGCCGCGCCGGCGGCCCCAGCGCTCGAATCTATATGCGTTCGGGACGAACCTCCGCGCTCTCCTTGCGGAGGAAGCAATGTTCGACCTCGCCATGATAGCGCTCGGCAGCGGCTTTTTCGCGGCCGCGATTCTCTACACCGCGGCCTGCAACGGCCTGTGAGGCATCCATGACAATCGACTACTGGCTGGGCGCCGCCGTCACGGCCGGCATCCTCTTCTATCTCGTCTACGCGCTCGTCCGCCCCGAGAAGTTTTGAGCGGGAGAACTTCCAATGACGATGAACGGCTGGATTCAGATCCTGCTCTACGCGGCGATCGTGATTGCGATCACCAGGCCGCTCGGCGGTTACATGACCTCCGTGTTCGAAGGCAAGCGCACGCTGCTGTCGCCGGTCCTGCGGCCGCTGGAGCGTGCGGTCTATGCGGTGTGCCGGGTGAACGAGAAGGAGGAGCAGCACTGGACGGTTTACGCCGTGGCCATGCTGGCGTTCAGTTTCGCGGGCTTCGTCACGCTTTACCTGCTGCAGCGCTTCCAGAACGTGCTGCCGTTCAACCCGCAGCATCTTCCGGCGGTGGGCGAGCATTCGGCGTTCAACACGGCGATCAGCTTCGTCACCAACACCAACTGGCAGTCCTACGTGCCCGAGACCACCATGAGCTACCTCGTCCAGATGGCGGGGCTCACGGTCCACAATTTCGTTTCGGCGGCGACGGGCATCGCGCTCGCCGTGGCGCTGATCCGCGGGTTCTCGCGGCGTTCGGCCAAGAGCATCGGCAACTTCTGGGTCGATCTCACGCGCTGCACGCTCTACGTCCTTGTGCCGATCTCGATCGTCGTCGGCCTGTTCTTCGTCTGGCAGGGCATGCCGCAGAATCTGCATGCCTACACCGCCGCGATCGGATTGGAGGGCATGAAGCAGACCATAGCGCAGGGTCCGGTAGCGTCGCAGGAAGTCATCAAGATGCTGGGCACCAACGGCGGCGGTTTCTTCAACGCCAACTCGGCGCACCCGTTCGAGAACCCGAACGCGATCACCAATCTCGTCCAGATCATCCTCATTTTTTCATTGGGCGCGGCGCTCACCAACGTGTTCGGCCGCATGGTGGGCGATGAGCGCCAGGGCTGGGCGATTTTCGCCGTGATGGGCGTCCTGTTCCTCGGCGGCGTGGCGGCGGTCTATGCGGCGGAAGCGCCGGGCAATCCGGCCTACGCCTCGATGCACGTCGATCAGCACGCGAGCGCGCTCCAGGCCGGCGGCAACATGGAAGGCAAGGAGGTCCGCTTCGGTATCGCCAACTCCGCCCTGTTCACGACCATCACGACCGATGCCTCCTGCGGCGCCGTCAACAACATGCACGACAGCCTGATGCCGCTCGCCGGGCTCGTGCCGCTGCTCAACATCCAGCTCGGCGAGATCATATTCGGCGGCGTCGGCTCCGGACTCTACGGCATGCTGCTGTTCGTCATCGTGGCGATGTTCGTCGCCGGCCTGATGGTGGGCCGCACGCCGGAATATCTCGGCAAGAAGCTGGAGGCGCGCGAAGTGAAGATGGCGATGCTCGCCATTCTCATCCTGCCGCTCTCCATCCTCGGCTTCACGGCGGTGGCCGCCGCCGTCCCCGCAGGCTTGGCAGGGCTCAACAATTCGGGTCCGCACGGCTTCAGCGAAATGCTCTACGCCTACACCTCGGCGACCGGCAACAACGGCAGCGCTTTCGCGGGGCTGTCGGCCAACACGCTGTTCTACAACACGACGCTCGGCGCCGCGATGTTCATCGGCCGGTTCCTGATGATCGTGCCGATGCTGGCGGTGGCGGGCTCGCTGGCGGCCAAGAGGATCGTACCGGCGTCGGCCGGAACGTTCCCCACGTCCGGGCCTTTGTTCGTCGGTCTGACGGTGGGCGTCATCCTGATCGTCGGCGGTCTCACCTATTTCCCGGCGCTGTCGGTGGGTCCGATCGTCGAGCATTTCTCGATGCACGCCGGAACGCTCTACTGAGGAACGACCGATGGATATGCCCACGCCTAAGCCCCTCAGCGCCGGGAAATCCCGGCAACGGGTCTCGACTTCGACCATCACCGATGCCTCCATCCTGGTGCCGGCGATCTGGGCCTCGTTCCGCAAGCTCGATCCGCGGCACATGGCGGGAAATCCCGTCATGTTCGTAGTGGAGATCGTGGCGTCGCTGACCACGGTTCTGTTCCTCCGCGATCTTGTCGCCGGGGGCCACCATCTCGCGTTCTCCTTCCAGATCAATCTCTGGCTCTGGTTCACCGTGCTGTTCGCCAACTTCGCCGAGGCGGTCGCCGAAGGCCGCGGCAAGGCCCAGGCCGCCAGCTTGCGCAAGACCAAGACCGAGCTGATGGCCAAGCGCCTCACCGACCAGGCGCTCAAGCTGTGGCAGAACATCCCGGCCTGGGAGCTCGAGCGCGGCGACCTCGTTCTCGTGGAAGCCGGCGAGCTAATCCCTTCCGACGGCGACGTCGTGGAGGGCGTGGCGTCGGTCGACGAATCCGCCATCACGGGCGAAAGCGCGCCGGTGATCCGCGAATCCGGCGGCGACCGCTCGGCGGTGACGGGCGGCACGCGCGTGCTTTCCGACCAGATCGTGGTGAAGATCACGGCCACGCAGGGCTCGACCTTCCTCGACCGTATGATCGCCCTCGTCGAGGGCGCCGAGCGCCAGAAAACCCCCAACGAGATCGCGCTCAACATCCTACTCGCCGGCATGACGCTCATCTTCGTCTTCGCGGTGGCGACGATTCCGAGCTTCGCGGCCTACGCCGGCGGGCACCTTGCGGTCCTCGTGCTGGTGGCCCTGTTCGTGACGCTGATCCCTACCACCATCGGCGCGCTCTTGTCGGCCATCGGCATCGCCGGCATGGACCGGCTGGTGCGCTTCAACGTGCTTGCCATGTCCGGCCGCGCCGTGGAGGCGGCAGGCGACGTCGACACCCTGCTTCTCGACAAGACGGGCACCATCACGCTGGGCAACCGCCAGGCGACGGAGTTCGTGCCGCTGGCGGGCGTGCAGCAGCGCGACCTGGCGGATGCGGCGCAATTCGCCTCGCTGTCCGACGAGACGCCGGAAGGCCGCTCCATCGTCGTGCTCGCCAAGGAGAAATACGGCATCCGCGGCCGCGACATGGCGCCGATGCACGCGCACTTCATCCCGTTCTCGGCCCAGACGCGCATCAGCGGCGTGGACGTCGAAGGCATGTCGATCCGCAAGGGCGCGGTGGACGCCATCCTGGACTGGACCGGCAGCGCGGCGGGTGCCGCCGAAATCAAGGCTGCGGCCGAGCGTATCGCCAGGACCGGCGGCACACCGCTCGCGGTGGCGAGGGACCGCAAGCTGCTGGGCGTCATCCACTTGAAGGACATCGTCAAGGGCGGCATCCGGGAGCGCTTCGCGGCCTTGCGCAAGATGGGCATCCGCACCGTGATGATCACCGGCGACAATCCGCTCACGGCCGCGGCGATCGCCGCGGAATCGGGGGTCGACGATTTCCTCGCCCAGGCCACCCCCGAAACCAAGCTCAAGCTGATCCGCGACGAGCAGTCCAAGGGCAAGCTGGTTGCGATGTGCGGCGACGGCACCAACGACGCGCCCGCGCTCGCCCAGGCCGACGTCGGCGTCGCCATGAACACCGGCACCATGGCCGCACGCGAAGCCGGCAACATGGTCGACCTCGACAGCGATCCCACCAAGCTCATCGAGATCGTGGAGATCGGCAAGCAGCTCCTGATGACGCGCGGCGCACTCACGACTTTTTCCATCGCCAACGACGTGGCCAAGTATTTCGCCATCATCCCGGCGATGTTTGTGGCGTTCTATCCGCAGCTCCAGGCGCTCAACGTCATGAAGCTGCACTCGCCCGAAAGCGCCATCCTGTCGGCCATCGTGTTCAACGCGCTGATCATCGTCGCGCTCATTCCCCTGGCGCTGAAGGGCGTGAAGTACCGCGCCGTGGGCGCCGCGAACCTGTTGAAACGCAACCTCCTGATCTACGGCCTCGGCGGCATCGTGGTGCCGTTCATCGGCATCAAGCTGATCGATCTTGCCGTCTCCGCCATCGGCCTTGTGTGAGGAATTCCCATGGTCCTGAAACAGCTCTGGCCCGCCTTCGCGATGATCCTGGTGATGACCCTCGTCACCGGCATCGTCTACCCGCTCGGCATGACCGGAATCGCCCAGCT
The DNA here is from genome assembly GCA_035524815.1 of Rhizomicrobium sp. Lineage (GTDB taxonomy): Bacteria > Pseudomonadota > Alphaproteobacteria > Micropepsales > Micropepsaceae > Rhizomicrobium. Next base: position 19,397 of record DATKOE010000004.1, read on the forward strand.
TCTCTTCCCTCATCAGGCGAATGGCAGCCTGATCGAGAAGAACGGGCACGTGATCGGCTCCGAGCTGATCGGTCAGCAGTTTGCCTCCGACAAGTACTTCCACGGCCGCCCCTCGGCGGCGGGCAACGGCTACGACGCCGCCAACTCGGGCGGCACCAATCTGGGGCCGACCTCGAAGAAGCTCATCGCCGCGGTCAAGGCGGCCGCGGACAAGGCCCATGCCGAGAACCCCAACGCGGCCGTACCGGTGGACCTCGTCACCAGTTCGGCCAGCGGGCTTGATCCCGACATCACCCCGGCCGCGGCCCTGTTCCAGGTTCCCCGCGTCGCCAGGGCCCGCCACATGGACGAGGCGGCCGTGCGCAAGCTGGTCGAGGCCCGCGTCCAGCCGCGCTTCGTCGGCGTCATCGGCGAGCCCCGGGTCAATGTCCTGAAGCTCAACATGGATCTGGATGCGGCGGCGGCCGGGAGCCGTTAATATGACCGCATGAGCGAATCCGCCCGTCCTTCCCCGGAAGCGCTGCTGGCCGAGAGCCGGCGCGAGGGACATGGGCGTCTCAAGGTGTTCCTCGGTTTCGCGCCGGGCGTGGGCAAGACCTACGAGATGCTGTCGCAGGCGCGCGCACGCAAGCTCGAAGGCATCGACGTCGTGATCGGGGTGGTCGAAACCCACGGCCGCATCGAAACCGAGGTTCTGACCAAGAGCCTCGAGCGCATCCCCAAGCGGCGCATGTCCTACAAGGGCCACGTGCTGGCCGAAATGGACCTCGATGCCGTCCTGCAGCGCCGCCCGCGCCTGGTGCTGGTCGACGAGCTTGCCCACACCAACGTGGAAGGCAGCCGCCATCCCAAGCGCTACATGGACGTGGAGGAGATCCTCGCCGCGGGCATCGACGTCTACACCACTCTCAACGTCCAGCACCTCGAAAGCCTGAACGACGTCGTCGCCGGCATCACCCGCGTGCGCGTGAGCGAGACCGTGCCGGATTCCGTTCTCGACCGCGCCGACGATATCGAACTCATAGACCTTACGCCCGACGACCTCCTGCAGCGGCTGAAGGAGGGCAAGGTCTATCTGCCCGAAACCGCCCGAAGGGCCGCGCAGAACTACTTCGTGCCCGGTAATCTCACCGCCCTGCGTGAGATCGCGCTGCGTCGCACCGCCCAGCGCGTCGACGAGCAGATGGTCAGCTACATGCGCTCGCACGCCATCCGCGGGCCGTGGGAGGCGAGCGAGCGCGTCCTGGTGCGCGTCAACGAGCGGCCGGGCGGCGCGGCCCTGGTGCGCTACGGCCGCAGGCTGGCGGACCGGCTGCATGCGTCGTGGACGGCGATCTACGTCGAGACACCGAGCGCGCAGCATTTCAGCGAAGCCGAGCGCGACCGCGTCGCCGAGGCCCTGCGCGTGGCCGAGCGGCTCGGTGGGCAGACGGTGACGGTGCCTGCCGCCAATGTCGCGGACGGCGTCGTCGATTACGCGCACGCCAACAACTTCACCCACATCGTCACCTCCACCACGCACCGGTCCTGGTGGGCGGTGCTGCTGCGCCGCTCTACGACCTACGAGATCATCCGCCGGGCCGGCCGCGTCAGCGTCCACGTCGTGCCGGAACAGCTTGTCCGCGCAATGAAGGGCAAGGCCGAAAAGCCCGGCGGTCCCATTCCGCCGTTCGAAGGCCGCGGCTATCCGGCGAGCATACTGTTCGTCGCGCTCGCGCTGCTGGCCGGGGAGCTGCTCCAGCGGGAATTCGGCGTCACCAACGTGGCCCTCGTATTCCTCACGGCCATCCTGGCGAGCGCGGTGCTGTACGGCCTATGGCCGGCATTGCTGGCGTCGATCCTTGCGGTTCTGGCGTTCAATTTCTTCTTCATGCCGCCGCTCTACACCTTCACCGTGGCGGCGCCGGAGAACGTCGTGGCGCTCGTCACCTTCGCGGTGGTGGCGGTGATCGCCAGCAACCTCACGGCGCGGGTACGCGCCCAGGCGCTGCTTGCCAAGGAGCGCGCCGCGGTCACCGACAGCCTCTACGAGTTCAGCCGAAAACTCGCGGCGGTGTTCACGCTCGACGATCTGCTGTGGGCGACCTCGTTCCAGGTCGCGCAGATGCTCAAGGTGCGTGTGGTCATCCTGCTGCCGGAAAAGGACTCCATCGCCGTGCGTGCCGGGTATCCTCCGGAAGACGTGCTCGACGAATCCGAGATCGCCGCCGCCAAATGGGTGTGGGACCACGCCACGCCGGCCGGGCGCGGCGCGGATTCGCTGCCCGGCGCCCAGCGGCTTTACCTTCCGATGCGCACCGGGCGCGGCATCGTGGGCGTCATCGGTCTCGACAGCGACCGGCCCGGTCCGCTGCTCACCCCCGACCAGCGCCGGCTGTTCGACGCGCTGGCCGATCAGGCCGCGCTTGCCATCGAGCGGGTGCGGTTGGCGGAGGATTTCGAGCGCGCCCGGCTGTCGGCGGAAACCGAAAAGCTGCGCTCGGCCCTTCTGACCTCGATCTCGCACGATCTGCGCACGCCGCTCTCGGTCATTCTGGGCTCCGCCTCCAGCCTCGCCGGACAGGAAAACGCCCTCGATTCCGCGGCGCGCCGCGAGCTCGTGGCCACCATCCAGGAGGAGGCCGAGCGGCTCAACCGCTTCATCGCCAACCTGCTCGACATGACGCGGCTGGAATCGGGGGCGCTGGCGCCGCGTTTCGAGGCGGTCGATCTCGGCGACGTCGTCGGCAGCGCCTTGCGCCGCGCCGGCCGCGTCCTGGGCGGCCACAAGGTGGCGCTGGCCCTGGAGCCCGGCCTGCCGCTGTTGCGGCTCGATCCGGTGCTGCTGGAGCAGGTGCTGTTCAACGTTCTCGACAACGCCGGCAAGTATGCCGCGCCGGGCGGCGGCATAGAGATTCGCGGCGGACAATCGCAAGGACAGGTGCGGATCGAGATAAGCGACGAGGGCGACGGCATCCCGTCCGGCGATCTCGAGCGCATTTTCGACAAGTTCTATCGCGTCCAGGCGTCCGATCGCAAAAGGGCAGGCACCGGCCTGGGGCTCGCCATCAGCCGCGGCTTCGTGGAAGCGATGGGCGGCACCATCACCGCCGCCAACCGTGCCGATCGGCCGGGCGCGGTCTTCACGATCGCGTTTCCGGTTCCCGCGGAGACCGAAACCGTCTGAGAAGGCCCTCCCGCTGCGCGGTTCCGTGCACGCGCGCGAACAAGCGTCGTGCGCGCCTTGCAGCCCCCGCTTGTGGCGCGCGCATGGATTCGTTTTGCGTCAAGCGCCCCCCGCCCCCATGCGCCGAACATGTCCGCCGCCTCCCCCCGTAAAGCATCTTTGTTTCCTGGTTCAACGCTCCCCCGATTGCGACACGTTGGCGGGAACAGCGGCTTTCGGCGGGCGAGGAGTAACATCCCCCCAAAATCCGGCTCTGCGGAGCCTCAGGGAGAGAAAACATGGCAACCACGTCGTTCGGCGGCAACCCCAACGCCTATATCGATTCCGTGATGTCCCAGGTTAAGGCCAAGAATCCGGCCGAGCCCGAATTCCACCAGGCCGTCCAGGAAGTGCTGGATTCGCTGCGTCTGGTCCTGAAGCGCCATCCCGAATACCAGTCGGCGCGGCTGCTCGAACGCATCGTGGAGCCCGAACGCGTGATCCTGTTCCGGGTGCCGTGGATCGACGATCACGGCACCCCGCAGGTCAACCGCGGCTTCCGCATCGAGATGAACAGCGCCATCGGCCCCTACAAGGGCGGCCTGCGTTTCCATCCGTCGGTCAACCTCGGCATCCTGAAGTTCCTGGCCTTCGAGCAGGTGTTCAAGAACTCGCTCACCACGCTCATGATGGGCGGCGGCAAGGGCGGCTCCGATTTCGATCCCAAGGGCAAGTCCGACAACGAAGTGATGCGCTTCTGCCAGAGCTTCATGACCGAGCTGTTCCGCCACATCGGCGCGGACACCGACGTTCCGGCGGGCGACATCGGCGTCGGCGGGCGCGAGATCGGCTACCTTTTCGGCCAGTACAAGCGCCTCAAGAACGAGTTCACCGGCGTGCTTACGGGCAAGGGGCTGGGCTGGGGCGGTTCGCTCATCCGTCCGGAGGCCACCGGCTACGGCTCGGTCTACTTCGCCGAGGAGATGCTGAAGACCAAGGGCGACAGCCTCGCCGGCAAGACGTGCCTTATCTCCGGCTCCGGCAACGTCTCGCAATACACGGTCGAGAAGCTGCTTGATCTCGGCGCCAAGCCGGTCACGCTGTCGGACTCGGACGGCATGATCTACGATCCGGCCGGCATCGACCGCGAAAAGCTCGCCTGGGTGATGGAGCTCAAGAACAAGAAGCGCGGCCGCATCCGCGAGTATGCCGAGAAGTTCCGCGGCACCGACTTCGCGGCGACCGACGTCGCGCTCGACCACAATCCGCTGTGGAACGTCAAGGCCGATTGCGCCTTCCCGAGCGCTACCCAGAACGAGATCAACAAGGCCGACGCCGCCAACCTGATCAAGAACGGCTGCAAGGTGATCTCCGAAGGCGCCAACATGCCGTCGACGGCGGAAGCCACGGGCCTGTTCCTGGAAGCCAAGGTGCTCTACGGCCCGGCCAAGGCCGCCAACGCCGGCGGCGTGGCCACCTCGGGCCTGGAGATGAGCCAGAACTCGATGCGGCTTTCCTGGACGCGCGAAGAGGTCGACCAGCGCCTGCACACCATCATGAAGGCCATCCACAAGACCTGCTTCGAGACGGCCGAGATCTACGGCACGCCGGGTAATCTCGTGAACGGCGCCAATATCGGCGGCTTCCTCAAAGTCGCCAACGCCATGCTGGACCAGGGGTTGGTCTGATTGCGTAACCTCCCCCTTGTGGGGAGGTCGAAATTGCGGAGCGCGCGACAAACCCGCGCGCTCCCATCATCTGGACCGCGCGAAGCAATTTCGGGTGGGGGAACGAGCCTCAGTCTGGCACCGCCCCCCACCCGGCTCGCGCCAACACGACGCTCCTGTCAGGCGGACGGGCTCGCCGACCTCCCCACAAGGGGGAGGTGACGTTAGTATGTCCGCGCGAATCTTAGTTTTATGCGGTTCCCATGCGCGCCGATGAGATCGACGCCGAAAGGCGGTTCGAGGGCTTCGAGGAGCTGGAGACCTTCCGGGTCCAGAACATCCTTCTGGTCTCCAGCCTCTACGACTCCTTCATCCTGCGCGAAGACGGCCGCCTCAACGAGCTTCTCATCGGCGAATCGCTCGAGCTCAACCTGCAGCACCCGCCGGGCATCGTCCACGTCTCGACCGGGGCGGAGGCGCTGGCGCTGGCCAAGCGCCAGCCGCGCTTCAACCTGATCGTCACCAACCTCGAGGTCGGCGACATGGACGCGGCGGCGCTCGCCAAGGCGGTCAAAGCCGCGGGCCTCGACATTCCGGTTCTGGTGCTCGCCTACGACTACCGCGAGGTGGAGGCCTTCCTCGCCCGTCACCCCGTCAGCGATATCGACCGCATCTTCCTGTGGCAGGGCACGCCGCGCGTGCTCATCGCCATGGTCAAGTACATCGAGGACAAGCGCAACGTACTGCACGATACCGACGCCATGCGCGTGCCGGTGATCGTCGTGGTGGAAGACAACATCCGCTACTATTCGTCGTTCCTGCCCGTGATCTACACCGTGATGTTAACCCAGTCGCGGCGCGTCATCGCCGAAGGGCTTAACGTCGCGCACAAGCTGTTGCGCTTCCGCGCCCGGCCGAAGCTGCTGCTGGCCTCCGATTACGAGGAAGCGGCCCTGCTTGCCGCCAACTACCGCGACTTCCTGCTCGGCGTCATTTCGGACGTGGAGTTCCGCCGGGCCGGCGAAATGGACCGCCAGGCCGGGTTCGAGTTCGCCCGCATGGTGCGCGAACTGGTGCCCGACGTGCCCATCGTGCTCCAGTCGAGCCAGGCGCAGCACCAGCAGCGCGCGGAAGCCGAAGGCTTCTGCTTCCTGCGCAAGCGCTCGCCGACGCTGCTCGAGGATCTGCGCCGCATCGTGACCGAGCGGTTTTCGCTCGGCGATTTCGTCTTCCGCCGGATGGACGGCAGCGAGGTGGCGCGCGCCGCCGACCTCGACGCGCTGCTCCTGCGCCTGCACGACGTGCCGGGCGAATGCATCGCCTATCACGGGGCGCGCAACCATTTCTCGCACTGGCTGATGGCGCGCACCGAGGTGGCGCTCGCCCAGAAGCTGCGCCCGCGCAAGCTCTCCGACTACCGGGACATGGAGGACCTGCGCCGCGATCTTCTCGAATCCATCGCCGAATACCGGCGCGAGCAGAGCCAGGTGCTGATCGGAGATTTCCCGCGCGGCGCCTTCCGTGCCGGCGACGACTACTTCCTGCGCATCGGCGGCGGTTCGCTCGGCGGCAAGGCAAGGGGGCTCGCCTTCGTCCGCCACATGCTCCAGAAAAGCCATATTTCAAGCCGTTTTCCCGATGTCCGCGTCACCGTGCCGCCTTCGCTGGTGCTGCCGACCGACCTGTTCGACGAGTTCATCGAGAAGAACGGCCTGCTCGACGTCGCCATGAACTCGTCCGACGAGGGCGAGATCGAGAAGCGCTTTCTTGCCGCCCAACTGCCCGCGGGACTGCAACGGGACCTGCGCAAGCTCCTGGATGAGGTGGGCTGTCCCCTGGCGGTGCGTTCGTCCAGCCTGCTCGAGGATTCGCAATACCAGCCGTTCACCGGCGTCTACCAGACCTTCATGCTGGCGAACCGTTCGGGCGACACCGGCGCGCGGCTCGATGAGCTCGGCGAGGCGATCAAGCGGGTCTACGCCTCCACCTTCAGCCAGCACGCCAAGAGCTACGTCCAGGCCACGCCCTACCGCCTGGAAGAGGAGAAGATGGCGGTCATCATCCAGCGGGTGGTGGGCTCGGCGCACGGCTCGCGCTTCTATCCCGATCTTTCGGGCGTGGTGCGCAGCCACAATTTCTATCCGGTGGCGCCGATGACGACGGGCGACGGCATCGCGGCCGTGGCGCTGGGGCTCGGCCGCACCGTGATCGACGGCGGCAAGTGCCTGATGTTCTGCCCGCGCTTTCCGCGGCATCTGGTGCAGTTCTCCTCGACCGAGGACATGCTGGCGAACTCGCAGAGCGAGTTCATGGCGCTCGATCTCGACCATCCGCATCTGAAGGAGACGAGCTTCCCGCTCGACGAGGCGGAAAAGGACGGCACGCTGGCCGCGGTGGGCTCGACCTATTCCGCCGACAACGACGCGGTCTATGACGGCCTCGGGCGCGAGGGCACGCGCATCGTCAGCTTCGCGCCGATCCTGAAGCACGGGCTGTTCCCGCTGCCGCAGGTTCTCGACGCGGTGATGACCGCCAGCGCCGAGGCGCTGGGCCGGCCGGTCGAGATCGAATTCGCCGTCCGCCTCGCCGAGGAAGGTCCGTCGGAGTTCGGCTTCCTGCAGATCCGCCCGATGGCGCTGTCGCGTGAGGCCGAGGAGATCCGCATGGACGACGTTGCCTCGAAAAGCCTGATCTGCCGCAGCGCCAAGGTGCTGGGGCACGGCCGCATCGAGGTGAACGACGTCGTCGCGGTGGATTTCCATCGCTTCGAGCGCGACCAGAGCCGTGAGGTGGCGGGCGAGGTCGCCGCGCTGAACGCCCGGCTGAACGAGGCCGGCGCGCCGTACCTGCTCATCGGCGTGGGGCGCTGGGGCTCGAACGATCCCTGGCTCGGCATTCCGGTGGCGTGGGATCAGGTTTCGGGCGCGCGCGTCATCGTCGAGGCGGGGTTCAAGGACATGCGCGTGACGCCGTCGCAGGGCTCGCACTTCTTCCAGAACCTGACGGCCTTCCGCGTCGGCTATTTCACCGTCAACCCCGATGCGGGCGAGGGCTTCGTCGACTGGGAATGGCTCGCCGCGCAGCCGGCGGAAAGCGAACACGGCTGCGTGCGCCATATTCGTTTCGAGCGGCCGGTCGCCGCGGTCATGAACGGCCGCCTCGGCAGCGGCATGATCTTCAAGCCGGAGGGGTGAGCCTCGCTCCCGCTCGGCGCCTACGCGCGGATAAACCTCTTAAAATCAGCAAATCCGCGGCAGGGGATCGTCCTCCAGTTCCTCCAGGAACCGCTCGCCGCCGATCTCGGTTTCGAGCACGACCGCCGGCCGTCCGTCCGCAATCGTGCCGATCGCGCAAGCCTGTTCGCCGCCCGGCAGCGCGTGCCACAGCGCAAGGATTTGCTCCGCCGCACGGGGCGCCGCCACGGCCACCACGCGCCCCTCGCAGGCGAGGTAATAGGGATCGTAGCCCAGCATCCTGCACACGGAGCGCACCGCATCGCGCACCGGAATGGCGCTTTCCATCAGCCGCACGGTCTTGCGTGCGGCGAACGCGATCTCGTGCGCCACCGTGGCGAGCCCGCCGCGGGTGGGGTCGCGCATGAAGCGAAGGCCCTCCATGTCCCAGATGGCGGCGGCGAGCGGCGTGACCGCCGCGCAATCGGAGGCCACCGGCCCCGAAAGATCGAACGCCTCGCGCGCCAGCATCACCGCGATGCCGTGGTCGCCCACCGGCCCCGACACCAGCACCGCATCGCCCGCGCGGATGAGGTCCATCCCGAGGCGCCGTTGGGGCGGGCGCACGCCCACGCCCGTCGTCGCAAGATAGAGGCCGCCGCCGTTCCCGCGTGGCACCACTTTGGTATCGCCCGCCACGACCGCGACGCCGGCTTCGCGCGCCGCCCGCGCCAGGCCCGCCACGATGCGTTCGAGCCGGGCCATCTCGAGGCCCTCCTCGATGATGGCGTCGAGCGCGAGGTATATGGGCTCCGCTCCGCTCACGGCCAGATCGTTCACCGTGCCGTTCACCGCCAGCGAGCCGATGTCGCCGCCGGGAAACTCCAGCGGCTGCACGGTGAAGGCGTCGGTGGTGATCACCGCCACCATGCCGGCGGGCAGAGCCAGCGCCGCGGCGTCGAGATGGGTATCCAGCGCGGGATTGGCAAGATGGCGCGCGAACACCTCGTCGATCAGTTCGCGCATGAACCGTCCGCCGTTGCCGTGGGCCAGCGTGACGTGGTCATCCAGCATGCATCGCCTCGATCAGTTGGCCGAAGGCGATGCCGCCGTCGTTGGCCGGCATGCCTTCGGGCAGGAACGCGCGGATGCCGCGCGCGGAGAAGAGCGCGACGACGCGCTCGGCGAGACGCCGGTTCTGGAACACGCCGCCGCTCAATCCCACCGCGTCGAAAGACCCGGCCAGGGCCTCCGCCTGCGCCACCAGGGTGCGGGCCAGGATGTCGTGGAACAGGCCGGCCCGCCGCGAGGCCGGCATCGAGCCGTCCGTCAGCATCGCCGGCAGCGGCTGCCAGTCCGCGCGGAGCACGCCGCCGTCGCGCGACAGCGGCAGCGCCGCGCCGTCCGTGACGTCTTCGGCAACGGCTTCCAGCATCATCGGGCCCTGGCCTTCGAAGCTCGCGGTTTCGACGCCGAGCACCAGCGCAGCCGCGGCATCGAACAGGCGCCCCACGGCGGAGGTGCGCGCGGTGTTCAAGCGCTTGTGCCATGCCGCGTGCGCCAACTCGGCCCCGGCGACGGATGACATGAAGTCCCGCCCGCTCTCCCACATCAGCGCGCACGCCGAACGCCAGGGCTCGCGCCCGGCCTCGCCCAGAAGGTGGAACGGGCGGAAGCTTGCCACACGCTTCCACGCGCCGGGCGATCCCGCAAAGGCTTCGCCGCCCCACAGTTCGCCGCCTTCGCCGTAACCCACCCCGTCCCAGGTGAAGACCAGCCAGCGCGCGATGTCCGGGTGCTCGCCCGCCACCGCGGAGGCGTGCGCCCTGTGATGGAGTACCTTCGTCACCGGAAGTCCGCGCGCCACGGCCCAGCGCGTCGAGGCGTAGCCCGGATGGGCGTCGCAGACGATGCGCTGCACGTCGACCCGGTAAAGCGCCGATAGGTCCTCGATCACCTGTTCGAACACGGCGAGGCTGCGCGGGGAATCGAGCTCGCCGATGTGCGGCGACACCACGATGCGTTTGCCCCAGCCGAGCGCGACGGCGCTTTTCATGTGCCCGCCCACGGCCAATGTCGGTACTGCGAATTCGCCGGCCGTGTCGATCTCGCGCGGGGCCATGCCGCGGCCGATGCGGACCGGGCGGGGCGCGCCGGCGATCGCCCGCACGACGGAATCGTCGGCGGGGCGCACGATCGGCCGGTCGTGATGCAGGAAGGCGTCCGCCACCCCGCCCAGGCGGCGCTCGGCTTCGTCGTTGCCGGTGATGACCGGCTCGCCGCTGACATTGCCGGAGGTGGCCACGAGCGGCGCGCCGAATTCGCCGAGCAGCAGATGATGCAGCGGGCTATAGGGCAGGAACACGCCCAGCGCGTCCAGTCCGGGCGCGATCCCCGCGCTCAAGCCGCAATCCTGCCGCCGCCGCGCCAGCACGATCGGCCGGGCGGGATCGCGCACCGCAGCGGCCTCGGCTTCGCTCAGCGTCACGGCCGTGTGCACCGCATCGAGACCGTCGACGCCGGTTTGGGGAAACATCACCGCCAGCGGCTTGTGGGGGCGGTGCTTGCGCGCCCGCAGCCGCCACACCGCCGCGTCGTCCGCGGCGTCGCAGAGAAGGTGATAACCGCCGACGCCTTTCGCAGCCACGATTCCGCCCGCGCGCAGCAGGCCCACCGCGGAGCGCAGCGCCGCTTCGCCCGAACTCGTGGCGCCGTCGTGGCGGAAGGTGAGCTGCGGTCCGCAATCCGGGCACGCCAGCGGTTGGGCGTGGAAGCGCCGGTCGCCCGGATTCTCGTACTCCGCCCGGCAGGCAGGGCACATGGCGAAAGCGGCCATAGAGGTGCCGGGTCGGTCGTAGGGCAGCGCCTTGATGATGGTGTAGCGCGGCCCGCATTGGGTGCAGTTGGTGAAGGGATAACGAAAGCGCCGCTCGCCCGGCGTCTGCAATTCGCGCACGCAGTCGTCGCAGCAGAACAGGTCGGGCGGCAGGTGCACGTCCGCCGCTTCGTCCGCCCGGCTGTCGAGGATGCGGAAATCCGCGAAGTCGAAAGCCCGCCAATCCCTGGCCTCGATCAGCCGCGGTTTGGCCAGCGGCGGATGATCCTCGAACAGCGCGCGCTCGAAGCGGGCGACGGCGTCCATCGGCCCCGCCACCGCGATCTTAACCTGTCCGCTCGAATTGTGGATGGCGCCCTTGAGGCCGAGCGAATGGGCCAGCCGCCACACGAACGGCCGGAAGCCCACGCCCTGCACCTGGCCGCCCAGCACGATCAGCCTGGAAATGGTCTCAGGATTTGGCCGCGGCTCCATCTCGCAATCCCGCCGCCCACCGGATGCGGCAGGCGCCTTCGTCGGAAACCATGCAAGGTCCCACCGGATTGCGCGGCGTGCAAGCCTTGCCGTAGAGCGCGCATTCGTTCGGCTTGATCTTGCCCAGCACCACGCGGGCGCAGTCGCAGCCCGGCGGCATCTGGCCTACGCGCTTGCGCCCCGCCGCGGGATCGAGTGCGAAGCGCCGCCGCGCATCCAGCCGCTCCAGCTCCGGTTTTAGCGCGAAACCCGAGCCCGCAATCACGCCGATCCCGCGCCAGTTCGCATCGACCACGTCGAGCACGTCGGCGATCAGCCTTCGCGCGGTGGGATTGCCGCCGGGCTTGGCGACGGCGGTGTAGCAGTTGTCGAGAATGGCGCGATGCTCCAGGTGCTGGCGCAGCACCGAATGAAAGGCTTCGAGCAGGCTGTCGGCCTCGAAGCCCGCTACCGCCGCAGGCAATCCGTGCCGCTCGGGCACGAAGCGCCATTCCTCCGGCCCCATGATGGCGGAGACGTGGCCCGGCGCCACCAGCGCGTCGAAGCCCGGCTGTTCGCTGTCGAGCAGCATGGCGACCGCGGGCCAGGTCTTGCGCCCCGAAAGCAGCACCGAGAGATTGGACGGAACGCCCTCGGCGATCATGGCGGCCACCGGCGCCGTGGTGGTCTCGAATCCGGCGGCGAAGAAAACGACCTCGCGGGCCGGACTGGCGCGCGCGATGGCGGCGGCTTCGCGCGGCGATGCGATGGGGCGCACGTCGGCGCCCGCCGCCTTGGCCGCCTCCAGCGAGCGCGGCTCGGCCTTGGGCACGTTGGCGGGCACGCGCAGCATGTCGCCGAAGGCCACCAGCGTGACGTTCGCGAGCCGCGACAGCGCGATGGCGTCGTGCACGTCTTCTTCGGGGCAGACGCAGACGGGGCATCCCGGTCCCGCGATCAGCTCGACGTTTTCGGGCAGCGCCGCGCGCAGCCCCGCCATCGAGATCGTGCGCTCGTGTCCGCCGCACACGTTCATGATGCGCACGCGGCCCGTCAGCGGCAGGGCGCGGATGCGCGCCAGGGTTTCTTTCGCGGCCTCAAGCATCGGGTTCGGCGGCAAAGGCCTCGCCGAGAAGATCCCAGGTGGCCTTGGCTTGCGCTTCGCTCATCTTCTGGATGGCGTATCCCACGTGCACCATGACGTGGTCGCCGGGCGCCACGTCCTCGTGCTGCAGCAGGAACAGGCTGACGGTGCGCTCGATGCCGTTCACCTCGCATCGCGCATTGAAGCCGTCGCGCTCCACCACCCGCATCGGCACGCCCAGGCACATGGCACCCTGCGATTGACGTAGATTCCATGCCCATATAAACGAATCCGCGGGGCCTTTGAAACTGTCCAACATGCCGGGATGGAAACTGCTCGCGCCGCTGGCCGCCGCCAATCTGGCGGCCTGGGGGCTGGCCTGGGGCCTGCTGCACGGCGACCCCGCTCTTCTGGGTGCCGCCGTCCTGGCCTATACCCTGGGATGCCGCCATGCCGTCGATGCCGACCACATTGCGGCCATCGACAACGCCACGCGCAAGCTGATGGCGAGCGGCGGGCGCCCGGCCGCGACCGGTTTGTGGTTTTCGCTCGGCCATTCCGCCGTGGTGTGGATCGCCTCGATCGGGGTTGCGCTTGCGGCGGGCCTGGCCGGGTCCCGGCTCGACGTCCTGCGCCAATTCGGCGGCGGGCTGGGCACGACGATCTCGGCCCTGTTCCTGCTGGGCATCGCCGCCGGCAACGCCGTCGTGCTCGCCAGCATCGTCGCCGCCATCCTCCGCCCGCCGCAGTCCGGCGCCGAGCCCGTCGAGCGGCATTTCGCGCCCAAGGGGCTTTACACGCGTCTGTTCCTTCCCGTGTTCCGCATGGTCTCGAAGAGCCGGCACATGTTTGTGGTGGGCGTGCTGTTCGGCCTTGGTTTTGATACCGCCAGCGAGATCGGCCTGCTCGGCCTTTCCGCCGCCGCGGCCGGAGGCGGCCTTCCGGTCTGGTTCATCCTCGTATTCCCGGCGCTGTTCACCGCCGGCATGTCGCTCATCGACACCCTCGACAGCGTGGTGATGACCCGCGCCTATGGCTGGGCGCTGGCGGCGCCGTCCCGCCGGCTCTACTACAACCTCACCATCACCTTTGCTTCGGTCGTCGTGGCGCTGGTGGTGGGCGGCATCGAACTGATGAGCCTGATCGACCGGGGCATGGTCACGGGCGCGCTGGTGGCCGCCGCCGCGATTGCGGCGTGGCTCGCCTGGTCGGCCTGGCGCGGCTCCAGGCGCACGCGGAGTCCCGCCGCCGCCGACTCGTGACCTGCGTGACCTCGTTTGTGGACATTTCCGCCATGCTTTGGCGGACGAACCGCACGCAAGATTATCCTGCTATCCTGCCGCGCACGATGTATCGTGGACGCGAGGAGAACGGCACGCGATGTGGGACGTCCTGCTTCTGGATTGCCAGGCCGGCCCGTCGCCGCGCATCCGCGACGCTGCGATCGGAATCGCGCGCGGCAGGCTGGCTTTCGTGGGACCCACGGATTCGCTGCCGGGACGGCCGCGCGATCTGGCGCGCGAGATCCGTCCGCTGGGCGGGGCTTTCGTCACGCCCGGCCTGATCGACTGCCACACGCATCTCGTCTTCGCCGGCAACCGCGCCGGGGAATGGGACATGCGCGCCCGCGGCGCCAGCTACGAGGAGATCGCGCGTGCCGGCGGCGGAATCCTTGCTACGGTCCGGGCAACCCGAAAGGCCTCGGAAGACGAACTGGTGGACGCGGCCGTGCCGCGCGCGGCGAAACTGGCACATGAAGGCGTCACTACAGTGGAGATCAAGTCGGGCTACGGCCTCGATCTCGAGTGCGAACTCAAGATGCTGCGCGCCGCCGCCCGCGTCGGCGAGAAGGCGCATGTGCGCGTCAGGCGGACGTTTCTGGGCGCGCATGCCGTTCCGCCGGACTGCGAGCGGGGGGAGTATCTGCGCCTTCTTTGCGAGGAGATGATCCCCGCCGCGGCGCGCGGGCATCTCGCCGATGCCGTGGATGCCTTCTGCGAGACCATTGCCTTTGCGCCGGACGAGGTGGAGCGCGTGTTCGCGGCGGCGCAAGCACACGGCCTTGCGCTGCGTCTGCATGCCGAGCAGCTCACCGATTGCGGCGGCGCCGCGCTGGCCGCGCGCCACGGTGCGCTTTGTGCCGATCACTTGGAGCACCTCGGCGAAGCCGGGATCGCGGCGATGGCCGGGGCCGGAACCGTCGCGGTGCTGCTGCCGACCGCCTTCTACTTCCTGCGTGAAACGAAGAAGCCGCCGGTGGAAGCCCTGCGCGCGGCAGGCGTGGCGATGGCCGTCGCCACGGATTGCAATCCCGGCACATCGCCGGTTGTGTCGCTGTTGACGGCGATGAACATGGCCTGCACCCTGTTCGGCCTGACGCCGGAGGAAGCCCTTGTGGGCGTCACCCGCAACGCCGCGCGAGCCCTCGGCCTCGATGCCGAAACCGGAGCGCTCGAAACCGGCAAATGGGCCGATCTCGCCGTTTGGAACATCATCGATCCCGCCGAACTCAGCTACTGGATCGGTGCCGGGCTACTGCAGGACCGCTATCTCGAAGGACGCTCGGACCGTTACGACCGATGAGCACCAACACACGCATCGTCCGCGCCCCGCGCGGAAGCGAAAAGACCTGCAAGACCTGGGCGGCGGAAGCGGCGCTGCGCATGCTGATGAACAATCTCGATCCCGAGGTCGGCGAGCGCCCGCAGGAGCTTGTCGTCTACGGCGGCATCGGCCGCGCCGCGCGCAACTGGCAGGCCTTCGACCGCATCGTGGAATCGTTGCGCAAGCTTGAGCCGGACGAGACGCTGCTGATCCAGTCGGGCAAGCCGGTCGGCGTTTTCCGCACCCACGAGGGCGCCCCGCGCGTCTTGATCGCCAATTCCAACCTCGTGCCCAAATGGGCCACCTGGGAGCATTTCCACGAACTCGACCGCAAGGGCCTGATGATGTACGGCCAGATGACCGCGGGCTCGTGGATCTACATCGGTACCCAGGGCATCGTTCAGGGCACCTACGAAACCTTCGCCGAGATGGGCCGCAAGCATTACGGCGGCGATCTCTCGGGGCGCTGGATTTTGACCGCCGGTCTCGGCGGCATGGGCGGGGCGCAGCCGCTGGCAGCGACGATGGCGGGGGCCTCGATGCTGGCGGTGGAATGCCAGCCCTCGCGCATCGAAAAGCGCCTGGAGACGAAGTATCTCGATACCGCCACTGACAATCTCGACGAGGCACTGCGGCTCGTCGCGCAATCGGTCAAGGACCGAAAGCCGCTTTCGGTCGGGCTCGTCGGAAACGCGGCCGAAATCTTGCCGGAACTGGTTCGCCGCGGCGTCAAGCCCGATGCCGTCACCGACCAGACCAGCGCCCACGATACCGTCAACGGCTACCTGCCCGAGGGCTGGACGCTCGCCCAATGGGAAGACCGCCGCATGAAGCACCCCGATGCGGTCGCCGCCGCCGCGCGCAAATCCATCGCGACCCACGTGCGCGCCATGCTGGCCTTCGCGGCCCAGGGCATCCCCGTCTTCGACTACGGCAACAACATCCGCCAGGTGGCGAAGGACGAAGGCGTCGAGCACGCCTTCGATTTCCCCGGCTTCGTACCCGCCTATATCCGTCCGATGTTCTGCCGTGGCATCGGGCCCTTCCGCTGGGCGGCGCTGTCGGGCGATCCGGAAGACATCTACCGCACCGACGAGGCGATGAAGGCGCTGTTTCCGGCTAATCGGCATCTGCACCGCTGGCTCGACATGGCGAAGGCGAAAATCAGGTTCCAGGGCCTGCCGGCGCGCATCTGCTGGATCGGCCTGGGCGAGCGCCATCTGGCCGGGGTGAAGTTCAACGAGATGGTGGCGTCGGGCGAACTCAATGCGCCCATCGTGATCGGCCGCGACCACCTCGATTCCGGCTCGGTCGCCAGCCCCAACCGCGAGACCGAGGCCATGGCCGACGGCTCCGACGCGGTCTCGGACTGGCCGTTGTTGAATGCGCTGCTCAACACCGCCTCCGGCGCGAGCTGGGTGTCGATCCACCACGGCGGCGGGGTCGGCATGGGCTATTCGCAGCATGCCGGCGTGGTGATCGTGGCCGACGGCACACCCGAAGCGGCCGGCAAACTGGCGCGCGTGTTGTGGAACGATCCCGCCACCGGCGTGATGCGCCACGCCGATGCGGGCTACGACATCGCGCTCGAAACCGCGCGGGAGCGGCATCTGAACCTTCCTTCTGTGGGAGACCTCCCATGAAAATCGGCGAACCGCTCACGCTGGAGTGCCTGCGTACCGTCTACGCGGCGCCGCAGAAGCTGGAATTGACGCTGGATGCCTTTGCGCGGATCGATCGCGGTGCCAAGATCATCGCCGACCACGTCGCGGGCGGCGACACCATCTACGGCGTCAACACCGGTTTCGGCCTTCTCGCCAACACCGAGATCGCGCGCGGCGATCTCGAGGCCCTGCAGCGTAACCTCGTTCTCAGCCATGCTTGCGGCGTGGGTCCGGCGCTGCCCGACGACATCGTGCGCCTGGCGATGGTGCTCAAGATCGCTTCGCTTTCGCGCGGCGCCTCCGGCGTGCGGCGCGAGACGGTCGCCATGCTGGTGCGCCTCGTCGAAGCCGAAGTGTATCCCGTGATTCCGTCGAAGGGGTCGGTCGGCGCGTCCGGTGACCTGGCGCCGCTGGCCCATCTGGCCGGCGTCATGCTCGGCATCGGTTCGGCGCGCATCGAAGACAGGCAGGTTCCTGCCACCGTGGCGCTTCAGCATGCCGGCCTGCGGCCGATCGTGCTGGGGCCGAAAGAAGGTCTGGCGCTGCTCAACGGCACCCAGATTTCGACCGCGCTGGCGCTGGCCGGGCTGTTCGAGGCTGAAAAGGTGTTCGCCGCCGCGATCGTGGCGGGCGCGATGTCGACCGACGCCTTCAAGGGCTCGGATACGCCCTTCGACGCCCGCATCCATGCGTTGCGCGGCCAGCCGGGCCAGATCGCCGCCGCCGCCATGCTGCGCGGCCTGATGCAGGGCAGCGAGATCCGCGAATCCCATCGCGCGCCGGTCGACGACGCCAAGGTGCAGGACCCGTATTCCTTCCGCTGCCAGCCGCAGGTGATGGGCGCCGCGCTCGACCTGATGCGCGCCGCGGCGAAAACGCTGGAGATCGAAGCCACCGGCGTCACCGACAATCCATTGATCCTCGAAGACGGCTCGGTCGTTTCCGGCGGCAATTTCCACGCCGAGCCGGTGGCGATGGCCGCCGACCAGCTTGCCATCGTGCTGGCCGAGATCGGCAACATCTCCGAACGGCGCACCGCCATTCTGGTCGATCCCAAGATGAGCGGCCTGCCGGCGTTTCTGGTCAAGGAATCCGGCCTCAATTCCGGCTTCATGATCGCGCAGGTGACGGCGGCCGCGCTGGTCGCCGAAAACCGGCTGCTCGCCCATCCCGCTTCGGTCGACACCGTACCCACCAGCGCCAATCAGGAAGACCATGTTTCGATGGCCACCCACGGCGCGCGCCGCCTGCTCGACATGGCCGAGAATGCCGCCTCCGTCGTGGCGATCGAACTGCTCGCGGCCGCCCAGGGGCTCGATTTCCGCCGCCCGCTGAAAAGCTCGGCCGTTCTCGAACGCGCCGCGCAGGAAATCCGCGCGATGGTGCGCCCCTACGAGCGCGACCGCTATTTCGCGCCCGACATCGAAACCATCACGCGCCACGTCCGCAACGGGGCGTATCTCGGCCTGGTGAGCGGCATTCTCTAGCCGTCAGAACTTCCGGCTCACCGTGAGCGAAATCAGCCGCGGCCTGGTCGGCAGGGTGTAGGGCTGATAGCCGCAGATCTGTGTCGTGCACAAGGGGAAGCGGAAAAGCTGTCCGCGCTCGTCGAACAGGTTCTGCGCGGCGATCTCCGCGCTCCACTGTTCCCTTTCAACCCCGAAAGCGAGATCGAAGGTGGCGAACCCCGGCATTTTGCCGAGGATCTGACGGATCGGCACCTCTAATCCCGTGGCAGGGCTGGGCGCCTGGGTGCGCAGGTCCGGCAGGGAATCGGTCTGGAACACGAGCGCGCCCTGGACGTGGGCGGAGAAATCCGCGAGCGGGAACGTGTACCGCCCGGTGATGTTGCCTTTGAGGCGCGGTACGGTGGGAAGCGGCGAGCCCTTCGGCGCATCGGGCGGGTAGGGATAGAATGCGTTCGGGCAACTCGTGTCCAGAACGCCGGTGATCGGGTTGAGATCGCCGCAATAGACCTGGGTCAGCCGCGCGTAGTTGTAGTCGGCGCCCGCGTAAAGCATGAAGTGCTCGTCGGGCTGCCAGGTGATCTCGGACTCGACGCCCTGGATGCGCGCGCCGCCGGCATTGGCGATCTGGGTCAACGAGTTGATGCCCAGGAAGGCGAATTGAAGGTCGCTCCAATCCTCCCAATAGGCCGCGCCGTTGAAGCGCAGCGTGTTGTCCAGCCAAGTGGTCTTCCAGCCGATCTCGTAGTTGGTGAGAGTATCCGACAGATACGGCGGCAGGCTGCCGTAGCGGTTGACCCCGCCCGGACGGAAACCGGTGGAATAGGTGAAGTAGACCATGTGGTCGTCGTCGATGCGCCAGGTGAGGTTCGCCTTGTGAGTTTCGCCGGTCTCCTTCACCCGCTTTGCGAGGTTGGTGCACGGCGCGTTGCGGAACAGGCCGGGACCGAAGCAGTTGACCTCGCCGGTGTGGCTCGACGTCGCCGCGCTGAAGCCGAAGAAACCCTCGAGCGAATTGTCGGCCTGGAACACGCGCACGCCGCCGGTGAGCGTCAGGTCGGGGAGGATGTCGAAGCTCGCCTCGCCGAAGCCCGCGATGTCGCGGTCGACGCGAAGCTGGTCGGTCAGCCAATAGGTGTGCGGCCAGCCGGTGACCCAGAAATCGGAGCCCAGATCGTTGATCTGGT
Source organism: Rhizomicrobium sp. (assembly GCA_035524815.1). Lineage (GTDB taxonomy): Bacteria > Pseudomonadota > Alphaproteobacteria > Micropepsales > Micropepsaceae > Rhizomicrobium. The sequence continues at coordinate 38,676 of DATKOE010000004.1, forward strand.
AGTTCTGCAGGATGTAGTGCGTCTGGCGTTCCTGGAAGAAACCGGCGACGAAGCGCAGCCGCCAGTCCTGCGGTGACGAAAGACGCACTTCGTTGCTCAGCTTGGTGTACTGGTCGTTGCCAAGAATGTACTGCGTGGAATCGACTTTGTTGCCGGCATTGTCCGTGACGTAGTAGCCGGCCAGCGTGTCGTACCAATAGGTATAGTCGGAATAGTCGGCGGAGCTGAGCCTTCTCGCGTCCATGTAGCCGCCGGAATAGGTGAGGTCGAGATCGGCGATCTTGCCGTTGACCGTCAACGCCGCCTGATACCAGTGGTCCTTTTCCCATTCGGGATTGAAGTGCATCACCTTGAGGTCGCCGAGCGAGGGATCGAAGCCGAAGAAGCCGTTCTGTTTCTCAAGCTGGCCCGTGATCATCGGCGTGATCGTCCAGTTCTCGTCGAGATCGATGCCGAGTTGCGCGCGCCCGCCCAGCTTGTCGACCGTGTTGTAGTCGTTCTTGGCGAAGGCGGCGTTGTCGATGGTGACGCCCGTGGTGGGATAGGTGCGGGTTCCATGCACGTTGTCGATGTAGCCGGCGTCGTGTTCGTCCCAGCCCACCAGGCGGATCGCGATTCTGTCGTCGAGGGGCATGTTGACCATGCCGTCGAAAACGTAACCGAAGCCGCCGTGCGCGACGCTGTTGCCCTGCGCCTCGGCATAGGCGCTGAACGCGCCCGGGTCCGGCTTGTTGGTGATGAGGCGGATCGTGCCGGCTTCGGAGCTGGCGCCGTAGAGTGTGCCCTGCGGGCCCGCCAGCACTTCCACCCGCGCCAGATCGTAGGACGGCACGTCCAGCGTTCCGCCGATCGTGGTGATCGGCTGCTCGTCGAGATAGACGCCGACCGTGGGAAGCGGGCCGGAGTGGTTGCCGTCGGCGGCGTCGGTCACGCCGCGCATCGCGATCGTCGCCTGGCCGGGGCCGCCGCTCGATCCCTGGCCGCCCGAGGTGAAGGAGACGCTGGGCATGAAGAGCTCGAAGTCGCGGAAGTCCTTGATGTGCAGGTCTTCCAGCTTCTCGCTGTCCAGCACCTGGATCGAGACCGGCACCTTCTGCACGTCCTGCTCGCCGATCTTCTGTGCACTGACGGTCACGGTTTCGAGGCCGCCCCTCTGCACCGCCGCCGCTTCGTTCGAAGGCGCGGCGGTCTGCGCGAGCGCGGCAGGCACGAACATCGTCGAGGCGAGAAGGGCGCAGACCAGTCCGCGCCGTCCGGTCGAAAGAACGCTTGGCATCGATGCCCCCTTCGCGTGAATCCGGCGTCACGGATTCGCGCTTAGAACGATTCAAAGGTCAATCGTAAGGAGCACATACTGCAAAGATGGTGCCGCTATTGTGTCGGCGCGCCCACAGGTCTCGCAGCGTAAGCTTGGAGCGTGTCCCCAAGCGAGCTTTTCAGCGGTGCGAGCCATTCTTCGTAGTGACGCCAGTGATCCACGGCGTCGGAGAAGATCGGCACGCGGACCTGCTCGGAGCTGGCGGTGCGCACGATGCGGTCATTCTGATAAAAGCGCAGGCACTTGTCCTCGAACGGAAGGCCGCATGCCGCCAGCAGCGCCCGCACGTTGGCTTCGAAGTCCTCCACCATCGATTCATAGAGCACGCGAATGACGCGGCCCGGCAGCACGGCGTCGTAATGCGCCATCAGGTCCGCGTAATCGGCGTAATAGCGGCCGATGTCCGCAAGGCTGTAGGTGAAGCCTTGGCCGCGCGCGAAATGCTGCTTGAAGCAGGAAAATCCGCACGCCAGCGGGTGGCGCCGCGCGTCGATGATCCTGGCGTTGGGCAGGATCAGGTGGATGAATCCCGCGTGCAGGAAGTTGTTGGGCATCTTGTCGATGAAGAACGGCCGCCCCAGGCGACGCTGCACGCGCGTGCGCTCCAGGTATTTCTCGCCCAGTGCCCGCAACTGTTCCGGCGTCATCTCCGCCAGCGCCTGGGGATAGCGTTCGTCCTTTCCGCCGATGCGGCGGACCATCGCCATGATGTCGGGCAGCTCCATCGTGCCTTCCACCGCGGAATGGCTGGCCAGGATCTGCTCGATCAGCGTCGAGCCCGCGCGCGGCAGCCCGACGATGAAGATGGGATCGGGCGCGGGGCAGCCCTGCCCCTGACGTTCGCGGAAGAATTCGGCGGTGAAGAACGCCTTCAGCCGCTGCTTCAGGGCGGTAACCTCGTCCGCCTCGTAGTCGATCGCGGTGCGCCTGAGCGCGTTTGCCTTGTCGTAATGGGCGAAAGATGCGGCATAGTCCTTGGCGTCCTCCAGCGCCTTGCCCAGCGCGAAGTGCAGATGGAAGCGGTCCTCGACGGCAAGGTCGTCGCGCGCCAGCTGGTGCTGCATCTCGGCCACGTCTTCCGGCGCGAAGCGGAAGGTCTTGAGATTGGCCATGCTCCACCACGTTTCGCCCAGGTTCGGCATCAGCGCGATGGACTTGCGATAGGCCTCCACGGCTTCCTGCTGGTGTCCGGCGGTCTTGAGCGTGTGGCCCAGGCTCATCCACGCCTTCGGCTGGCCGGGATGATCGCGCAGCACCATGCGATACACTTCGACGGCGCGGGCCGTGTCGCCCAGGCGCGCCAGCACCGCCGCCAGAAGATTGCGGTAGGCCGGGTTTTCCGGATCGCGCCGCAACAGAAGCTCGACCTGTTCCAGCGCCTCGCGCGGCTTGTTCTGGCGGTGCAGGATCGTGGCATAGTTGGCGCGGGCCGCATCGAAGCTCGGCGCCAGCTCGATGGCGCGCGACAGCAGCTTTTCCGCGTCGTGATAGCGGCCAAGACGCGCCCCCACCTCGGCCAGCATGCGGATGGCGCCCACGTCGGTGGGATGTGCCTTCAGGAACGCGCGCAGCATCTGCTCGGCCGCGGGCAGATTGTTCTCGCACAGGGCGGTCGCCGCTTCGATCAGCCTGGGATCGTTGACCGAGGCGCGAATGTGGCGCGCATAGGCGTCGTCGGCGGCGGCGCTGTCGCCCGCCAGGGTGTACTGGTCCCCCAGCGCACGCCAGGCCGAGGCGTGCCGCGGCTCGCGTTCCAGCGTGCGGCGGAACGCGGCGGTGGCTTCCTCGCCGCGGTCGAGGCCCGCAAATGCAAGTCCGGTTTCGAATTCGACGTCGACGCTGCGCGCCATCGGCCTGAGCACTTCCAGCGCCGCGCCGGGTCTGCCTTGCAAGCGCAGCGCGGCGGCGAGCATCACGGCAGCCTCGGGCTGGCCGGGCACGGCCTTCAGGATTTCGCGCGCCTGGGCTTCCGCCAGGGATGGATTGCTCGCCAACAGCTTGCGGGTGTGAGCGAGCGCCGTGAAGAGGTTCCCGCGCGGTTCGGAAATCGTGACGCCTCTCCATGCAAAGCCGGGTCCTTTATGAACCAGGTTCCCCAGGCGGGCAATCGGGCTTGACCGCCCGCCGCCGCCACCTACCGTGGCCGCCGCAGCGCTTTCGGGTGAGGTGTCCCGGCGCGATGGAGCCCGCCATGACCGAAACGCTCAACGCCGCTCTCTATCGCGACGCCGGCGTCTTTGCCCTGGAACGCGAACGCATCTTCGCCGCAAGCTGGCAGCTCCTCGGCCACGAAAACGAGCTTGGCGAGCCGGGTGCCTATCTGGCGGCGACGATTGCGGGCTATCCGGTGATGGCAGTGCGCGGCGAGGACGGCATTCTGCGCGCCTTCCACAACGTCTGCCGCCATCGCGCCGGCCCGCTGGTCGAGGACGGCACCGGCGCCTGCGCCGGCGCGCTCACCTGCCGTTACCACGGCTGGCGCTACGGCCTCGACGGCCGCCTGACGAGCGCGCGCGACTTCGGTCCGGCGGCGGGCTTCGACGCGCGCCAGTTCGGCCTCGTCGAGATCGCGTGCTCCACCTGGCGCGGTTTCGTCTTCGTCGCCATGGACAAGGCGGCCGGTCCTCTCGAGGCCGTCGTCGCTCCGCTCCAGCGCCGCGCGCGCGAGATGGATTTTTTCGAAGGCGGCCGCATCCTGCGCTCGGCGCACGAGATCGCGTGCAACTGGAAGACCTATGTCGAGAACTATCTCGAAGGTTATCACGTCCCCATCGTCCATCCGGCGCTGAGCGCCTCGCTGGGAAACTCCTATCGCGTCGAGATCGACGGATTCCTCCAGTTCCATCAGGCCGGCGCCAGGCCCGGCGCGGCGGTGACCGGGCTGTGGGGCTGGATGTGGCCGTGCCTGGGCATCAACCTCTATGCCGACGCGGTCCTGATGGAGCGCATGTGGCCTGCGGGTCCGGCGCGCACGCGGCTCGAATATCTCTATGTCTTCCGTCCCGGCGCCGGCGAGGACGCGATCGCCCGCGCCAAAGCCGCATCGGAGGTCACCACCCGCGAGGACATCGCCATCTGCGAAGCCGTGCAGCGCAATCTCGATGCCGGCATCTACCGCACCGGCGTGCTGTCGCCCCGGCACGAGCAGGGCCTCGTTTGGTTTCAGGACGAGATCAGGAAAGTGCTGGCGTAGAAGAAAGGACAGGCACGAGCAAAAGCGGAGTCGCACCTCCGCGTGAGTCTTTTTTTCCGAATGCTGTTCGGCCGCCGAGAGCTTAATTCTCTTTCTTCTCGGCTTCGCCGCCGCCGAACCACTTCCACACCTGGTACCAATGGCGGGTCTCTGCGGGTGCCGCGGCGGGTTCGCTCTTGGCTTCCGGCGAGCTGGCAGGCTTGGCCGCGTCGGCGGCCGCGGCGTTCTCGCCGGCCGCCTGTGCGATGTCCTCCTTCGAGGGCAGCGTCCAGGTCACTTTCGCCTTCCACGGGGTTTCGGCGAGCTGGCCGTTCTTGATCGCGGGGCGGTAGTGCCAGTCGGAGACGCACTTGACCGCCGCATCGTCGAGACTCGACGAACCGCTCGAGGCCAGAACCTTGATCGCGTCCACGGTTCCGTCGGTCAGGATTCGGAACGCCAGCGAGGTCACGCCCGCTTCGTGCCGTTGGAGCGCGTCGCTCGGATACTGTGCGGCGCAGCTGTGCGGCTTGCCGGCCGAGGCAGGCTGGGAGTTCTGCACCTGCTTGACCACCACCTGCTTGACCACCTTGGTGATCACCGCCGGCGGCTTTTCGACTCCGGCCAGCCGGGCGCCGAGGTCGTACACGAACAGAAGCGATGAACCCGTCGCGATCGCGCCCGCGCTCAGCACCGCCCACAGCTTGGCGCGGAAGCGCTCGCTGCAGAACAGCCCCGACGAGACGACGAAGACGAGGAACTCCAGGACGATCATGCTCTTCCCAAACCGGCGCGGACGCGGATGCCGGCGGGCACAAATAATGCGTCGGCATGGCGGCGTCATGGCCGCGCATCGTCGCGGCGGATTACCGTTTGTTTACCACGGCCTGCCGGGCCGCGCTGCGGCCTGGCGGCGGCCTTGTGTCAGCGGCTCGGTCCGGGGACTTCTCCTTGCGGCGGATAGGCCGGCAGCAGCGGCGGCGGCGGCGGCAGCGTCGAGGGCGCCTTCGTAAGCTCCTCCATCAGGTGGCCGACGGCCGCTTCGAGCTGGGCGTCGTGGCCGGCCAGCAGCTGGCCGGGATCGGTCTGGACCTCGATGTCGGGATCGACGCCGTGGTTCTCGATCACCCACTCCGATTTCTTGCCGTACACGCTGTCTTCCGGCACCGTAATGTAGCCGCCGTCGAGCAGGGTCCAGTAGCCGCGGATGCCGCGCACGCCGCCCCAGGTGCGCTCGCCGATCAGGGGCCCCAGCCCGTATTCGCGGAAGTAATACGGGAACAGGTCGCCGTCGGAAGCCGAATACTCGTTGATGAGACAGACCTTCGGCCCGTTGATGAGCTGCTGGGGGATCGGCGCGGTGCCGCGCTCGCGGTTGACGTCCATGCCGGCCAGCACGCGGCGCAGGCGTTCCAGAACGATCTGGTCGACGAAGCCGCCGCCGTTCCAGCGGTCGTCGACGATCAGCGCCTGCTTGTCGAGTTGCGGATAGAACTGCCGGATGAACTGCTCCAGGCCGAGCGCTTCCATGTCGGACATGTAGATGTAGGCGATCTTGCCGCCCGACAGCCTGTCGACCAGCGCTCGGTTGTGTTCGATCCACGCCGCTTCGCGCACGCTGACCTCGTTCTTGATCGGCTTGACCGTGACGTCGCGGCGCTTGCCCTTGGGCGAGTCTGACACCGTCAGCACCACCGGCTGTTCGTCCAGGCCCACCAGCACGCTGTCGGGATCGGTCGGCGCTTCCAGCTCCTGGCCGTTGACGGCCAGCAGATAGTCGCCCTGGTGCACGTCGACGCCGGGCTCGGTCAGCGGGCTGCGGTAATCGTCGCGCGTGTTGTCGCCGGGATAGATGTTCTCGAAGCGGTAGCGCCCGGATTTGGCGTCGAGTGCGAAGTCGGCGCCCAGCATCGCGGTCGGCACCGACTTGGTCGGATCGCCGTCGTCGCCGCCGCCGACATAGGTGTGCGAATTGCCGAGTTCGCCCTGAATTTCGCCGATGAGGTAGTTGAGATCGTCGCGGTCTCCCACCAGCGGCAGCAGCTTGGCATAGGCGTCGTGCACGCCCTGCCAGTCGACGCCGTTCATCTTGGCGTTGACGAACAGGTCGCGCTCCAGCCGCCATGCGTTCTGGAACATCTCGGCCCATTCCTGCGTCGGCACGACGCGCGCGCGCATGTGGCTCAGGTCGAGGTCCTCGGCCTTGTCCTTCTGGTCGGCCTTGGCGTCGGCGATCTTGAACTTGCTCTCGTCCTTGGTCTTGTAGAGCACCTTCTCGCCGTCGTCGGACAGGCTGTAGCTGTCGAGATCCTCGACCACGGTGGCGTCCTTGCGCTCCTTGAGATCGTAGATGTGGAGCGCGCTTTTCATGCCCGGCATCGGGCCTTCGATCATCGCGGGCGGAGTCGTCAGATAGAAGATGTTCTCGCCGCGCGCATCCATCCCTGCGATCGTGGCCGCCGGAATCGGGACCGGCACGGCCCGGCCCATCAGCCCTTCGACGTCGATCTTGATCGGTTTGATCGCGCCCGGCTTCCAGGGTTGCGGCTTGTCGTCCTTCTTGGCTTCATAGGCGCCTTCGTCGGAGCGCGGCGCGAACGGCGATTTCTCCGCCTTCGCCAGGGTGGCGATGTAGATGCCGGCCGTCTGAAGCGAAACCGCGTTGAATTCGTTCTCGGCGGCGGTCGGGTTCTCGTGGCGCTGCGAGACGAAGTAGAGATACTTGCCGTTGGGCGAGAACACCGGATCGAAATCGCTGTTGAACGGGGCGGACACCTGCCGCGCTTTTGCGGCGCCTATGTCGTAGAGCCAGATGCCGCGCTGCTGGTTGGCGCCCACGATCGAGTAGGCGAGCCAGCGTCCGTCCGGCGAGAACGCCTGATCGTGGATTTCGGCGATCGCGTCCATCGCCACTTGCGTGGTCTTGCCGTTCGCCGCATCGACGAGCCACAGCCGGTGGTTGGCGTCCGACACCGCCATGCGCTTGGAATCGGGCGACCACAGCGGGGTGTAGAGGAATCCGCTCTTGAACTGCGTCAGGATGCGCTCGCGCCCGCCGTCGGCGGGGCGCACCGCGATCTCCTGCTCGCCGTTCACGTCGGTGGTATAGGCGATGGTCTTGCCGTCCGGCGACCACGCCGGGTGATCCTCGTCGGCGTTGCTCGAATTGGTGAGGTCGCGCGTGGCGCCGTGCTTGGCGGGCACGGTGAAGATGTCGCCGCGGGCGGAGAACACCGCGCGCTTGCCGTTCGGCGCCAGCGCGTAGTCGGGCTGGTTGGCGGTGTCGACGGCGCGGATCGCCTTGTCGACGTCGACGTAGCGCGGGCCGGTGCGGGTGCCGTCGTCGGGCACGCTGACCTCGATGCGATGCACGTTCTCGCCCGGCAGGTCGACGACCCACAGCGAACCGCCCTGCTGGAACACGATGCCGGGATTGTCGCCGGTGCCCAGGCTCGGGAAATCGATGTCGTAGTCGGTGAAATGCGTGACTTCGCGGAACTCCTTGGTGTCCATGTCGTACACCCAGATGTTCTCGCGCCGGTGTTCGTCGCGGTCCGAGAGGAAATAGATCTTGCGCCCGATCCACATCGGCGAAGTGTCGACGCCCTTCCAGTCGGTGATGCGGTCGAGCTTCTTGGTGTCGAAGTTGTAGGTATAGACGTCCTGCGCCAGGCCGCCCTGGTAGCGCTTCCAGGTGCGGAAGTCGCGGAAGATGCGGGTGTAGGCGATCGAACGGCCGTCGGGGCCGTAGGTCATGAAGCCGCCGCGGTCGAGCGGCATCAGGCTCGGCATGCCGCCGTCGACGGGCACGGTGAAGTAGCGCCCGTACCAGCTGTTCCACGCCACGCGCCGCGACAGGAAGACGACGTCCTTGGAATCCGGCGTCCAGGTGACGATCATGTTGTCGGGGCCCCAGCGCGTCGGCGCCTTGTCGACCACGTCGGAATGGAAGGTCAGCCGCTTCGCCTCTCCGCCGCCGGCCGGAATGACATAGACGTCCTGGTTGCCCTGATAGCGTCCGGTGAAGGCGATCCAGCGCCCGTCGGGCGAGAAGCGCGGCATCTGATCGTAGCCGGGATCGGAGGTGAGCCGGCTGGCCGTGCCGCCGGTGCGCGCCACCTGCCACAGGTTGCCGTAGGCTTCGAACACGACGGTGTTGTCGTGCAGGGCCGGAAAACGCATCAGGGTTGCGCCCGCCGCCGGCATCGCCAGCGCCAGTGCCAGACCGAGACCACCAAGAACGCCGAGTTTCATCGCACTCCCCTGGATGATGTGGTTCATCGCCGAAGCCGGCGCGTTGTAGCAAATCGCGGAAAGCCAGCCCATCGGCGCGATGTTCACCTTGCCGCGATGCGCCGCCGCGGCCGCGCTTACGGCGTAGCTTCCATGGCGGAACAACGCACGACAAGGCGTCACCGGGCCCGCGAGCCGATATCGCCGTTGCGCCGCACCCGCCGAAAAGGACCGGAACTTTCGCGGCCGCCCCCCTCAAGCTCCCATCACGGCGCGCATGCCGCGCGCACCGCCTGGCCGAAGGTGTGGAAATCCCTTTCACCGATCGTGATCGGGCCCGCGCCCGGCGTGGTCGCGCGGAAGGTGTGGTCGTCGTGGAACTCGTAGATGTTGAAGCGGCGTCCGGAGCCGTTGCAGAGCATGGCGTGGATGGTCGCGCTGCGGTGCATGACGCGGCCGTTGGCGTTGCGGTCCTCCGGCCGGTAGTACTGCCTGATCTCCTGCGCGCCGTAATTCCAGTAGCTTTGGTGATGCGGCACGGGCGGGGGTCCGGGCGGAGGCATGGGTTCGCTGCCCGCGGTTTCGCCGCCCTGGCCTTCGGGTGCAGCGCCCTCGGGCGCGGAACCTTCGGGTGGACCGGAGCCTTGGGTCGAGGAACCTTCGGGCGCTTGGCCTTCGGTTGGCGCGCCGCTTTGCTGATCGGGACCCGCTTGCGTTGCCGTGCCGGATTCGGTGGCGGATGTGCCGTTCTGGGTCTCGCCCGCATTCGGCGGAGTGGTGCTTTGGGTTGCGGCAGTGCACTTCGCCAGCGCGTCGTCGCGGCTCTTCTCCTGGGCGGACATCGCGGCGCGATCGCCGCTCATGCAGGCCTGGTAGTAGCTTTGGCGGTCGCCGCCCCAGCCTTCGCCGGAAAGACCGCAGTTGCTCTGCGTGTTGGTTTCGTTTTGCACCACGGCGCTGTCGGCATAGGTGCCGCAATAGGTGGCCTGGCTGACCTCGTTGCCCGGCGGGGCGGAGGCTGTCGTCGCCACGGCCGGCGCGTGGCCGAAGGGGAGCAGTTGGAGAAGTTGCTCGCGATAGAAGAACGCCAGCGCCAGGACGCCGACCAGAACGAAGCCGCCCGCGATCTGCAGTCCGGGATGAACCTTGCCGGGCGAGAACAGCGGCGGCTTGCCCGAGGATGCGGGCGCGCCCTGGCTCGGCGGCGGACTTTGGCTGGGCGGCGGCGATGCGTTCTGGCTTGCCGCCGGCGATGCCGGCTCGACCGGCGCGGGTTGTTGCAGCTTAGCCCCGCAGTGCTGGCAGAACGTCCAGGACTCCAGGATGTCCTGGCCACAGGATGTGCATTTCATCGAAACCCCCAAGAATCGCGCTCGCGTCCGCCATGCTGGCGCACGCCTCGCGAATCATAAACACCGGCGCGCGCCGCCGCCACGCCGCAGCGCGCGTGCAGAACTGCGAATGAGAGGCGGTCCTTAATATCGCGCGTTGCCCGGCGTGCGCGGGAAGGGGATGGCGTCGCGCACGTTGGCGATGCCGGTGACGTAGGCCAGCGTCCGCTCGAAACCGAGGCCGAAGCCGCAATGCGGCACCGTCCCGTAGCGGCGCAAGTCGCGGTACCACTGGTAATGCTCGGCATCGATGCCGATTTCGGCCATGCGCGCGTCGAGCACGGCCAGGCGCTCCTCGCGCTGGCTGCCGCCGATGATCTCGCCGATGCCCGGCGCCAGCACGTCCATCGCCGCCACGGTCTTTCCGTCGTCGTTGACGCGCATGTAGAACGCCTTGATGGCCTTGGGATAGTTGGTGACGATCACCGGCTTTCCGACGTGCTTCTCGGTCAGATAGCGCTCGTGCTCCGATTGCAGGTCGACGCCCCACTTCACCGGATATTCGAATTTCTCCTTGGCCTTCTCCAGCACCGCGACCGCCTCGGTGTAGTCCATGCGCACGAATTCGGAAGCGACGATGCCTTCCAGCTTGGCGACGAGCCCTTTCTCGACGCGTTCGTCGAAGAAGGCGAGGTCCTCGTGGCGCTCGTCGAGCAGCGACTTGAACACGGACTTGAGCAGATGCTCGGCCAGCGTCGCGTCGTCGGAAAGGTCGGCAAAGGCGATCTCCGGCTCCACCATCCAGAACTCGGCCAGGTGCCGGCTGGTGTTGGAGTTCTCGGCGCGGAAGGTGGGCCCGAAGGTGTAGACCTTGCTGAGCGCCAGGCAATAGGCCTCGACGTTGAGCTGCCCCGACACCGTCAGGAACGCCTCGCGGCCGAAGAAGTCCTTCGAGAAGTCGATTTTGCGATCTTCCGTACGCGGCAGATTGGCAAGATCGAGGGTGGAGACGCGGAACATCGCACCCGCGCCCTCGGCGTCGGAGGAGGTGATGATCGGCGTGTTGACCCAGAAGAAGCCGTTGTCGTCGAAGAAGCGGTGGATGGCCTTGGCCAACGTGTGGCGCACCCGCGTCGCCGCGCCGATCACGTTGGTGCGGGGGCGAAGGTGCGCCACCTCGCGCAGGTATTCGAACGAATGCGGCTTGGGCTGGATGGGATAGGTGTCGGGATCGTCGACCCAGCCCACCACCTCGACGGCCGTTGCCTGCATCTCGAACGGCTGGCCCTTGGCGGGCGAGGGCACGATGGTGCCGGTCGCCTTCGCCGCGCAACCGGCCGTGAGCTTCATCACCTCGTCGGCGTAGTTGGCAAGCGTGTTGGGCACGACCACCTGAACCGGGTGGAACGACGATCCGTCGGAGACCTGCAGGAACGAGATGCCGGCCTTGGAATCGCGGCGCGTGCGCACCCAGCCCTTGACG
>DATKOE010000005.1:0-15948 GCA_035524815.1 Rhizomicrobium sp.
CCTGGGCGAAACTTCGTCACCCTGAAGATCGAGACCAAGGACGGGCCCTACGGCGTGGGCGACGCCACCCTGAACGGGCGCGAGCTGGCGGTGGCGAGCTATCTTTCCGATCACATCGTGCCCTGCCTGATCGGGCGCGACGCCCACCGGATCGAGGACATCTGGCAATTCCTCTATCGCGGCGCGTACTGGCGGCGCGGACCCGTGACCATGACCGCGATCGCGGCAGTCGACATGGCGCTGTGGGACATCAAGGCCAAGGCCGCCGGCATGCCGCTTTATCAGCTTCTGGGCGGCGCGGCTCGCGACGGCGTGCTGGCCTATTGCCACGCCAACGGCAAGACGGTCGAAGAAACCGTCGACGACGCGCTGCGCCTGAAGGAAAAGGGCTACAGGGCCATCCGCCTGCAATCGGGCGTGCCGGGCCTTGCCGCCACCTATGGCGTGGCCAAGGGCAAGCTGCCCTACGAACCAGCCGATGCCGATCTTCCGGCCGAGAACCTGTGGTCGAGCGAGAAGTACCTGCGCTCGGTGCCTTCGCTGTTCGAGGCGGGCCGCGACAAGCTGGGCGCCGACGTCCATCTGCTGCACGACGTGCACCACCGCCTGACGCCGATCGAGGCCGCGCGCCTAGGCAGGGACCTCGAACCCTATCGCCTGTTCTGGCTCGAAGACCCGGTGGTGGCGGACAACCAGGAATCGTTCCGCCTCATCCGCGGGCACACCACCACGCCGCTGGCGGTCGGCGAAGTGTTCAATTCGATCTTCGACTGCAAGACGCTGATCGAGGAGCAGCTCATCGACTACATCCGTGCGACCGTGGTTCACGCCGGCGGCATCACGCATGTGCGCCGGATCGCGGCGCTAGCCGATCTCTACAACGTCCGCACCGGCTTTCACGGCGCCACCGACCTGTCTCCGGTCACGATGGCCTGCGCGCTGCACGTCGACCTGTCGCTGCCCAATTTCGGCATCCAGGAGCACATGCCGCATTGCGAACTGACCGAGAGCGTTTTCCCGCACGCCTACAAATTCGAGAACGGCTATTTCCATCCCGGCGACACCCCCGGCCACGGCGCCGACATCGATGAGAAGCAAGCTGCCAGATACCCCTACAAGCGCGCCTACCTGCCGGTGAATCGGCTCGAACAGGGCGGCGCCATGACGAACTGGTGAGCGACCGCGCAGAGTTGTGCGCGAAGCCGGGCCGAAAAAAATAGTGCGGCTTCGGCCAAACCGCCGTGCGGCCTCGTAAATCCGCGGCCGCGCCAATCTGAGTTGCGAGTCGGATGCAAGGCAGTTCTGAAATTGTTCGTTATTTCAATACCTTGCGCATTCTGTCGCACCTCTTGAACCGGCACGGTCGAATGCCCATTTCGCTTATATCGGTACACTTGCACTTGATAGGCCGCGGATCCCCCTCCGCGGCCTTTTTGTCGGTGCGCCGCTGCTTTTTTGAAAAGCGCCCTCCAGATCGGCGCCCGGAGTCTGCCCAGACCGCACTCCAAGAAAACAAATGCAGGGAATCGGCAACCCGCACACCGGGCGTCGCGGATGGAAGTCAGTGCGTCTCGGCTTGCTCGTGCCGGCCGGAGGCCTTGGCTAAATCGTGGGCGATCAACAGGTACATCGCCGGCACCACGAACAGCGTGAAGCAGGTGCCGATGGCGATGCCGCTGGAGATGACGAGGCCGAGGTTGAAGCGCGCCGCCGCCCCGGCTCCGTGCGCCAGCACCAGCGGCATGACGCCGAGGACCATGGCGGCGGTGGTCATCAGGATCGGCCGGAGGCGGATGGCGGCCGCCTCTTCGATCGCCCGGCGCTTGTCGTAGCCCTGAAGCTGCAGGTCGTTGGCGAAGCGGACGATCAGGATGCCGTGCTTGGAGATGAGGCCGATGAGTGTGACGAGGCCCACCTCGGTATAGATGTTCAGGCTCGAACCGCCGACGCCGAGCGAAATGAACACCAGCGCGCCGAAGATCGACATCGGCACGCTGATGAGGATGGTGATGGGATCGCGGAAGCTCTCGAACAGCGCCGACAGGGTCAGGAAGATGATGATCAGGGCGAAGAAGAACGTGACGATGAGCGCGCTCGACTCCTGCACGAACTGGCGCGTCGGCCCGGCGTAATCGATGCGGTAGCCGTCCGGCATCACCCGGTCGGCGATATCCTGAAGCGTCTGGATCGCATCGCCCGTCGTGACGCCCGGCCCCGGAATGACCGTCAACGTCGCCGCATTGAGCTGCTGGAAGTGATTGAGGCTCTCGGGCGTCACTTCGTTCCTGAGGTGAGCCACGGTTGAAAGCGGGATGCTCGATCCCGCGGAGGTGCGAATGTAGTAGTTCTCGAGCTGGTCGCTGTTGAGGCGATATACCTGCTGCACCTGCGGGATCACCTGGTAGGCGCGGCCCGAGAGGTCGAAGTAGTTCACGTAGCCGCCGCCCAGCATGGCGGTGAGCGAGTTGCCGACGTCGCTCATGGTCAAACCCATGCCGGCGACCTTGTCGCGGTCGATCACAACCTCGGTCTGCGGGTTGTCGTACTTGAGGTCGGAATCGATGTAGAAGGGGAATTTCCCGGTCTTCGCCGCCTCCGCCATGATGTTCTGCATCACGGTATTGAGCTGTTGGAAGCCCTGGGTGGTCTCGACCACGAACTGGACGCCGAGGCCGCGCGGACCCGGCAGCGACGGAATCTGGAACGCGGCGGCGCGTACGCCCGCCAGCTTCGAAAGCTCGGATTGCAGCGTTTTCTTGTTCTTGTCCTGCGACTGCTGCAGTTCGTCCGCCGACTTCGAGCGCTCGTTCCACGGCTTCAGCACGATGCCGACGAGGTTCGTACCCGGTGCCGAAATCTGGAAGGTGTGATCCGTTTCCGGGAACGACTTGGCGATCTTGAACGCCGCTTTCTGCCAGACGAGCGACTGCTCCAGCGTCGCGGTCGGCGAAGGCGTGATGAGACCGAGAATGAAGCCCTGGTCCTCCGAAGGCGCAAGCTCCGACTTCGACCAGGTGAACAGCAGGTAGATGGAACCCAGAATGATGACGGCAAACACCACGACGACCGGCAATTCGTTGAGCGTGCCGTGCAGCAACCGCTGGTAGGCCCGGTGCAGGCGGTCGAACCTGTCGTCGATGTAGGTGACGATCTGCCGTTCCAGAGGTGAGCGCGTATCCTGGTGCGAGTGCAGCAGGCGGCTCGACATCATCGGCGACAGCGTCAGCGCCACGATGGCGGAGATGATCACCGCACCCACCAGGGTGAAGGCGAATTCCACGAACATCGCGCCAGTCAGGCCGCCGATGAAGCCGATCGGTACATAGACCGCGACCAGCACCAGGCCCATGGCGATGATCGGGCCGCCGAGCTCGCGCGCGCCGATGATGGCGGCCTCCATCGCCGACTTTCCCTCCTCCATGTGTCGGCTGACGTTCTCCACCACGATGATGGCGTCGTCGACCACGAGGCCGATCGCGAGCACGAAGGCTAGCAGCGTCAAGAGGTTCAGCGTGAAGCCGAACACCATCATGAAGATGGCCGCACCGATCAGCGACAGCGGGATGGTGACGATCGGGATGACGACCGCCCGGGGCGATCCCAAAAAGATGAAAATGACGAAGATGACGATGACGATGGCTTCGCCCAGCGTCCACTCCACCTCGTTGATCGCGCCCGAGATGAACTTGGTTGTGTCGTAGGCGATGAACGAATTGAGCCCTTGCGGCAGCTGCTTGTCGATCGACGGCAAAATCGCGCGAACGCCTTTGATCACGTCGAGCACATTGGCCGTGGGTGTGACGCTGATGGCGATCACCACGCCGGGGTTGCCGTCGAAGCTGGCCTGGGAATCGTAGTCGGTGGCGCCGAGCGTGATGTTGGCGACATCCGACAGCCTGACATAGGCCCCGTTCTTGGAGCTGATGACGAGGTTCTTGAATTCGTCGACCGAATGCAGGTTGGTCGAGGCCGTCAGGTTGACCTGCACCCACTGCCCGCGCGTGCGGCCGACCGCGGAAAGATAGTTGTTGGCGCCGAGCACATTGTAGACGTCGGCGGCGGTCACGTTGTAGGCGGCGAGCTTTTGCGGATCGAGCCAGACGCGGATCGCGAACAGTTTGCCGCCGAGAACCTGCGCCTGCTGCACGCCGGGAACCGCCTGCAGCTGCGGCTGCACCACCCGGATGAGATAGTCCGTGATCTTGTTGGTAGGCAGCACTTGGCTGTTGAACGTGATGTACATCGCGTTGACCGCGGTACCCACCGAAATCGAGATCACGGACTGCTGCGCCTGCGGCGGCATCTGGTTCCGGACCGAGTTCACCTGCGTGATGATCTGCGACAGCGCCTTGTTGGCGTCGTAGTTGAGCCGCAGATTGACGGTGATCGTGGAGACGCCCTGCACGCTCGAACTCGTCATGTAGTCGATGCCGTCCGCCTGGGCGACGGCGTTTTCGAGGGGCGTAGTGATGAATCCCGCCACGGTCTCGGGGCTGGCGCCGAAATAGGCGGTCGAAATCGTGACGACGGCGTTCTGCGTCACCGGATACTGTCGTATCGGCAGTTCCATCAGCGCCCGGACGCCGATGACGAGGATGACGAGACTGACGACGATCGAAAGGACCGGCCGCTTGATGAAGATGTCGGTGAAATTGCCCAAGGCGGCCGCCTATTGCTGGACGGGTGTCGGTGCGGGATTGTCGGGAAGGCGGATGGTGTTGTTGACGTTCACCAGCGCGCCGTTCTTCAGCTTGATCTGTCCGGCCGAGACGACGAGGTCCTTCGCAGATACCCCCTTCACGACCGCCACCTGATCGCCGCGTGTGTCGCCCAGCACGACAAAGCGCTGCTCGACATAGAGCTGTTCCACGCCCTTGTCGGACTTCTTGTGCAGGACGACATAGACGGTGTCGCCGTATGGATTATAGGTGATTGCGGTCTGCGGCAGCGTGAGTTGGGATGTCGCCGCGCCGACCTCGACGACGACGGACGCGAACATGCCCGGGATCAGCGCCTTGTTGGGATTGCGCACGAGCGCGCGCACGCGCACGTTGCGCGTGACGGGATCGACCTTCGGATCGAGCGCCAGAATCTCGCCGCCGAACGCTCGCCCGGGCACCGCATCGGTGGTGAGCGTGACTTTGTCGCCGGGCTTCAGGGCGGCCATCTGCTGTTGATCCACGCTGAAATCCACGTAGATCGGATCGAGCTGTTGAAGCGTGACGAGCGCCTGGCCCGCGTTGACGTACTGTCCGACGTCGGCCTGCCTGATGCCGACCCGCCCCGCGAAGGGCGCGCGGATCGCCTTCTTGGCGACGGTCGCGGCCTGCGCGTCCGCTTGCGCGCGCGCGTTCTTCATGTTGGCGAGCGCCTGATCGTAGGCCTGCTTGCTGATGGCGTTGGTCTTCATCAGTGCGGCGTTGCGCGTATAGGTCTGGGTCATCACCTCCGCGTTCGCCTGCAGCGCCGCGAGCTGAGCACGGTCGCTGTCGTCGCGAAGCTGGATCAGAAGCTGTCCCTGCTTGACGTCGTCGCCAGGCTGAAACGTGACGCCATCGACGATGCCGGCAAGCTCGGAGGAAAGGTCGGCGCCTTCCACGGCGTGCAGCGTGCCGACGGCGGGGATCTGCGTCTGCCACGCCAGCTCCCGGGGACGGACGGTGGAAACCGTCTGCACCTGGACGAACGCGCTCTTGTCCATGAGGAAGTTCATGAACACCCAGGGCACGACCTTGAGCCAGCCGAACAGGAGGATCATGACGATGCCCACGATAAGGAGCATCAGTTTCATCCGGCGGGTGAAATACCCGCGGACGCGTGCGACCGGCTCCGCTTCCAGCGAAGCTCCGGCGCGCGCCAGCCACGTTTCGTCGCGTCCCGATGCCATGTCCTAACCCGTTGAAGAAAGCCGAGGCCCGCCGGACCCGGCAGCGACCCTACATTGCGCACCGGTCTTATGTAGTCAACAAAAGTTGACCTGCAAGCGGGGCAAGCCCGTTCAGGCGTTTCCGGCCTTGCGATAGGCCTCAAGCGCGTCCGGGAAGGGCGAAAGCGCCCGGTCGAGCACGCCCTGCAGCACGGAGATTGCCAGACCGTAATTCGTCATCGGCACCTGTTCCCGTCCGGCCTGGGCCATCCGCGACAGCATTTCCTGACGGGTCATGACGCAGCCGCCGCAGTGGATGACGATGCGGAAACGGTCGAGGTCGGAGGGAAAATCATGGCCGGCGCAGGTGGCGATCTCAAGCTCGCAACCGGCGAACTGGCGCAGCCAGCGCGGGATCTTGACCCGTCCGATGTCGTCCTCCAGCGGATGATGCGAACAACCCTCGGCGATCAATACCTTGTCGCCGGGTTTCAGATGGTTGAGGACGCCCGCGCCGCGCGCCAAAGCTGTGAGCTCGCCTTTGTAGCGGGCGAACAGAATCGAAAACGTTGTAAGAGGCACGTGCGGCGGCGTGTCGGCGACGACGCGCGCCACGACTTGCGAGTCGCAGACGACGAGATCGGGCGGTTGGTTAAGGCGCCGCAAGGTCGCCGCGTATTCGCGGTCCTTCACCACCAGGGCGCCGACGTCGCTGTCGAGGAGGTCGCGCAGGGATTGGACCTGGGGAACAATCAATCGTCCCGCGGGGGCGCCGAGATCGATTGGCACCACCAGCACCGCCATGCCTCCCGCGGGCAGCAGATCGCCGATCAGACTCGGCGGTGCGGTGAAAAGACGCGGAAGCAGGCCACGGATCGCATCCTTGAACGACTGCCGGAACGGATCGGGAGAAACCGCGGCACTGCCCTGGATCCAGGCCAGGCGCTTGACGTCGAGCAACGAAAGGAAATCGGCGGAAGGTTCCTCGAGATCGGTCTTGTTGACGACGACGAGTACGGGAATCGACGCGGCGTGCGCTTCGTTGACCAGCGCGTCTTCGTGCTCGCTCCACGCATTTGCCGCGACCACGATGGCGAGGATGTCGGCGCGGCGCAGCGCCTTCTTGGTCATTTCGATGCGCGCGGCAGCGAGTGCGGAGGTGTCGTCGAGACCCGCGGTGTCGATCAGCGTGACCGGACCGAGCGGCAGAAGCTCCATCGTCTTCTCCACCACGTCGGTGGTGGTGCCCGGAATTGCGGATGTGATCGCGACGTCCTGTCCGGCGAGCGCGTTCAGGAAACTGGACTTGCCGACGTTGACGCGGCCCGCGATGCCGATGTGCAGGCGGCCGGCTTTGGGAGTGGAAGGAAGCTGAGACATGCTAGTGGCCGAGCTTGATCAGATTCTGAGCCGAAAGAACCTCGTTCACGACGGCTTCGCCCAGGCGGCCGGTGAGAAACGTCCGCAGCGTTAGCGCAGCGTCGGCCGCATGGGCCATTTCGTACTCCTTCACCAGTGCTTCGGCGCGCTCGTAGCCGATCTGCGGCAGGAAAGCCGTCAGCAGCGTCGGGCTGTCGGCCAGGTGCGCGGCGCAACGCGAGGCGTCGGCCGTGATCGCAGCCACGTGCCCGGTCATTTTTCCGGCGGCGGACCGGAGCATTGCGATGGTGTCGAGCAATGCCCAGGCGATCAGCGGCATGAACTCGTTGATCTGCAATGTCCCGTGCGCGGCGCAGTCGGCGACGACGGCATCGTTGGCGCGGGCGGCCATCGCCACCTGCATCACCGCCTCGGTCATCACGGGATTGATCTTGCCGGGCATGATAGAGGAACCGGCCTGAAGCGGCGGCAAGGCGATCTCGCCGAGGAAATGCAGGAGCCGCAGGTCGCCGGCGATCTTGGCGAGGTTGGCGGCCGAGGCGTTGAGAATTCCGGAAACCTCCACGAAGGCGTCGGCGTTGGCGGTGCCGTCGACGACGTTCTCGTTACGCGACAGACCCATGCCGGTGAGCGAGCGCAACACTTCGATGATACGGAAGATGAAGGCGCGCGGAGCGGTGATCCCGGTTCCGACCGCCGTGCCGCCGATATTGACCAGCCTCAGCCGTTCCTCGCACTTGAAGGTGCGCCAGCGGTCGCGCGCGACCGCTTCGGCGAAAGCGGAGAATTCCTGGCCGAGCGTCATGGGAACCGCCGCCTGCATTTCCGTGCGGCCCATCTTCACGATGCCCTGGAACGCCCGTTCCTTCTCCTGGAAGGCGCCCTGCAGATCGGCGAAGGCGTCGCTCAGCCGGCGCACGCCCGCAATGGCCGCGATCCGAAGTGCCGTCGGATAAACGTCGTTGGTGGACTGATGCAGGTTGACGTGGTGGAGCGGATGCACCGTGGCGTAGTCGCCGGGCTTCTTGCCCAGGTGCTTCAGCGCCAGATTCGCGATCACCTCGTTGACGTTCATGTTGGTGGAGGTACCCGCGCCGCCCTGAAGCGCGTCGACCGGGAACTGCCCGTCGATTTCGGCGCCGCCTTCGCAGATTCTGCCGCAGGCGGCCGCGATGGCGTCGGCAATCTCCCCCGGGAGCAAGCCGAGCTCGGCGTTCGTCACGGCCGCGGCGTGTTTGACCACGGCGATGGAGGAGATCAGTACGTGGGGCACGCGCCGGCCGGTGTCGGGGAAATTATCCAGGGCCCGCTGGGTGTGGATTCCCCAGAGTGCGTCGGACGCGATGGCGAGCGTGCCCAACGCGTCGTGTTCCTGGCGGGTGTCAGTCTTCTTCATCCGCGCGCTCGCGGCGTTTCCTGGCGTGAAGCGAATCGCCCCAGGCATGGTATCCGATCCTGCGGCCGGCAAATTCTATACGCATGTTGAGGCAGGACTGGCACTCCTTGGCGTCTTCATCCAGACAGGGTTTTCCCGGATAGAGCTGGTAGTCCTCGCGCACGTCCGTGGGCGACATCTGGGGCATGATGACGTTGGCGCCGAATTTCAGCCCCTTCTCGCGGCCGACCGGGTCCAGCGCCTGCAAGGCGGTGGTCGAGGCGATGTTGACGTCCCTGAGCTTGAGCCGCGTCGCCGCGATCATCAGAAGAGCCAGTCGCACGCGGTCGGGCACGTCAGGGCAGGATGCATCGCCCAAGGGCGTGTCGGGATGGGGAATGAACGGGCCCATGCCGATCATGTCGATGTCGTGACGGGCAAAGAACAGGATATCGTCGGCGAGGTCGGTGAGCGTCTGTCCCGGAAGCCCGATCATCACGCCGGTGCCGACCTGGTAGCCGATCTCGCGCAGCATGCGAAGGCATTCGACGCGCGAGGCGAGACTCTGGTCGGACGGATGGATTTTCGCGAACAGCTCGGGGTTGGTGGTTTCGATGCGCAAGAGATAGCGATGCGCCCCGGCGTCGTAGAGGCGCTTGTAGGTCTCGAAGCTCTGCTGGCCGATGCAGAGCGTGATGCCGAGCCCCTCGGGCTGCCGTTCGCTGCGGGTTTCCCGCTTGATACGCTCCACTGCCCCGGCCACGAGGTCGATGAATTTCCTGTCGGCGCGTTCGCCCGACTGGATCACCATCGAGCCGTAGCCGTAATCGGCGCACTGCCGCGCGCACGCCACGATCTCGTCGGTGGAAAGGGTGTAGCGGTGGACGTTGCGGTTCGACTTGCGGATGCCGCAATAAAGGCAATCGCAGGCGCAGGCGTTCGAGGCCTCGACCAGCCCGCGCAAATAGACGCCGTCGCCGCAGTTCTCGAGAAGGACGCGCTCCGCCTCGGCCCGGATCGCTTCCACGTCGGCCGGTTCTCTTGCCCCCAGTATCTTCGCCAGGTCCTCGCGGCCCAACTCCCCTTTGGCCGCGAGTTCGGCGAATTCCAAAGAAACGGCGCTAGGCCCTTTCTTTGTAGTGGGTGTGCAGGAGTTCATGGCTCTTGTGGCTGCAGGGCCCTTCCTTGAAGAATTCCTTGTAGATGCGCAGGACGTCCTCGTTCTCGTGGCTCTTGCGCACCTGGTAGTGTTCGTCTTCGCTGTAGATGGCCTTGGCTCGGGCCGCGCGAATCTCCTTGTCCGTGGGGATCGGCTGGCCGCCGCCGCCGAGGCATCCGCCCGGGCAGGCCATGAACTCGATGAAGTGGCAGGTCGACAGCGGGCCGCCTTCGGCGATGTCCTGCATCACGCGGATCGCATTCGCCGTGCCGTGCGCCAGACCGACTTTGAGGGTGACGCCCTTCAGCCAATCGAAATCCGGAACCAGATGCGACAGGATCGCGGGCACAGGGCCCACTTTCTTGATGGTGACTTCGGCCATGCGCACGCCGTCGAAGCCGCGCACCGGCATGATGTCCGCCTTGTCGAACAGGGTTTCCACCTTTTCGCCGGTGACGATTTCGATCACGGTGCGCAGTGCCGCTTCCATCACGCCGCCGGTGGCGCCGAAGATCACGCCGGAACCCGTGGGCGTGCCGAACGGATCGTCGAACTCGCTCTTTTCCAGTTTCGGCAGGTCGAGGCCCGTTTGCTTGAACATGCGGGAGAGTTCGCGCGTCGTCAGCACGTAATCGATGTCGCGATAGCCGCTGGCGTCCATTTCCGGCCGGCCGGCCTCGAATTTCTTGGCCGTACACGGCATCAGCGACACGCTGACGATCTTGGAGGGATCCCAGCCGTTCTTCTCCGCGAAGTAGGTCTTGACCACCGCGCCCATCATCTGCTGCGGGCTCTTGGCCGAACTGAGGTTCGGCAGATACTGGGGATAGAAGGTCTCGATGAACTTGATCCAACCCGGCGAGCAGCTCGTGAACTGAGGCAGCGCCGCCGAGTTGTCCTTCAGAACCACCGCCTTGTAGAGGCGCGACAGCAGTTCGGAGCCTTCCTCCATGATGGTGAGGTCGGCGGAGAAGTTGGTGTCGAACACCTTGTCGAAGCCGCAGCGGCGCAGGGCCGTGTTCATCTGGAAAGTGAGCGGTGTGCCGGGTTCGCAATCGAAGCACTCTCCGATCGCGGCGCGCGGCGCCGGCGCGGTCTGGATCACCACGATCTTGTCGGGGTCCTCGATGGCGCGCCAGACGGCCTCGGTATCGTCGCGCTCGGACAGCGCGCCGGTCGGGCAGCGGTTGATGCACTGGCCGCAGTTGATGCACCAGGCGTCCTTCATCTCGCGTCCCATGAAGGTGGAGATGCGGCTGTGATCGCCGCGGCCTTCGGTCGTGAGCGCGTAGACGCCCTGATAGAGCGCGCACATGCGCACGCAGCGCCGGCACAAGATGCTCTTGTTCATGTCGCGCTGGATGATGTTTTCGGGATCGGCGTAGTCGAACAGGGGCTTTTCCGGACGGCCGAAGCTGTTCGAGGTCACGCCGTAGTCCCGGCAAAGTCCCTGCAGCTCGCAGGTGCCGTTGCGCGGACACGCGAAACAATCGCCGTAATGCTCGCTCATCATCAGTTCGAGGATGTCGTGGCGGGCGTGACGGATGGCGGTCGAGGTCGTGCGGACCGTCATCGGATTGTGGATCGGAAGCGCGCACGAGGCGTGCAACTTGGCAAGACCTTCGACTTCGACCAGACACAGCCGGCAGCTCGAGGGCGTCGAGAGCATGCCGCTTTCCGCGTGCTTGCGCGGATCGCTGGTATCCTCGTGCATCTTCGAGGTGGTCTGCGAATAGAGAGCTTCGGCGCAGAGGTCATCGTGATGGCAGAGCGTCGGGACGTGGATGCCCAGCTTGCGCGCCGCCTCGAGCACGGTCGTTCCGGGGCTGACCTGCAGCTCTTTTCCGTCGATCGTGACGGTGATCAATTCCGATGTCATCAATAAGCCCCTTCCTGTTTGCCTGTCGGAAGCTTTGCTTTACGCGTTGCGTCCCGGAAGTTCCGATGCGAAGTTGTTGAGGATCGAAATGAAGGCCCGCGAACTCATCTGGCCGAGGCCGCACTTCGAAGCGACATTCATCGTCGTGGCGAGCTGTCTCAGCGTATGTTCCGTTTCTTCGTCGAGGCCGTCGCGGCGCATGCGCTGGATGGCTTCGAGCATCCGCTGATTGCCTACGCGGCACGGAATGCACTGGCCGCATGATTCGTCGGCGAAGAAGTGCTGGAAGTTCTCCGCCACTGCGAACATGTCCTGGCCGGGACCGAACACGATGATCGAGCCGCCCGTCGCCAGATCGCCCGGCGTCAGCGTGCGGTCGAACTCGGACGGCGGAACGCAGGTCCCGCTGGCGCCCCCGACCTGCACGGCCTTGGCGTTTTCCGCGCCGACGTCGCTCAAAATCTGCCTGAGGCTGGTGCCGAACGGATATTCGTAGATGCCCGGACGCTTGCAGTCGCCCGAAACGCTGAACAGCCAGGCGCCGGGCGCCTTGCGCGTGCCCATGGCGGCGAACCACGAGGGACCCTTGACCAGGATGCAGGGCACCCATGCCAGCGTCTCGACGTTGTTCACCACGGTGGGCTTGCCGAGGTAACCCGCCTGCACCGGGAACGGAATGCGGTTGCGGGCGTCGCCGCGACGGCCTTCGAGCGATTCAAGCAGGGCGGTTTCCTCGCCGCAGATATAGGCGCCGGCACCCATGCGGATCGAAATGTCGAAGTCGAAGCCCGTGGTGCCGAGGATATCCTTGCCCAGCAGCTTGGCCGCGCGGCAGGCGTCCAACGCGTTTTCGAGGTGTTCGCGCAGCCAGCCGTATTCGGCCCGCAGATAGAGGATGCCGAATTCGGCGCCGACCGCGCGTCCGGCAATCGCCATGCCGGCGAACACGAGTTCCGGATGGTCGGTCAGGATCAACCGGTCCTTGAAGGTGCCGGGCTCGCCCTCGTCCGCATTGGCGATGATGTATTTCGGCGTACCGGGCTGCGAGCGGGCGAACTCCCACTTCTTCCCCGCGGGGAAGCCGGCGCCGCCGCGACCGCGCAAGCCCGACGCGCCGACGATCGCCAGCACATCTTCCGGGGCCATTTCGGACGCGATCTTCATCCCGTCCTTCGCAGATACGTCGTCGAAGGTGAGCTTGTTGCCGACGAATCCGCGTACCGCCTTCACGTCCATTTTCGTCCTCGCAGAGTTTCTCAGGACAACTTGCCCCGTTCAGCCGCCTTGTGGCGATAGATGTTGACGATCTTCCGGACCGACGCTTCGGTGAGGTGGGCATGAACGTCTTCGTTCACCAGCATCGCCGGGCCCTGGTCGCACATGCCGCTGCAGTTCGTGCGCTCGAGCGTGAACAGGCCGTCGGGAGTCGTCTCTCCGAACCCGATGCCGAGTTCCTCGAGCAAGGCGGCGATGGCGGGATGGTAGTTGCCCTGCTTGGCGCAGCTCACGGTCCGGCACAGACGGATCACGTACTTGCCGCGCGGCTTGACGCTGAAGAAGCTGTAGAAGGTCGCCACCCCGTACACCTCGGCGCGCGGCACGTTCAGCACCTTGGAAACGCAACTCATCGCGTCTTCGGAGATGTAGTTGTGGGCCCTGTTCAGCTCCTGAAGGATCGGCATGAGCGCCGTTCTGTTGCGGCCATGGATGCGCGCAAGCTGCTCAATCTCGGTCCGAACGTTCGTTTGTGCATCCATTCCGGTTTCCTCCCTGCGAGAATCGCATGAGCCGAGCCGGCGCCTTCGAAAAAAGGCGCACTTCAATCAGCAAAACACGTCCCGCTTACGGCCTCTTATTGCGCTCCCATACAAGTGGAGACATCGGATTACTTGTCGCCAAGATGCGACATATCTTCGCGTTCGACGAACCCGCCCGGCTCTCGTCGCGTTCGAGAGGCAGGATGGTGCGGCAGCAATTTGAAATGTGCCGTGAAGTTGCCCGCAGACGGAACTTGGGTCCAATTCGGGACACTCCGGCGTTGTTGAGGGCGCGATCCACTTCAAACCCGAGACGCATCAGACGAGCGCCCATAAAGGCGGCCGGCGCTCGAACTTCATTGTGAAAGATCAACTGCCGCAATGCGCATTTTCCCGGGCGCATATGCGTCCGCTGGCGGGACTGTTGCGTCACGCCAAGCCTTTTGCCGGCCTTGCTTTTCCGTCCTCCGGACGGATTGTCACACGTTGGGATCGTACACCATCGTGCTCATGGTGATGTCGCCCCAGATCTCGTTGACCGTTCGGGTAAGCGTGAGCTTGCGGTCGTTGTACATCGTGTGCAGCAGATGATGCGCCTTGTCGGAATAGGGCGCATCCAGGAAGTCGCGATAGAGCGCCTTGATCTGGGCATTGTTGTGCGACTGACGGACCTTCTGCGCACGATCCACGTTGTAAAGCGTGGCGCGGCGTTTCTGTGCGTTCGGCATGTATGCCTTCTTTGATCGAAGATTGCCGCCGCCGTCGACGCAGCCGCCGGGGCACGCCATGACCTCGATGAAGTCGAACGCCGACTTGCCTGCCAGCACGTCCTCGACGATCTGCCGCGTGGGTCTGAGCCCGTGACACATAGCAACCCGGACTTCACCGATGGAACCGCCCATGTCGACGGTCGCGGCGCGCACGCCGTCGAAGCCGCGCAGCTGCTCGAACTCGATGCGATCGTATTCCTTGCCGTTGGCGACATAATACATGGTGCGCACGGCCGCCTCCATGACGCCGCCGGTGGTGCCGAAAATCGCGCCCGCGCCCGAGAACTCGCTCATATAGGGGTTGTCGAACGGTGAAGGCTCCAATCTGGCGATATTGATGCCCTCGCGGCGCAGCAGCCGGGCGAATTCGCGGGTGGTCAGCACCGTGTCGATTTCCGCCATGCCGTCGAGCTGGAGTTGCAGCCGCGTGGCTTCGTCTTTCTTGGCGGTGCAGGGCATGATCGCGACGGTGCGCACCTTCTTCGGATCGACGCCCATCTTCTGCGGCAGGTAGGTCTTGCAGATGACCCCCATGCTCTGCATCGGCGACTTGGTCGATGAGAGATAAGACAGAATCTCGGGATAGTGCCGCTCGGCGAAGTTGATCCAGGCCGGGCAGCAGGACGTGAAGGTGGGCCGCTTGCCCGCGTGCAGCCGCTTCAGGAGCTCGGCGCTTTCTTCCATGATGACGAGGTCGGCGCCGAAGTTGGTGTCGAGTACGATGTCGGCGCCGATGCGCTTCAAGGCGGTGATGATCTGGCCCTGCACGTTGGTTCCGGGCGGCAGACCGAACTCCTCGCCGAACGCGACGCGCACGGCCGGCGCGAACTGGAACACGGTGACGATGTCGGGGTCGTAGATCATATCGAGGACCTTGTCGGTCTCGTCGCGCTCTCCCAGCGCTCCCGTCGGGCAGACCAGCACGCACTGGCCGCACGTCACGCAGGTGGATTCCTTCTGCGACAGCCCGTAGCGCAGGCCGACCGCCTTGTCCTGGCCGGTGCCGACCTGGATGAGCGCATCCACGCCCTGCCCGTCGCGGCAGATCGCAACGCAGCGCTGGCAGCGGATGCAGCGCGTCATGTCGCGGATCATCGCCGGCGAAGAGGCGTCGATCTCGCGCGCCGCAACGCGGCTCGGCTCGAAGAAGCGGTTCTGGTGCAGACCGACGAACTGGGCCACGTCCTGCAGCTCGCAATTGCCGTGGCGAACGCAGGTGGCGCAGTCCTGGCGATGATCGGCCATCAAAAGCTCGACCTGCAGGCGCTGAGCCTGGCGCGCGCGCGGCGAGCGCGTCTGCACGTCCATGCCTTCCACGACCGGCGTGTTGCACGAGGTGGCGAGCTTGTACTTGCCGTTGCCGGGAACATTGAATTCCACGAGACAAACGCGGCAGGTGCCGGGGGTGTGGTCGATACCGTCCAGTTCGCACAGCGTGGGGATGTAGATGCCGTGGCGGCGCGCGCAATGCAGGATGGTTTCGTTGGCCTCCGCCTCCACGGCAAGGCCATTGATGGTGGCGTGAACGACCGGCTTATCCTCGCCTTCGGGAAATTCGGGTTCCATCGGCGTGGGCGCTCCTAGCTGTGTGTCTCGGGAATAGGACTGGAGGTGACGATCGAATAGACGCGATAACACCTGAGGCAACGCTTGGCCTCGCGATACGCCTCTTCGGTCGAGATGGGCCGCTCGACTTCCTCGAACATCTGCTTGCGGATGTTGGGGTCGAGCTCCGGATGATGGACGCGATATTCCGATTTCA
>DATKOE010000006.1:0-5787 GCA_035524815.1 Rhizomicrobium sp.
TGCGTCGACCTCCCCGCAAGGGGGAGGTGGGGACGAGGTGGCGTCATGAGCTTGCGTATCGTCGAAGCATCTGTTGCTTCTCTTCGCACGCCGAAGCGCGAAGCAATGCGTACGCATGATCGCTATGTCGATCTTTTGCAAAGCAACGCAGCCCCACCTCCCCTTGATGGGGAGGTCGACACGATCCGCAAAGCGGATTGTGTCGGGTGGGGTGAGGACACCTGCGCAACTGGGTGGCCCCCACCGTCGCCAAGGCTACGGCGGACAAGTGAAGACACTCGACCCGCCGAAGCTTTAGCGCAGGCGGGCGTGCTCGCTGCGCTGCGCGCGTCGACCTCTCCGCAAGGGGAAGGTGAGAACAAGACGCGCGTCCCGTTGGGGCATCCCGCTGCCGATGCGTGCCTGAAGGGCGGGCTCGTCACCGGCGCGCTGCACGAAGTTTTCGCGAGCGAGCCGGGCGCGGAAGGCGCGGCAAGCGGGTTTGCCGCCGCGCTCGCCGCGCGCGTGGCGAAGACGAAAAAGCTTCTCTGGATCCGCCAGGATTTCTCGGCGCTGGAATTCGGCGAAGTGTCCGCGACCGGTTTGCTCGAGCTCGGCATCGATCCGGGGCGCGTGCTCGTCTTGCGCGCGCCGGACGTGACGAATGCGCTGCGCGCCACCGGCGATGCGCTCTCCTGCGCCGCCCTCGGCGCCGTCATTCTCGAAATTCCCGGCGCGCAGAAAAAGCTCGATCTGGTGACGAGCCGACGGCTCACGCTCGCCGCCGCCGCCAAAGGCGTCAGCGTCTTCCTGCTGCGCTTCATGGCGGAGCCGGACTCGAGCAGCGCCGAGACGCGCTGGAAGATCGCACCGGCGATATCGCACGAAAAACAAGACGATTGGGGTTTTGCCCGCTTTGCCGCGCAGCTCACGCGCAACCGGCACGGCCAGACGGGCGATTGGGTGATGGAGTGGAACAGCGATGAACAATCTTTTGGGGCGCCGGATTCTGGCGCTGTGGTTTCCGTATCTGGCGACGGACCGGCTCACCGCGAAGCGACCGGCTGAAACGCCGCTCGTCGTTGCGGCGAAGGATGCGAATGCGCTGCGGCTGTCCGCCGTCAGCCCCGAAGCCGCGGCCATCGGCCTTTCGCGCGGCATGGCGCTCGCGGATGCGCGCGCGATGGTGCCGGAGATCACCGTCGCCATGGCGGACGAACGCGCCGATCTCAAGCTGCTCGAAAACATCGCGACATGGTGCGACCGCTTCACACCGTTCGTGGCGCTCGATCCGCCGGATGTGCTGCTCCTCGACGTGACCGGCGTGCCGCATCTCTTCGGCGGCGAGAAGGGGCTGCTCGACACGCTCAAAGCGTCGCTTCGGAAACAGAAGCTTGCCGTGCGCATGGGCCTTGCGGGAACGGCGATGGCGGCGCGGGCGCTGGCACGCGAGAAGGACGGCACGATCGCCCCTGCCGGCGAAGAAGCCGCGATGGTGGCAAAGCTTTCGATCGAGGCGCTGCTGCTCGATCCGCCTGTGACCCATGCGTTGCGCCGCGCCGGCCTCAAGACCATCGGGCAGGCGGCGGGCCGCACCCGCGCCGAGATCGTCGGCCGCTTCGGCCATGACGTCGCCGCCATTCTCGACCGCGCGCTCGGCAAAGCCGAGAAGCCGATTTCGCCGCGCCTGCCGCTGCCCGATTACATGGCCGAGCATCGCTTCGCCGATCCCGTCACCAATCAGGACGTCGTCGCGGCGACATTGCAGACGCTCGCCCAATCGCTGGCGCAGATTCTGGAGGAGCGGAGCCAGGGCGCGCGGAAGCTCGAGGCCTCGTTCTTTCGCGCCGACGGCGCCGTTTTCCGTCTCGCCATCGAAACGGGCAGGCCGACGCGCGACGCGAAGATCGTCGAAAGGCTGTTCCGCGAAAAGCTGGACTCGCTCGCCGATCCGCTCGATCCCGGTTTCGGCTTCGACCTCATCCGTCTCGCCGTGCCGGAAGCCGAACGCGTCAACCCGGAAGCGATCACGCTCGATGCATCGCAGCAGGAGGACGACGAGGTCGCCTTCCTGATCGACCGGCTGTCCGCGCGCTTCGGCGCCTCGCGTCTTCTCGCCTTCCGGCCCAACGACACGCATATCCCGGAAGCGGCCGGCATCGCGGTGCCGGCGCAGCATGCGGAGGAGAGCAAAACGGCATGGGAAACGATCCGCGGCAAAGCCGAAGCGCCGCGCCGGCCGTTGCGGATGTTCGCAAGGCCCGAGCCGATCGAAGCCATCGCGGAAATCCCCGACGGGCCGCCCTTGCGGTTCCGCTGGCGGCGGGCGCTGCACGAGGTGATTTTCGCGGAAGGGCCGGAACGCATCGCCATGGAATGGTGGCGCCACCGGGAAGCCGTGCCGACGCGCGATTATTTCCGGGTGGAGGACGGCAAGGGCCGCCGCTTCTGGCTCTACCGCGCCGGGCTTTACGGGCGGGAGACGACGGACTCGCAGTGGTTCATGCACGGCGTGTTCGCGTGAGCACCGCCCCCTCACCCGCGCCTGGGCAGGCTGGCTGTTCCGTACCTCGCATCCCTCTCCCTCAAGGGGAGAGGAGAAATTCTGCGCGTTGCACATACATCGTTTCGCAGAGCGTGGGGTTCTGCAGGCGCTTGTGCGAGGTACGGCATTCCTCCTCTCCCCTTGAGGGAGAGGGATGCAAGGCGCTGAATTCGACATCTGTTCAGGCGCGGGTGAGGGGTCTGGTCGAGAATGAAACTCCGTTCACAAAGTTATCTGTGTACGGACGGATTCCACCCTGCGTGACCCTGTTTTTCACCTTGGGTCCGGGTGCGGAAATGCATTTGAGGCCCATGGCGCAAGGGTTTCCTGCACGCGGCGCGCGGGAAGGATTTTCCTCTCCCCTGATATTTCCCCTGATAGCAGGGGAGATGTGATGTTCGCCGAACTCGCCGTCACCACGAATTTCTCCTTCCTCAGGGGGGCCTCGCATCCGCACGAATATGCGGCTGCGGCGAAGCTCTACGGCTTTCCCGCCATCGGCATCGCCGACCGCAACACGCTGGCCGGCATCGTGCGCGCCTATGATGCGCTGAACCAGATCCTGGAGGAGACGGGCAGCGCGCCGCGCCTGCTCGTCGGCTGCCGCCTCGTGTTCGTGGACGGCACGCCGGACATTCTCGCCTATCCGACGGACCGCGCGGCCTATGGCCGTCTGTGCCGGCTCCTGAGCGAAGGCAAGGCGCGCGCCGCCAAGGGCGAATGTCTCCTGACGCTCGATGATCTTCTGAAATGGCAGGACGGCCTGCTGCTCGCCGTCGTCCCGCCGCCGCCGCGCCTCCGCAAGAGCCACAACGATCCGTGGAAGACGGCATGGAACAACAAGAACTCCGTCCCACCTCCCCTTGATGGGGAGGTCGACAAAATCCGCAAAGCGGAGTGTGTCGGGTGGGGTGGGGACACCGGCGCATCCCCCACCCGAAATCGCTTCGCGATTTCGACCTCCCCACAAGGGGGAGGTGGGAATCTTCACGCGATCCTCACCACACTTCGCGCTGCCGCCCCCGGCCGCGTCTGGCTTGCCGCGTCGATGCCGTATCGGGGTGACGATCAGCGCAGGCTGAAGATGCTCGCACGCACCGCGCGCGCCGCCGGCGTGTCGCTCCTGGCGACCAACGACGTGCTCTATCACGCGCCCGAGCGGCGCGAATTGCAGGACGTCGTCACCTGCATCCGCGAACATGTGACGCTGAACGAGGCGGGCCGCCTCCTCGAAGCCAATGCCGAGCGCCATCTGAAGCCGGCGGAGGAAATGGCGCGCCTGTTCCGCCATGCGCAGGACGCGGTCGCGGAAACGCTGCGCTTCGCGGAGCGCATCACTTTCTCGCTCGACCAGATCCGCTACAACTATCCCGACGAACCGGTGCCGCCGGGCAAGACGGCGCAGCAGCATCTGGAAGATCTCACCTGGGAAGGCGCCGCGCGGCGTTATCCGGACGGCGTGCCCGAGAAGATCCGCAAGACGCTGGAGAAAGAGCTTGCGCTCATCCAGGAGCTCGACATCGCGCCCTATTTCCTCACCGTCAACGACATCGTCGGCTTCGCGAAGTCGGAAAAGATCCTCTGCCAGGGCCGCGGCTCGGCCGCGAATTCCGCGGTCTGCTATGTGCTCGGCATCACCGGCGTCAATCCGCTGGAGATCGATCTTCTCTTCGAGCGTTTCGTTTCGCAGGAGCGCAAGGAGCCGCCCGACATCGATGTCGATTTCGAGCATGAGCGCCGCGAGGAAGTGATCCAGAACGTCTATCAGCGCTACGGCCATCACCGCGCCGCGCTGACCGCCACCGTCATCCGCTATCGTCCCAGAAGCGCCATCCGCGAGACCGGCAAGGTGTTCGGGTTGACCGAGGACGTCACCGCCAATCTGGCCAGCGGCGTGTGGGGAAGCTGGGGCAGCAAGCTCGAGGAATTCGAGGTGAAGCAGGGCGGCTTGAGCCCGCAGAACCGCCTGATCGCGCGGGCCGTGAAAGCCGCCAACGATCTCATCGGCTTCCCGCGCCATCTCTCCCAGCATGTCGGCGGCTTCGTGCTGACGCGCGACCGGCTCGACGAGATCGTGCCGGTCGG
This sequence comes from Rhizomicrobium sp., assembly GCA_035524815.1. GTDB lineage: Bacteria > Pseudomonadota > Alphaproteobacteria > Micropepsales > Micropepsaceae > Rhizomicrobium. The sequence continues at coordinate 4,610 of DATKOE010000006.1, forward strand.
CCCGGCCACGATGGAAGACCGCTATTTCATCGAATGGGACAAGGACGACATCGACGTGATGCGGATGATGAAGGTCGACGTGCTGGCGCTCGGCATGCTGACCTGCATCAGGAAGGCCTTCGATCTGATGCATACGCATTACGGCGTCGATATGGATCTCGCCAGCGTGCCCCGCGAAGACCCGGCCGTCTACGACATGCTGTGCAGGGCCGACGCGGTCGGCGTCTTCCAGGTCGAAAGCAGAGCCCAGATGAACATGCTGCCGCGCCTCAGGCCCCGCGAGTTCTACGATCTCGTCATCGAAGTGGCGATCGTGCGCCCGGGTCCCATCCAGGGCGACATGGTGCATCCTTACCTGCGGCGCCGGAGCGGCCTCGAAAAGGTCGAATATCCCTCGCCGTCGCCCGAACACGGCCCGCCGGACGAACTGATGCAGGTCCTGTCGAAGACCAAGGGCGTGCCGCTGTTCCAGGAACAAGCGATGAAACTCGCCATCGTGGCGGCCGAATTCACGCCGGCGGAAGCCAATGGTCTGAGGCGCGCCATGGCGACGTTCCGCAACCTGGGCACCATGGACAAGTTCAAGACCAAGATGATCGACGGCATGGTGCGGCGCGGCTACGAACGCGATTTCGCCGAACGCTGCTTCAAGCAGATCGAAGGCTTCGGCACATACGGCTTTCCGGAGAGCCATGCGGCGGCCTTTGCCCAGCTCGTCTATGTGTCGGCCTGGATCAAATGCCATCATCCCGCGGCGTTCGCCTGTGGGCTGCTCAATGCGCAGCCCATGGGCTTCTATGCTCCCGCCGAGATCGTGCGCGATGCCCGCGAGCACGGCGTGGACACGCGTCCCGTCGATGTGAGCTTCAGCGCGTGGGACAATACGCTCGAACGCGATGCGCTCGGCGCACTCGGCTTGCGTCTGGGCTTGCGCCAGATCGACGGATTCAGGGAAGAATGGGCGAACGCGGTCATTCACGCGCATTCCTGCCCTTCCCTTGACGCCACGGTCATGACGAGCCGCTACGTCGACTTGCTCGCGCGTCACCTGCCCAAGCACGCCTTGATGCTGCTCGCCGAGGCCGACGCATTCCATTCGCTCGGGATGGACCGCCGCGAAGCGCTTTGGGCGGTGCGGCGCCTGCCCGACGACGACGAACTGCCGCTGTTTGCTGCGC
>DATKOE010000007.1:0-32425 GCA_035524815.1 Rhizomicrobium sp.
ATGCGATGGCTTCGTGCTTGGCCTTGTCTACCTGCTCGCCCGGCGCAATCTGTGGGTCGCGGTCCTGACCCACGGGCTGGTCGACACCATCGGGATCGCGCTTTTGTTCTTCGGCATCGCTGACTGATCGAGCGGCGGGTCCCGGGATTTTGCCCGCGTGACCGCCATCACCCAGGGACGGACGGGAGCATTCTTCTCAGCACACGGATTACTCCCGCCGGCCGAAACGCTCGTCGGTCAAATGCTCGTCGCTGAAACCGTCGAAGTCGGGCAGCAGCGCGATGATGCCGAGGATGCAGGCGATCATGCCGAACGCGAGAAGAGGCAACTGGAGCATGCGAACAGCATCGGCGCTTTCCTGGAAAAAGGAAACGGTGCCGCAGTGACATTTTCCGAAATTGTGCGCGCGGCCGGTCCCGTGTTGCGCGTTTTCGCTGCGAAAGTGACCAGTGCCCGTTTCCTGGGCGTGGCTCGCCGAGTTCGGGATTAGCGGTTATCCCTTAGGTCAGCGACTCTGCCATCGTGCGCATTTGCATCTGGATGATCCGGCTCAGCTTGGGCTGCGTACACGCGAAAACGATCGCTTCGGCGACGTCCTCGGGCTCGAGCCAGCCCGATTTCTCCACCATTTCGTCGGTGCGGCCCTTGCCCAGAGCGAACTCGGTTTTCACGCCGCCCGGGTTCACGGTGCCGACCTTGATGCCGTGGCCGCGAAGTTCCTTGTCAAGACCTTGCGCAAAACCGACCTGCGCGAACTTGGTGGCGCAGTAGGTCGCCTCTCCCGCGAAACCGTAGACGCCGGCCATCGACGAAACCAGCAGGATCTGGCCCTCGCGCTGCTTGATCATCACGGGCACGGTGTGGCGGGTGATGAGCCACGTGCCCTTCATGTTGATGTCCATCATTTCGTCGTATTCGGAAATCGATGTGTCGACGAGGTTGCGGTAGTAGGCCATTCCCGCGTTGGCGATCAGGATGTCGATGCGTCCGAATGCCTTCACCGTGCGCGCCACGATGTCCTTGGCGGTCTGCTCCTCGCGCACGTCGCCGGAGACGAACACCGCCTCGGTGCCCGACCGCCTGATCTCCGCGGACAGTTCTTCGAGGCGTTCGCGCCGCCGCGCCGTGAGCGCGACCTTGGCTCCTTCGCGTGCCAGCGCCCGCGCCGCTGCACGGCCGATACCGGCGCTCGCGCCGGTGATAACAGCCACTTTGCCTTCGAGCTTCGCCATGAATGCCTCCATTTCGCCGGCGGCAGGGTGTGCGGGGGCACCCCGCCCGTCAAGCGCAATACGAACGGGGCAAGCGATTAATCGAAGCGGTAGGCGTCCATTCGCAGAGAACCTAATGTCACGCTCGTGTGAATCCGCGCCGTCGTCTCGCCCGCGCCGTAGGCCACGAACAGCGGCATGAGATGATCGTCGGATGGATGCGCAGTGACCGCATCGGGCGCGCGCGTGCGATAGTGCGCGAGGTCCTCGTCGCGGCGTTCGGTCAATGCGCGGTCCATCCAATCTGCGAAGCTCCGGGACCAGCCGGGCTCCGGCCCGCCGTTCCAGGCTAAGGCCCCGAGGTTGTGCACAAAACCTCCGCTCGCCAGGATCAGCACGTCGTCGCGCAGCGGCCGCAGCGCGCGGCCGAAATCGATGTGGTGCCGTGCACTGTGCGAGCGGTGAATTGAAAGCTGAACCACGGGGATACCGGCATCCGGATACATCAGCATCAGCGGCACCCAGGCGCCGTGATCGAGGCCCCGCTGCCGGTCGATCTCCACCGGCACCCCTGCGCGCGTCAACAAGCCGGCGGTTCGTTCCGCCAGCGCCGGCGAGCCCGGCGCGTCGTACGAAAGCTCGTAGAGCGGCTTGGGAAAGGCGGAGAAGTCATGGATCGTGTCGTTGCGGGCGACGGCATTGACCGACGGCGTGTCCGCGTCCCAATGCGCCGAGATCGCCAGAATCGCCGAGGGCCTCGGCAGTTGCCCGCCCAGGCTGCGCAGGAAATCGCGCGCCGGACAGTCGTCCAGCGGCAGGGTGGGAGAACCGTGGGAAACGAAGAGCGCCGGCAACATGGCCCTCTACATGGGTCCGAACGCGCTTCGATTCAAGTTGCGCGGCGGCGGCGCTGGAACGCTGCCCCCAGGAGACCGGTGCCGAACAGCGCGATGCTCAGCGGTTCGGGCTCGTCGAAGGTGAGCAGCCACGGCGCGCCCGCGACGTTGACCGACAGGATATTGTCGATCGCGAAGGCGCTCGCATCCGTGGAGGAAAGCACGATCGTGTCGAAGGAGGGGGCGGTCACATCCGCCAAGCCCTCTGCGAAGAACATGCCGGGCGGGACGCTGCCGGTCGCCGAGCCGGAGAAGAGCAGCGAGCCGCCCGAGAAGACCTCGTAATCGAGGTTTGCCGGGCCCGGTACGTCGAGCGCGAAATCGAAAGAAAGCGAGGACAAGGGCTGCGAGAATTCGATGGTCAGCTCGTTGTTGTCGGACAACAGCTCGATCAGTGTCAGACCCTGCAGCGTCTGGAACGGAATCACGTCCGAAACGACGAAGCCGTTCGGATCCGGGGCCGAAGTGAAACTGGCGACTTGGCCGTTGTGCGTTAGCGTGAACGGCGTGACGTAGGCTGATGCCGCTCGCGACAGCGCGGCGAAGCAGATGACGGCGGCAACAATCGAAGTTCTGGCGAAGTTCACGGCGCAAACCCCTCGTGGTCCGCGCTTTGCTCCGCAAACCGCGTGCCAACGACGCACGGCGTGCAGATTCAATGGGGTAAGTCCGCCCTACCGGATCGACTGTAAATAATGTCTACAATCTGCTTCACAGCCGATAGCTGACGAAGGCGAAGCGTCGGCTGTCGGGAGACCACGAAGGCACGTTCAGTGTTCCCTGCCCGCCGAAAAGGTGCGCCAGCACGCGCGGCTGCCCTCCCGCGGCGCTCATGGCGCGCAGCACGACGTTCTTGCCCGGCGGGTGATCGGAAACTGCGACGTCCGTGCCGAAGGAAATGAACACGATCCAGCGGCCGTCCGGAGAGGGATGGGGGAACCAATCGCGCGCGTCATCTTCGAAGGTGAGCTGTTCCGGCTCGCCTCCCCGGGCTGGGATGCGCCAGAGCTTCATGTTCCCGCTTCTGACCGAATTGAAGTAGATGAAGCGGCCGTCTGGCGAATAATCCGGACCGTCGTCGAGACCGTCGGTGAAGGTGAGCCGGGTTTCGGCGCCGCCTTCCGCCGGACAGCTCCACAAATTGAGAATGCGGCTGCCGCCCCGCGCCGCGACGTAGGCAAGCGTTTTGCCGTCGGGCGACCATCCGTGCCAGTACGACGGAGCCTCCGCCGTGACGAGCCGCGGCGTTCCGCCTTCGGCCGGCAGGACCGAGATGCGCGACTTGCCGTCGGGTTCCGATTTGTCACTCACCACGATCCATCGGCCATCGGGCGATATGCCGTGATCGTTGTTGAGCTGCGTGAGCGGTCCCGTATCGATCCTCTCCGGCTTTCCTCCCGAGAGCGGCAGGCGGTACAGAAGCCCCGCGCTGTTGAAGAGGAAATGCGAACCGTCCGGCGACCAGTTCGGCGCTTCGATGTGTTCGTGCGTGCGATAGACGACCTCGCGCTTCGCCGTGGCGAAGTCCATCACTTCCAAAATCGATTCCATGCGGGCGAGCGCTATCGCAAAAAAGAAGGCCGGACAACGCGACGCTTGGGGTGCCTGGCGCAGAGTCTGCTGCAGCCTTCGTCCTCCCGCGCCCCGCATTGGTCCGGGTGACAGATGGATCGGCGATGCATTACAGTAGCTTACACGCGAGCCGAATTACCCGCGACGGTGCTTGTGCCCGCCTCTGTTATCGTTACCATGCGCGCCCGGCAGCCGGCATAGAACGGCGCATCCACTGCGAGGAAATCCCATGACCAAACGCCCGCTTTCCGCTCCCATCGGCTTCAACGCCCAGCATTCGCCGATGGGCGCCTTCATGAGCTTCACCTGCGGCAACCCCGGCACCAAGGGCGGCATCGGCCTGCAGATCGGCCAGCCCGCGGACCAGGAAGTGTTCATCGGGCTGATCGACGGCGACCGGTATGCGGAAGTGCCGCTCAAGTGTCTGCCCTTCTACATCGGAGCGGCGAGCAGCGCGGTGGAGGCCTTCACCGCCGGTCCTTCCGAGGCCAATGTGCGCCCGGACGCGGTCCCCATCGCACCGAATGCGATCCAGCGCTTCTACGGCTGGGCGAGCGACACCTGGCAGGCGGAAGATCTCACCTTCGTCGTTTACACGCCGTTCGGACCGATCCCTGATCCGGCCAAGGCGTCGAAAGACGAAATGCGCGACGGCCTGCGCCCGGCGGTCGTGGCGCAACTCGTCATCGACAACACCAAGGGCAGCAAGCCCAAGACGGGCATCTTCGCCCTCAACCACTCACGCCCCGGCCCGCGCATGATCACGGATGACCTTGGCGGCGCGACCCGCGTCGGCTTCGCGTTCCGGCGCGAAGCAGGCGTGGCGGCGGAAGTGTTCGACATCACTTCGGCCAAGAAGCCCGGCCCGGCGCCGTTCGGCTTCATGCGCTGGTCGGCCACCGACGGCATCCGCGAGAAGTACAATCCGGTGCACCTGCTCGGCTCGTGTCCGGGCGTGGGCGTGGAAGTGCCGCCGGGCAGGAAGTACGCCTTGACCCTGGCGATCGGCTCCTATCTCGAAGCGCCGGTCACGACGGGCATGGACGGCACCTATCTATACCGCAACTACTACACGGGCCTGACCGACGTATTGCGCTCGACGCTGGATGCGGCCGACAAGCTGATCGAAAAGGCGCAGAAACTGGACGAGAAACTCGAAGCCGCGCCGCTTTCCGACGATCAGAAATTCCTCATCAGCCACGCCACTCACAGCTACTACGGCTCAACCCAACTGCTCGAGATCGAAAAGCAGCCGTTCTGGGTGGTGAACGAAGGCGAATACTGCATGATGAACACGCTCGATCTGGCGGTCGACCACGTGTTCTGGGAGCTGGACCACAATCCCTGGCTGGTGAAGAACCTGCTCGACAATTTTGTCAAGCGCTACAGCTATACGGACGAGGTCAAGGTCTACAAGAGCGAGGTCCAGCTCTCCTCGCACGCCCACGATCCGTCGGCGCCGCCGCCGCCGCCGGATGCGGCCCAGCTGTCGCGGCCCTATGACACCAAGCCGGGCGGCATCAGCTTCTGTCACGACATGGGCGCGCACAACAACTTCGCACCCAAGGGACGCTCCAGCTACGAGCTCGCCAACCTGACGAGCACGTTCAGCTACATGACGGTCGAGCAGCTCTGCAACTGGACGCTGACCGCGGGGTGCTATCTCGCCAAGACGCGCGACGCCGACTGGCTCAAGAAGAACAAGAAGGTGGTCGAAGACGTGCTCGCCAGCATGATCAACCGCGGCGGCGAAGTCGGCTTCGCGCAGTACGATTCCACCAAGACGGCGGGCGGACAGGAAATCACCACCTACGACAGCCTCGATCATTCGCTCGCCCAGACGCGCAACAACGTCTACATGGCGGTGAAGAGCTGGGCGACCTACCGCGCGCTGGCCCTGATGTTCCGCGACCTCGGCGACAAGGCGAACCAGGAGAAGTGCCAGGCGCTGGCCGAGAAGGTGGCCGACGTCGTCTCGAAACAGGCGGTCGACGGCATCCTTCCCGCCATCTTCGAAAAGAACAATCCAGGCTACCACTCGCGCATCCTGCCGGCGGTGGAGGGCTGCGCCTATCCGCTCTACTTCGCCAAGACAGGCTATGCCGGCGTGACGCCGGAAGCGATCTACTCGAGCCCGGCCGAGAAGAAGATGTTCGACGTGTTGAAGGAGCACACGCGCAAGCTCCTTACCGATCCGAAGCATCCCAACGCCTTCGACGACGGCGGCATCAAGCTCTCGTCCACTTCCACAAATTCGTGGATGAGCAAGATCTCGATCTTCATGCACGTGACGCGCAAGGTGTTCGGGCTCGACAAGGATCCGGCGGTCGCCGCGGTATTCAAGAAGGCCGATGCGGCGCACGTGAAGTGGCAGACCGAGGGCAGCTCGTACTGGGCCTGCTGCGACCAGATCGTCTCCGGCGAAGGCAAGGCAAGCCGCTATTATCCGCGCATCATCACCAGCGCGCTGTGGATCGAATAGCGCCGTCTTGAATCGCGTTCAGGGGGTGGGGCGCTTGTCCCGCCCCCTTTTTTGCCGTTTGCGGTCAGCGTTCGAGCACAGTCTCTTCCGTTGCTTTGGGGATGGCAGCGGCGATTGCAGAGAAGATGGCGAGCGCGGGCGGAGCCATCGGCGGGGATGTCGTCGCCCGCGAATGCTCTTGTCAAAACCCGCGCCGGCTCATGGGATTTCCTGCTTCTCCGTGTTCAAGAATCTCGGACGGGGCCACGCACCCGTCTTGCGGCAAATACCGACGCGACGCGCCCGTATTGAGTCCCTAAGTACGCGGCGCGAATCCGCCTGCGGCAGTTGGAACCTTGACTCCTTGTCCAAGTTTCTGATAGATGATATTGAGAATGGCTCGCAACTAGAGTCTCAACTGGGATGTGTTCGTAATGCTCCGTGAATCTCCGCCCGTCGTCGCCCGTTCGCCCCTCGGCCACGCCAGGCCGGGCTTTCGCGGCCGCATCGATGCGATCCATACCGCGGGCAACGGCTCGGGACTTCCCGCCGATGAATTGGAGCGCCGCCTGATCGAACTCGGTTTCGTCGAGGGCGCCTCGGTGGAAATCCTGCACGAGGGCATCATCGGCCGCGATCCCATCGCGGTGCGCGTCGACAACGCCACCGTCGCGCTGCGCCGCCGCGAAGCGATGGCCATTCTCGTCGTCTAGCATCCGGAGCCGACATGGCCGACTGCTGCTCCGAGGCGCTCACCGGCGAGGCGGGCCCGGCACCTGCCGGCCTGGGTTCCTGCAACGCCGCCCTTGTCGGCACCCCCAACAGCGGCAAGACCTCGCTGTTCAACGCCCTCACCGGCAGCCGCCAGAAGGTCGCCAACTATCCGGGCGTGACCGTGGAGCGCATCGCCGGCGTGGTGCACACGCCCGCAGGCCACTGCATCCGCCTGATCGACCTGCCGGGGACCTATTCGCTGCGCGCGCGCAGCCCCGACGAGGAGATCACCCGCGACGTCGTGCTTGGCAAGCTGGCGAGCGAAACGGCTCCGGACTTTCTCGTCTGCGTCGCCGATTCCACCAATCTGCGGCTGGCCCTGAGGCTGGCGCTGGAGCTGAAGCGCGCCGGCCGGCCGATGATGCTCGTCCTCAACATGCACGACATCGCGCGCCGCCGCGGCATGGAGATCGACGCCGCCAAGCTCTCCGAGATGCTCGGCGTGCCGGTGGTGACCGCGGTGTCCGTGCGCAAGGGCGGCATCGCGGATGTGCTCGTCGAACTCGACAGGCTGGCGCCGCAGGGCGGTGCGGGCGAGAGCACCTGGCGCACGCCCAGCGCCGCCGAACTGCGCGCCGATCAGCGCCGCGCCGACGACATCATCCGCGCCGCCGTCAAGACACCGCCCGCGCCCGACACGCTGACTTCGCGGCTCGACCGCGTCCTGTTGCATCCCGTGGCCGGGCTCGCGATCCTGTTCGCCGTCCTGTTCGTGATGTTCCAGGCGGTATTCACCTGGGCCAGGCCGCTGATGGTCCTCATCCAGGGCGGTTTCGACTGGCTCGGCGCTTCGACGCACGCGATGCTCCCGGCCGGATTGCTGCAAAGCTTCATCGAGAACGGCGTGATCGGCGGCGTGGGCAGCGTGGTGGTGTTCCTGCCGCAGATCCTGATCCTGTTCCTGTTCATCCTGCTCCTGGAAGACCTGGGCTACATGGCCCGCGCGGCGTTTCTGATGGACAAGATCATGGGCGGAGCGGGCCTGCACGGGCGCGCCTTCATTCCCCTGCTCTCGAGCTTCGCCTGCGCCATCCCCGGCATCATGTCGACGCGGGTGATCGACAACAAGCGCGACCGGCTGACGACCATCCTGGTGGCGCCCTTGATGACCTGCTCGGCGCGCATTCCGGTCTATACCCTGATCATCGCCGCCTTCATTCCCGACACGGCGGTGTGGGGGCTTTTCAGCCTGCAGGGGCTGGTGATGTTCGGGCTCTACGGCGCCGGCATCCTCTCCGCGCTCGGCGTCTCGGCCGCGGCGAAATTCGTTTTCTGGCGCAACGAGCCGAGCCCGCCCTTCATGCTCGAGCTTCCCGACTACAAGCTGCCGCGGCTGAAGAGCGTGGGCCTGGGCCTCGTCACCCGCGCCAAGGCGTTCCTCTATCGCGCCGGCACCACCATCTTCGCCATGATGATGATGGTGTGGCTTCTCGCCAGCTTTCCGCGGCCGCCGGCGGGCGCGACCGGCCCGGCGATCGACTACAGCTTGGCGGCGATGGTCGGCAAGCTGATCCATCCTCTCTTGGCTCCGGTCGGCTTCAACTGGCAGATCAGCGTGGCGTTGATCCCAGGCATGGCGGCGCGCGAAGTGGCCGTGGCCGCGCTCGGCACCGTCTATTCGATCGCCGGCGGCAGCGATGCCGCAAGCGCGATCGGGTCACGGCTCGCCGGGCAATGGAGCCTGGCCACGGCGCTGGCGTTCCTTGCCTGGTACATCTTCGCGCCGCAATGCGCCTCGACGCTCGCCGTGATCCGGCGCGAGACCGGCAGCTGGAAATGGATGTGGGTCACGTTCGGCTACATGCTGGCGCTGGCGTATATCGCCGCCTTTGCCGCCTATCACATCGCGGTGGCACTCGGAGCTGGTTAATCAGGCGGGATCGCTTCCAGAAGCGATCGGGGCGCCGGCTTCTGCCAGGCCCCGGATGCAAGTCGCCGCGTTCAACCGGCGGCCGTGCCGGATGCGGCCGTGCCGGTGACGGTCTTGGCGACATCGTCGAGCAGATTGAGAACGATGCTCGAGCCGGCGTTCGCGCTCTGCTCGAAGGCCGAGATGGCGCTGCCGAACTGAGTGGCCGTGATCCCGCCGCCGCTCTGTCCGGAAAGCGCGGAGAAATCGGCATCGGCCTGGCTCGCCGTGCCGCCCAGCGCGGTGACGAAGCTTTCGAACTCGGACTGGTCGACCGAACCGTCGCCGTTCGAGTCCATCGCCTGAACGAGTCGCGAGCCCACCTGCCCCGACGACGCCCCGGCGCCGCCGTGATGGTGGTGATGATGACCGTGATGGACGGGCGCGGCATTCTGAAGATCGCTCGCCAGCTGGGTCTGCGTGAGGTTTCCCGAACCGTTCTGATCGAGGCCGGCATAGAGCGCATCGGCCTGCGCCTGCGTGCCGCCCTGGCCCTCGATGTAGGTTTCGAGTTCGCTCTGCGAGATCGTACCGTCGCCGTCGGTGTCGATGGCCGACACCAGACTGGAAAGCGGACTGGTGGACGTCGAAGCCGCCGCGGAAGACGAAGCGTTCGCCGTCCCCGACGAGGGATCGGACTGCATCATCAAAAGAAGGCCGAGAACATCGGCGCTGAGTTGCGCCGTGGCGCTTCCCGTCAGCCCGCTGCCGGACGCCGCGGTGGTCGAGTCCGTGCTGCATGAGCCCGTGCCGGCGCTCGCCGAGGCGGAATCAGCCGAGATCGGACTCGTCGTCGTGAGTCTGGAGAGCAGGCTTGCCAGCAACTGGTTTTGCCCGCTCCCGATTGCTGCAATGGACATGATTTCTCCATTGTTGGTTGCCGCTCCACCGGCAAAGGGCGAAGCACTCCTCGTGCCATCCGGCTCATTCCGCCGCGGTCGAAAAAACACCGTTACCAATTCGTTCCTTCGCCATGCTTTGAGACAAAGGCGGCAAGTCCTGCCAGCAGTGGGCAAGTTTGGCGAAGCGGAAAAGCTCCGCCGCCTCGGCCCTGGTTCGGTTTTCGAAGAGTCTGTCAGGCGCCGTTCGCGGCGCGCCGCGCACGGTACGCGCCGGGGGTCACGCCCATCACGCGCCGGAAGCGGCGGTTGAATCCGGACAGATCGTTGAACCCGGCATCGAAGGCGATCGCGGATATCTCGTCTTCGCGCGTGATCAGCCATTCGGCGGAGCGCGCCAGCCTCAAGTGCAGCACGTAGCGGTGCGGCGTCATGCCGACGGCGCGCGCGAACAGGCGCAGAAACCGATAAGGGCTCATCCCGGCGCACCCGGCGAGCGCCGAAAGCGACAGTGCGGGCGATTCCAGTTCGAGCGCCTCGGATTCGATCTTGCGTGCGGCGAGCGCGACGGCGTGCTCTTCCTCGATGCGGCTTCGGAAATCGGCTGGCGTCGATTCCGCGCCCGCCGACACGGCATAGCCCGCGAGGCGCCAGGCGATTTCCTCGAAGGCGTCGCAATCGGCGGTCTCCGCCGCGGCCGCCGCCTCGCCGAACAGCGGCACCAGCGGAGCTGCGGGCGGCAGGGCGGGCGTGCGGAAACGGGCGGTCTTGGCACCCGGGATCGCGGCGGCGACCGCATCCAGAAAGGCGGGGGAATAATGGAAGCTGAGACAATGATCGCCCGTGCCGTGCTCGTGGCCGCATGCGAATTCCTGTCCCTCGTTGCCGAGCAGCAGCGTTCCCGGCGCCATCAGCGCGGCGCCTTGCGAGGTGCGATAACGGAAGGTGCCGCCGAGCACCGCCGCGATGCAGGCGCCGTCGTGGCGCTCCTCCTCGACCGGATCGTCCGGGCCCGACGAGCAGACGATTTCGCCGACGCGCCAGCCCGCCCCCGCCGCCAGTTCGCGCGCGACCTGCGCCATGCAATTTTCCCCAAGCGGCCGGAATCGTCCTCGCCTAGACAGCTTCGGTAACATTCCATCGGGGCACAAACATGACCAGAGATTTCGGCTTCGCAGAGGCGCTTCACGCCGGCCAGCCCTGCCCGGAGCTGGCGGAAAAACTGATGCTGTACGGCTGGTTGATCGGAGGCTGGACCATGCGGGCCAGGCTCCAACCCGAGCCCGGCAAATGGGTCGAGGCCGCCGGAACGATCGACTTCGGCTGGATCCTGGAAGGCCGCGCGATCCAGGACGTCTGGAACCTCCCAGGCTGGTTTCACGGCACCACCTTGCGGGTCTACGACCCCGCGATCGACGCCTGGCACATCCTGTGGAACGAGCCGTACAAGCAGTATTTCACGCACCAGATCGGCCGCGTGTCGGGCAAGGACATCGTGCAGATCGGCAAGGGGCGCGATAACCGCGACATCCGCTGGAGCTTCACCGAGATCCGCCCCGACTCGTTCCGCTGGACGGGCGAGCGCAAGATGGACGACGGAAGCTGGTTCCTCGAATGCGACATCCGCGCCGGGCGCAGGGCGTGAGCCTTACGGCATGGTGCGAGGCGGCGGCGGCGCCAGCGCGGGCCCGTTCCAGAACGGAATGCAGGGCGAGACGGCCGCATTCGACGCCCGGCCGCGCTCGAGCCGGAACAGCGTCATCCACGCCAGCGGCGGCGGATGGATCGGCCCCGCCTTGCGCCACACCGCGTAATCGCAGGTGAGGCTGGTGCCCCATCGCGCCATTTGCGGATCGGCGGCAAACGGGAATTCGGAATAGAGCAGCGCCGCCCCGACGCCCGAGGGCAGCGTGCCGGCGGGAAGCGTGGGGGTTTCGGAAAACAGGTACACGGGCCCCTTCGCAAGCAGCGCGTCGAGCTCGGCCTGCGAGGAAAGGCGCTCCGAACGAAAGTGCGGCGGCCGGTACATCGGCAGGCCGGTGAACGGGATGGCCGAGAAGCTGTAGGCGGTGAGTCCGTGCGGATAGGTGCGATAGAGGTACTTGTCCATCTTCACATGCGGGCGGATGCCGAACGGATAGACGGCAAGGAAGGCCATCGCGGCGGCCGCGCTCCAGCCGACCGCCTTGGCCAGGATCGAGCGGCGATAGCCCCACAGCCGCCCGAAGCCGGCGAACAGGCGGTCCTTCGACGGCGAGAAGGCGAGCACCGGGTAAGACGTCGCCAGGATGGCGAGCGGGAACAGGAAACGCTCGTCCTTGCGCGCCAGGATGCAGTGAACGACGAAGAACGGCGCCGTCACCCAGGTGACGTAGCTGCGGGGATTGCGCACACAGGCGACGATCATGGCGACCAGAAGGAACGCGGCGATCGGGAAGAAGATGTTTCCCGGAATCAGGTAGGCATAGGCGTAGAACGGCGCGCTGCCCGACATCCGTGCCGCCAGGCCCTGGACGAGGTTGATGTCGAAATAGCCCCACGGCGGGAAGCACCACACGCCGTATCCCCAGCGGTCGACCGGCAGCGCCGCCGCGACGGGAACAAGGCAGCCGCCGGCGAATGCCGCGAGCAGGGACGCGTGCGCGCGGGCCTGGAACATCAGCCACGCCAGGAGACCGAGAACGAGAATCGCGGACTGGAAGCGGCATTCGAACGCCATCCCGCACAGAACGCCCGCCACGGCGATGCGGCGAAGCGAACCCGAACGCGCCGCCCGGATCGCCATGACCAGACCGAGCGTGAAGAATCCGGTCGAAAGCGATTCCGAAGACGTGCGCACGAACAGGTACGGCAGGAATCCCATGAACGGCAGCATGCGCGCGTAGGCGCGTTTCTCGTCCGGCCGGCCGAGGTCGCCCAGCATCAGCCTGGCGAAGGCCACGAGCGCCACTAGCGACGCGCACCCCGTCGCCAGCCTGACGGCGAAGGTCAGCGTGAAGGCGTCGCGGATGCCGGCGATCATCAACGGCTTGGCGACGAGCCAAGCGAGGAACGGCTGCATCCAGGGACGGATGCGGGCGGAAAATTCCCACGGCAGATCGGCGGCGCCGGTGATGCCGAGCTTGTAGCTCATGAATTCGAGCACCTGATAGTGCTCGTCCGCCTGGAAGAACACTTCGCTGAACTTGGCGGTGACCAGCGTGACCAGGATCAGGATCGCCAGACTTCGGTTGAGAACAGCCTCGGGGCTGTCATCGGTCGAGAAGCGATGCAGTTTCGCGCGGGCACGAGACAGAGCGCGCTTGAGATCCGCAGAATTGCCCTCCACCCGTCCGCCCTCCCCGCGCGCCGAACCCGGGCAGATTGGCTTTGCCGCGGCACGCCCGTCAACGCTTTCGCACTTGCTTGCGCGATTTGAACTCAGGTTTTTCCGCAGCAAATTCAGCCCGCTGAGCATCGCCATTCATCAACGCAGAATTGCCGCATTGAGCAACCAGAATTTCGGCGCAATCTGATGGCGCTGTCGGGGGGATACCGATGCGCAAGTTGTGGAAGGGCCTGCGCTGGGGCGCGTTTCTGTTCGCGCTCGCGGTGGACGCCGTGCTGTTTTGCACCTCGACGCCGTTTTCGGTGAACAGCTTCGTGGCGACGGGCCTTGCCTCGCTCATCATGTTCCTCGTGTTTCTGAAGATCGCGAACCTGTTCCGCGGCGGTTCGCGCATCCGGCGCATCCTGGAGGAAGGCGAGGTCAAGGTGCACGAGACGTGCGTGCACTGGATCAAGCTCGTGCGCGACATCCGCGCCGACAGGACGGCCTGGCGCTGGATCGGCATTCCGGTGCTGATCGCGATTTTCGTCACCCTGTTCGAATGCGCTTGGCTCGTGAATCTGACCGTGGTCAGGCTCGGCGGCGACACGGGATGGTTCGGGGCCGTGTTCCGCCTGTTGCCGCACAATGAGGTGCTGGTGGGATTCTACATTCCGCTGGTGTTCTCGATCCCCTTCGCCCTTTCGCATGTGGCGGATTGGAGCACGCATCGCTACGTCATCACGCCGCTGCGCATCATCATCCACCACGGCATCTTCGACTATCACATGCACGGCATCCTGCTTTCCCGCGTCGTCGACGCCCAGCAGGACTACACCTTCTGGGAGCAGATGCTCGGCTACGGCGACGTCGTCTTCCGCCAGACCTCGGGCGAGGCCGAAACGCTGCATTGCGTCTGGGGTCCCAAGCGGTTCGCCAAGATCGCCGTGCGCTACAGCCACGCCCTCGAAGCGGCCAACGCCGCCGCCAAGGAAGAAGTCGAAGCGGGCTAGGCGCCTCCCCGGCGTCCGCGCCCGAGTTCGTCGCCGGCTCGGCGGTGCCCCGCGGCCCGGATGCGGAAGAACAGGTCCTCTACCCCCGGTCGAACCGATTATCCGTTTCCGCTTCGACGTCCGAAGCGACAAGCACGGACAATCGGCATCTTCAACCGTAAGCACAACGAGCGATTGCGCGACTCTCATATCGGGCATTGCGTGCGGTTTGGGGGAAGTTAACCGGTTTCGAGTTTCATACCGGGGCAGAAAACTCCGCTCTTCCCTCTCATGCAAAGAGACCTGCGTCCGATCTCGCTTCATCTTGCCGTCGGCTTCATCGTCGCCGTGGTGAGCATCGCCGCAGTGGTCTGCACGGCGGCGTGGCGGCAGGACCATGCCTCGCTGCGGACTCAGAAGATCATCGCCGGCGCCGAAACGGAAGACGCATACAACTATCTTCGAGGGCAGGTCCGCCAGATGATCTACTGGCAGGATGCCTTCGACAACATCGTCAAGCGCAGGAACGATGCCTGGATAGCCTATCAGTTCGGACCCTATCAGGACACGATGGGCAATTATCTCACGGCGATCTTGGGGCCCGGGAACGAGTTGGTCTTCCTGCATGTGGGCGAGAAGTCCAGGAACATCACCGCGCCGAACTTCCGGCACGCCAAGGGGCTCGAAGCGCTGTTGCGCACGGTGCGGGCAGCATCGGTCCGCCAGCCGCCGCCGATCCTCGAAGGCGTCATCATCGTGGGCGGCCTGCCCTACTATGCCGTCTGCTCGCTGGTTACGCCGGAGACCCCAAGCGACCTCGCCCTGGCAAGGCG
The DNA here is from genome assembly GCA_035524815.1 of Rhizomicrobium sp. Taxonomy (GTDB): domain Bacteria; phylum Pseudomonadota; class Alphaproteobacteria; order Micropepsales; family Micropepsaceae; genus Rhizomicrobium. The sequence goes on from DATKOE010000007.1 coordinate 14,795, forward strand.
GACTCCCTACGCCGCCATCTTCCTGAAACCGGTGAAGCCGGCACAATATGACGGTTTGCAGGGCGGCTTCGGCGCCACGCAGCTTCGTGTCGTCGACGGTCCCCGGGCGCCGGACGACTGGGCGAGCTTCCCCCTCGCCGATGCGCAGGGACGTGCGCTTGTATGGCTCGAATGGGTGCCGGAGCGACCGGGCACCGCGTTCATGCGGTCGGCCGCCTTGCCCGCGACAGGCATTTTGATCCTGCTCGCGCTCATTCAAGGTCTGATCATGTTGCGCTGGCTGGCGTTGCAGCGCCAGTTCATCACGGCCAAGGCGGAGGCCGCCTCCGCACTCAGGGAGAGCCGCGTCAAGTCGGTGTTCCTCGGCTCCGTAAGCCACGAGTTGCGCACGCCGCTCAACGCGATCATCGGATTCTCCGACATCCTCCTGCGCGAAATGTTCGGGCCGCTGGGGTCCCCGCGCTATTCCGAATACGCCGGGCACATCAAGCAGAGCGGAAAGTGCCTGCTCAAATCCGTCAACGACATGATCGAGATCGCCCGCATCGAAGCGCACGATACCGGAACCGAGCGCGAGTGGATCGATGCCGGGCTGAGCGCGCAACGGGCCGTCGATGCGGTCCGTGCGCGTGCCGAGTCGCGGGATGTCCGCATCGAATTCGAGGCGCCCGACGGCGGCGCATGGTGCAAAGGATCGGCACTGAGCCTGACCCATGCGATCGAGCGCCTGCTGGACAACGCGATCGGCAACAGCGCCGGCGGGCGGGCGGTCCATCTCGCGCTCAAGTGCGAAGGCCCATGCGTGCTCATCGAAATCCGCGACGAAGGCGACGGCATCGAGCCGGCCCGGCTTTCCGCCTGCACAAGGCCGTTCGGTCAGAACGAAAACCACCTCGTCGCCGGCCCTAAAGGTGCGGACCTCGACATCCCCATCGCCAAAGGCCTGATCGAACTCATGGCCGGCGAATTCTCGATCGTGAGCGGAGTGGGCGACGGCACCACGGTCCGGCTGAGGCTCCCCGCGGCACTGCCGGAGACGCGCGCCGCCTGAACCGTCTCCCGACGGCCGCCGCCTTCGCGCTCACCCGCATCCTGCGAACAAGACGGAGACGCCTGCCCTCGACCGAGCCGCGGCGGCGCAAGCGCGCCTTGTGCGACCCGGTACGGTGACGGCGTGTCAATTCCGGATTCCGAAGACCTATCCACGCACGACTGCGGAACGAGGCGACCGGCGAATCCCGGTTTGCAGTTGGGGTAGATACGATCACCAAGGATACCTTTTTTCGCCGCCGCAGTTGATAATGCATCGCATAAGTACGAAAAATGTGTTCTTGAACAGATAGTTGCTGCATTAGCTTGTACAAAATGCCGCACACGTCATTCCAGCTTGACACTGGTTTAGAATTATTCTAAGTATAATACCAACAATCGAGCGGAGATCAGACCGGTGTTGAGCGTAGGCGATAAGTTCCCCGAATTTGCCGTGAAGGCCGTCGTTTCGACCGACCCCAAGTCCGCGTTTACGGACATCACCCACGCGTCGGACGCCGGCAAGTGGAAGGTCGTGTTCTTCTGGCCCAAGGATTTCACCTTCGTCTGCCCCACCGAGATCGCAGGATTCGGCAAGCTCTACGGCGACTTCAAGGATCGCGACGCGGTCGTCTACGGCGTGTCCGTGGACAGCGAGTTCGTCCACCTCGCCTGGCGCCAGAACCACGCCGACCTGAAGCACTTGCCCTTCCCGATGCTGTCGGACATCAAGCGCGAACTTTCGACCGCGCTCGGCGTTCTTGATGCGGAAGCGGGCGTCTCCAAGCGCGCCACTTTCGTGGTCGATCCCGAGGGCATCGTCCGGTTTGTCTATGTGACGGACATGAATGTCGGCCGCAACCCGCAGGAAGTCCTGCGCGTGCTCGATGCGCTGCAAACCGACGAACTGTGTCCCTGCAATTGGCAGAAGGGCGAGGATGTAATCAAGCCCGCCGCGTAACTGCCATGTGGGCCCGGCCGTCGACCCCCCTCCCTTCGGCCAGGTCTTGAGTGAGCCCCGCCGGCGTGTCCCCTCCCGCCGGCGGGGTTTCTCATTTCGGAACCCAAGGTGAATCACCATGTCGATCGAAGCGCTCAAGGAACGCCTGCCCGAATACGCCAAGGACCTGAAGCTCAACCTCTCCAGCCTCGCCGCCGAGCCCGCCCTCAACGAGCAGCAGCGAGCCGGGACGTTCATCGCCTGCGCGCTGGCTTCGCGGCACGCCGCCACCACCAAGGCGATCTTCGCCGAATTCGCGCCCAAGCTGTCGCCGGAGGCGCTTACCGCAGCGCGCGCCGCCGCCGCAATCATGGGCATGAACAACGTCTATTACCGCTTCACCCATCTGGCGAGCGCGCCGGACTACAAGACCATTCCTGCGCGGCTGCGCATGAACGTGATCGGCAGGCCCGGCGTCGACAAGACCGACTTCGAGCTGTGGTGCCTGGCCGTTTCGGCCATCAACGGCTGCGGCGCGTGCATCGACAGCCACGAGAAGGTGGTGCGCGCTGGCGGCATGACCGCCGAGCAGGTCCAGGCTGCCGTCCGCATCGCCTCGGTCGTGCACGCGGTCGCCTCGGTCCTCGACGGCGAGGATGCCGAAGCCACCGCCTTCGCGGCGGCGTAGGCCGCTCTATGCGGGCGGCGGGTTGCGGTCAGCAAAGAAGCGCTGATGCCAGTAGGGATAGGCGGGCGTCACCGCGCTGGCCTCGTCCAGCCTGGCGACCTGCGCCGGCGTCAGGTTCCAGCCGACGGCGCCCAGATTGTCGCGAAGCTGCTGTTCGTTGCGCGCGCCGATGATCACGGTCGCAACCGTGGGCCGCTGCAGCAGCCAGTTCAGCGCAATCTGCGGCACGCTCTTGCCGGTCTCGGCCGCGACCGCATCGAGCGCATCGACGACGCGAAAGAAATATTCTTCGTCCACCTGGGGGCCGATGTCGTTCTGCTTCTCGTCGTTGCGGCGGCTCGATTTCGGCAGCGGCGCTCCGCGGCGGATCTTGCCGGTGAGGCGGCCCCATCCAAGCGGGCTCCACACCACCGCGCCGACGCCTTCGGCGAGCCCGAGCGGCATCAGTTCCCATTCGTAATCGCGGCCGACGAGCGAATAATAGGCCTGGTGGGCGACATAGCGCGTCCAGCCGTAGCGGTCCGACGTCGCCAGCGCCTTCATCAGATGCCAGCCCGAGAAATTGGAGACGCCGATGTAGCGCAGCTTGCCCGCCTTCACGAGGCCGTCGAGGGTGGACAGCACCTCCTCGTGCGGGGTGAGCGCGTCGAAGCCGTGGAGTTGCAGAAGATCGATGTGATCGGTGCCCAGGCGCCGCAGCGACGCTTCCACCGCGCGGATGAGATGGAATCGCGAGGAGCCGCATTCGTTGGGCCCGCCTCCCATGGGGAACGTCACCTTGGTGGAGATGAGAACCTCGTCGCGCCGGCCCTTGATCGCCGCGCCCAGCACTTCCTCGGACGTCCCGAAGGAGTAGATGTCGGCCGAGTCGAACATGTTGAGCCCGGCTTCGAGGCAGATATCGACCAGCTTTCGCGCTTCCTCGCGCCCGGTGTCGCCCCAGGATCGGAAGCTGCCCACTCCGCCGAACGTCCCCGTTCCCAGCGTCAGGACCGGAACCTTCAAACCCGAACGTCCAAGCAGGCGGTATTCCATTTCAACGCTCCCGAAAATGTCCGATCACCGCAAGATTCGTGTTTCCGGCTCGCATTTCAACCAAGTCACAGCACCGGCAACGCCGGCTGCAACCGCCCGCCGACGCGGATGGGATCGATGCGAGTGGCGAGCCCCTTGGCATTGGTTTCGACGAACGCGCCGCACAGAGTGGCGGGGCCGTGCGCCGGGGTGAAGCGGCTGACGTGCATCTTCTTGAGGAACCGCTGGATGGGTTCGTACTTCTCCATGCCGATCACGGAGTCGTAGTCGCAGCAGCCGCCTGCGTCGCTCAGATAGGCCGTGCCGCCGGGCAGCACCTGCGCGTCCGCCGTCGGGACATGGGTGTGCGAGCCGATCACCGCGCTGGCGCGCCCGTCGCAGAAGTGGCCCATCGCCATCTTCTCGCTCGAGGCTTCCGCGTGCATGTCGACGACCACCGCATCCGCGCCCTCCCCCAACGGACAAGCTGTGAGCTCCGCCTCGATCGCCGCGAATGGATCGTCGAGCGCGTCCATGAAGACGCGGCCCATCAGGTTCACCACCAGCACGCGCTGGCCGCTCCGGGTTTCGTAGAGGCCCGAACCCTTGCCCGGCACGCCCGCCGGATAGTTGCGCGGCCTCAGGATGCGGTCCTCGTCATCGATGAAGCCGAGAATCTCCCTCTGGTCGGCCCAGTGGTTGCCGGTGGTGAGGCAATCGACGCCGACGGCGAACAGTTCGTCGGCCACCGCGCGCGTGAGCCCGAAGCCGCCGGCGGCGTTCTCGCCGTTGGCGATGACGAAGTCGGGCTTCAGCAGGTGCTTGAGGCGGGGCAGCTCGGCCGCGACCACGTCCCGACCGGGGCGCCCGACGATGTCGCCGATGAAGAGGATGCGCATTGCCGGTGTTTAGCACATTAGGCGGGCCGGGCCAGCATGACGGAGGAATCTGGCGAACTTCGCGAAGGCCATCGCCGTCGTGTGGTGAAGCGCCGCAGAACGCAGCGATGCCACTTTGGCGTCACAAAACCACCACGGCGCGACAGCAATACGCCCGGCCATGACGGCACGCATCATCTTGCGCAATCTCGTCTTCATCGCCGTGCTCAGCGCGGTGCTGTTTGCGATCGCAGGGCGGTTCGACTGGCCCGGCGGATATGCCTTCCTGGGCGCCATGGGCGCCGGGGCCGTGGTGATGGAGAGCTGGCTGGCGCTCACCAATCCGGGGCTGCTCTGGGACCGCAAGGATCACAAGCAGAAGAGGCCGCTCTACGACCGCATCCTTTTGCCTCTGCTGTTCGCGTTGTTTCCCCTGTGGCTGGCATACATGGCCTTTGAGGTGCACATCCTCGGCATCGACCGGATGCCGCGCTGGGCGAACTTCGCCGGGGCGGCTGTGGTGTTTTTCGGCTTCGCCGGCAACATCCTCGTGTTCCGGGCCAACCGCTTCGCCACGGCCGTGGTGAAAGTGCAGGAGGCGCAGACCGTGTGCGACCGCGGGCCGTATGCGATCGTGCGCCATCCGATGTACGCCATCGGCGTGCTCATCTATTTCGCGATTCCCTTCGCGCTGGGAACGTGGACGGGGCTGGCGGGTGCGCCGTTGCTGTCGCTGCTGCTAGCGATCCGCGTGCTGTTCGAGGAAGCCCAGCTCAAGCGCGAGCTTGCGGGCTACGCCGAGTACATGGCCAAAGTGCGCTATCGACTGATTCCGTTTGTCTGGTAAGAGGGAGGCGCGGCCTTTACGGTCTTCTCATGCAGGTATTCGTCTTCGACTTCTTCGGCGTCATCTGCTCCGAGATCGCGCCTTTCGTGCTGCCGAAATACATGACGCAGGAGCAGGCGATCGCCTACAAGGCGACGATCGTGCGCGACGCCGATCTGGGCGCGATCACGCAGGCGGAGATGTTCGAGAGGCTCGCCAAGATCGCGCATGCCCCGGCAGCCGAGCTCGAAGCCGAGTTCTGGTCCTATGTGCGCATCGATCCCGAAATGGTGGCGCTGATCGAGGACTTGCGGAACCGCCACCGGGTGGCGCTGCTCACCAACGCGCTGACGCCCTTCTTCCGCCAGATCGCGGCCGAGCACGATCTCGAGCGGCTGTTCGAGGTGATCCTGGTCTCCTCGGAGGAGCATCTGGCCAAGCCCGATCCGGCCTTCTACCGCCTGATGATCGAAGCGCTCGGCGTGACGGGGCCGGATTGCGTCTTCATCGACGACAATGCGGAGAACCTCGAAGGCGCGCGCGTCGCCGGCATGCGCACGCTGCTGTTCGAAGGCGCAGCCAGGCTGAAGCAGGACCTTTCCGCCCTTACGCGCCCGTGACCGGCTCGAAGACCGTCAGCCCGTTTTCGGTCAGGACGGCATCCAGGCGCTGGTCGTGCGCCTCGCGCGGCAGCCTCTCCGTTTCCTGGCCCGCATAGGCGATGCCGAAGGCCCTGACCGGCCGCTGCGCGCGCAGCACTTCCAGCGTGCGGTCGTAATAGCCGCCGCCGTAGCCGAGCCGGTATCCGTCGGCATCGAACGCCAGAAGCGGAACCAGCAGCACCGAGGGCACGACGACGTCCGCGCTCGATTGCGGCTCGGTGATGCCGAAGGCGCTGACGCGCATGGCGTCGCTCTGGCGCCAGAGATGGAATCGCAACGGCGTGTGCCGGGCGACGACGCAGGGCAGCGCCAGCGGATGGCCAAGCGCCGCGAGCGCCAGCATGAGATCGCGCGGATCGGCCTCCTCGCGGAACGCGCAGTAGCCCGCGACGGCGGCGCCTTCGGCCAGCCCGAGCGACGGGGCATGGCCCGCGACGGCGGCCGCAAAGCCGCCGTGCGCCAGCTTGCGGCGGTGCTGTTCGGCGTCCTTGCGCAGTTGGGCCTTGTCGATCATGGCGAAGACAGAAACGCGCCCGCGGCCCGCCGGATCAAGCTCGAAACCCGCAATTCGCTGGGGATCGCCGATAAATGTCTGCGGATCGCTTCCGGCGGTGAGAGTGGACAGGACCGCCAACGCCGTTGGAGTTGGATCCTCACGGGCCTGCAAGTGCAGGTGGGCGCCATATGTCCGAGGCCACGACCCCGGTCAGGGACAGCTCCCGGTGAGTACCATTAAGGCCCCTGGGCATCGCGTTCCTGACGCGCGAGGCAGTGCCTGTCCGGGATCGAATGTAGGGGTCAACGGCACCTGCGGCAATGCGATTAACCATGTTGCGAACGGTGCGCGGTTGTGCCCTTCGAGCGCCCACCCTTGTTGGTGGTAAGGTTACCGCCGGGGGGTTGGGTGCGTGGGCGAGCATTTCAGAGAGTACACCTACTACGCAATTTATTTCGCCATCGGATGGGCAATCGCCCCGTTGCGTCGGGGCGCACGTTCCGTCAATGCAAAGATCAAAGAGAGATTCGCAGCTTCGAAGAGGCGGGCCAACACTTTTTTCCAGCGGCTCAAGAGAGGAGCGGAATTCTCGCTGCTGATCGTGGCCATGCTGGCCACCGCCGCCGCGATTGCCTCGGCGATAAAGTACCAGGGTCGTGCCGCGGAACTCTGGGCGGCGCTGCAACAAGAGTCCGGACTGATCGTGGCGCTCCTCGTGGCCGCCATTTTCTCGGGCATCGTGATCGCATTTTTGCGGGCGTTCGATGCTGAGACGACAACCGACACTTACGAGAGGCGAGAGTATGAATTGAGGGGTACCGTGCATCCAGACGGAGCGCCCCACAACGCGTTTGCCGAGTTGCGAAGCGCAACCGCCGTCGACAAGTACAACTTCGTCAACGAACTTCGGTCGATTCCCGACGACGCCCGGAATGTGACCCTGGTGCTGCGTCAAACACGGAGGAAATGCTGGCTGTTCGAGCCGCCCCATACGATTGAAAGCATGGAACGCCAGCTTAGGCAGCGCAACGGCGACGAGAAGGCGCGAAAGATCGACCTGAAATGGGTCGTAATTCTGAACAGGCACGAAACGTTCGAAGCCTTCATGCCATATTCGCGGTTCGAGAACGACATCCTGAAATGCCGCAAAACAGCTTATGCAACGCTTCTCAGCGAGCGCGATCTCGCGAAGTTCAAGGACGCGATTGCAGATCACATCAAGCGTTCAAAGGAACAGAGCGATTCGTGCATGAACCAAGGGGATACGATCGCCGAACTCAGCGTCGACGCGTTGCCGATGGGGCAGTCGAGGAAAGACATACTCACCGCGCTGATGGAAAAGAAGTGGCGCGAGGCTATGTTGCTTACGTCAGACTACAAGCGTTATGGAATAGTGACGCTTTTTGCGCTGCTGAATCAAGCAAGCATGGATCGTGCACTAGGAATAACGGGTGCCGAAGCGACTGTTGAACGCCTCGAGTCCTTGCTGCACAAGGCAAGAAGGGAGGCCGAGGAGATCGAGAATAGCGATGTTCCATCGCCGCCCGATCCGACAAGCGACGATAATCCTCTCTACGATGCGATAACCCCGTCGCCGCCCGTACCTATGAGATCGGTGATCGACGTCACGCCGCCTTGAGCTTGGCGGCGATGTCCTCGATGCGCTTGACCGCATTCTCGATCGCGTCGGCGGCGATGGCTTCCGAACGTTCAGCGCGGGTTCCCAGCTCTTCGCGCGTGCCCTTCTCCTCTTCGAGTTGGCGCTTCGCCGTATCGAGCTGCGCGAGCACGGCGTGCTTCTCGTCGGCGAGCAGAAGCGCCGACATCAGGATCAGACGCTGATCGCCCACCTGTCCCACCGATCCGAGCAGTTCCTGCACTTTGGAGTCGACCTCCGCCGCGAGCGCCTTGAGGTGTCCTTCCTCGCCGTCGTCGCACGCGATCGTGTAGGCGCGGCTGTTGACCATGACGTTCACGAGGGGCATTTCGAATCTCCGTTACCACGCGCGAACAGCGAATGGCGAATAGCCGAGGGGGTGAAGTGACAAAGTTGAGTCCCTGGCCGCCGTTCGCTGCTCCCTGTTCGCTATCTTCCCAGCGCCGCGCGAATCTCGGCGATGGCGCCGTCAAGCCGGCCTTCGACTTCCTCGGTCAAGCCGGAGAGCGAGCGCGCCTCCTCCTCCAGCTCGGCCACGCGCGACACGAGCGTCTCGCGCTCGGCATCGAGTTCGGTGATGCGGGAATTCGTGCGGGCCACCGAATCGCGCGCATCGGCCAGCGGAAGTGCGATCCGCTCCAATGCGTCCAGAGCTTTGGCAAGGCGCTCCGCCGCCACTTCCAGCCTGCTCATGGACGCCTCCTCTCGCAGTCACCGCAAGGATTTAACCGTCGACCTTAGACGCCGCGCCAAAGCCGGGTCAACGCATGCGCGCACATGTTCCTGTGGGAAGACCTTGACGCCTTCCCTAAAGGCTCGTTTAAGGCCACGGCACCTTGAGAAAAGGCACATTTCCGATGAGCGGCAGCAACACACTGACAAGCGATTTTCAGACGCACACACGCAGCCTCGCCAACGCCATACGCGCGCTTTCCATGGATGCCGTTCAAAAAGCCAATTCGGGCCATCCCGGCATGCCGATGGGCATGGCCGACGTCGCCACCGTGCTGTTTTCCAAATTCCTCAAATTCGATGCCGCCGATCCTGCCTGGCCCGATCGCGACCGCTTCGTACTCTCCGCCGGCCACGGCTCGATGCTGCTCTATTCGCTGCTCTATCTCACCGGCTATCCGAAAATGACAATCGACAACATCAGGATGTTCCGCAGCCTCGCCAGCCCCTGCGCCGGACATCCCGAATATGGCCATCTGCCCGGCATCGAAACCACGACCGGCCCGCTCGGACAGGGCATCGGCAACGCCGTCGGCATGGCGATCGCCGAGCGCATCCTGAACGCGCGCTTCGGCGATGCGCTCGTGGACCACAAGACCTACGTGCTCGCCGGCGACGGCTGCCTCATGGAAGGCATCAGCCACGAGGCCATCGGACTTGCCGGCCACCTCAAGCTCAACAAGCTCGTGTTGCTCTATGATGACAACCACATCTCGATCGACGGTCCCACTTCGCTGTCGTATTCCGGCGATGTGGTCGAACGCTTCGAAGCGGCCGACTGGGCCGTGCGGCGCGCCGACGGACACAACGCCGAAGACATCGCCGCCGCCCTTCAATGGGCGCAGCAGCAGGACAAGCCCGCCATGATCGCTTTCCGGACGATCATCGGCTTCGGCGCACCGCACAGGCAGGGCACGTCCAAGGCACACGGCGAAGCGCTGGGCCCCGAAGAAGTCGCCGCTGCGCGAAAGGAACTGAACTGGCCGTACGAGCCCTTCGTGGTTCCCGACGAGATCCTGTCGGAGTGGCGCAGGATCGGCGCGCGCGGCGCGGGCCTGCGCAAGGCGTGGAGCGAGCGCCACGGTGCAGCCGAAGCGAAGAACGCGTTCGACGCCGTCCAGGCGGGCAATGTCCCCGCCGCGGCGGTCGCTGCGCTCAACGAGGTGAAGAAGAAGGCCAGCGCGGAAAAGCCGGCCGTCGCCACGCGCAAGGCCTCGGAGATGGCACTGGAAGCCATCAACGGCAACTGGCCCGCGACCATCGGCGGTTCGGCCGACTTGACGCCGTCCAACAACACCAAGACCAAGGACCTGAAGGACATCGCGCCCGGCGATTTCTCCGGCCGCTACATCCATTACGGCATCCGCGAGCACGGCATGGCGGCCGCCATGAACGGGATGGCGCTGCACGGCGGCATCGTCCCCTATGGCGGCACGTTCCTGGTGTTCGCCGATTACTGCCGGCCGTCGATCCGGCTTTCGTCGCTCATGGGGATCCGTGTCATTTATGTGATGACCCACGATTCGATCGGCCTGGGCGAGGACGGCCCCACCCACCAGCCGGTCGAGACGCTTGCCGCGCTGCGCGCCATACCCAATCTGCGCGTCTACCGCCCGGCGGACGTGGTCGAAACGGCGGAGTGCTGGGCGCTGGCGATCGCCGACAAAGAGCATCCCAGCCTGATCGCGCTTTCGCGACAGAACCTGCCCACGGTCCGCACCACGCATACGGACGAAAACCTCTGCGCCAAGGGCGCCTACGAGCTGGCCGGGGCGGCCGACGCGAAGGTGACGCTTTTCTCAACCGGCTCGGAGATCGAGCTTGCCATCAAGGCGAGAGACATTCTCGCCGCCGAAAACATCGGCGCGCGCGTGGTCTCGATGCCCTGCTCCGAGCTGTTCGAGAAACAAAGCGCAACATACCGTGACAACCTGCTCGGGCCGGGCACCGCAAGAGTGGCGGTCGAGGCCGCGGTGCGTTTCGGCTGGGACCGTTACATCGGCCCAAACGGCCGGTTCGTGGGCATGCACTCCTTCGGCGCCAGCGGCCCTGCCAGAGACCTGTACAAGCATTTTGGTATTACCGCCGAAGCCGTCGTCGAAGCGGCAAAAAGTGCATTGAAAGGGTAGGGGTTCCGGACTAAGTCAGCCTCGTAAAGATAGAAGGATTCTAGGAGGTTTTCATGGCCATTCGGGTTGCTATCAACGGTTTCGGCCGCATCGGGCGGCTGGTGCTGCGTTCGATCGTCGAGAACGGTCGGCGCGACGTGGAAGTGGTCGCGATCAACGACCTCGGTCCGGTTCCCACCAACGCACACCTGCTGCGCTACGACTCGGTCCACGGCCGCTTCCCGGCGAACGTTTCGGTTGATGGCGATCTCATGGTCGTCGCCGGCCACAAGATCAAGGTGACCGCGATCAAGGAACCCAAGGAGCTTCCCTACAAGGATCTCGGCGTCGACATCGCGATGGAATGCACCGGCAGGTTCACGGCGCGCGACAAGGCCGCGATCCTGCTCGAAGCCGGCGCCAAGCGCGTGCTGGTCTCCGCTCCGTCGGACGGCGCCGATCTGACGGTCGTCTACGGCGTCAACCACGACAAGCTGACGAAAGACCACCTCGTCGTCTCCAATGCCTCGTGCACTACCAACGGCCTGGCCCCCGTCGTCAAGGTGCTGAACGACAACTTCGGCATCGAGAAGGGCATCATGACGACGATCCATTCGTACACGAACGACCAGCCCACCCTCGACCAGCTCCACAAGGACCTCTATCGCGCCCGCGCCGCCGCGCTTTCCATGATCCCGACCTCCACCGGCGCCGCCAAGGCCGTGGGCCTGGTGCTGCCCGAACTCAAGGGCAAGCTCGACGGCATCAGCGTGCGCGTGCCGACCCCGAACGTCTCGCTGATCGACCTCAAGGTCGTGCTCAACAAGGCGACGGACAAGGACGCCATCAACGCCGCCATGAAGGCCGCATCGGCCGGCCCGCTCAAGGGCATCCTCGACATCGTCGAAGATCCGCTGGTTTCGAGCGACTTCAACCACATGCCGGCTTCGTCCTATTTCATGCCGGCCCAGACCAAGGTGATCGACGGCAACCTCGCCGCGATCTACAGCTGGTACGACAACGAGTGGGGCTTCTCGAACCGCATGGTCGACACGGCCGTCGCGCTCGCCAAGTTCATCTGATCGAACCGGGGGGCGCGCCATCCGCGCCCCTCGCGCTTTCCGCACGCTTGCCGCGCCCTTCCACGCCGGACGGGCGCCCGAACCACAGGACAAAACCCATGCCCACCTTCCGCACCATCGACGATCTCGACGTCGCCGGAAAGCGCGTGCTGGTCCGCGCCGACCTCAACGTGCCGATGAAAGACGGAGTCGTCACGTCGACGACGCGCATCGAACGGCAGGCCCCCACCATCCGCGATCTCTGCGCCAGGGGCGCCAAGGTCATCGTCTGCTCGCACTTCGACCGCCCCAAAGGCAAGGTCGTGCCCTCGATGAGCCTGAAGCCCGTTGCCGAGCCGATGGCCAGGATCGTCGGCCGCCCGGTGGCCTTCGCCGACGACTGCATCGGTCCGGACGCCGCGGCCGCCGTGGCCAAGCTGAAGAACGGCGAGGTGCTGCTGCTCGAGAACACCCGCTTCCACGGCGGCGAAGAGAAGAACGACCCCGAGATGGCAAAGCAGCTCGCCGCGCTCGCCGATCTGTACGTCAACGACGCATTCTCCAGCGCCCACCGCGCGCATGCCTCGACCGAGGCGGTCGCGCATCTTCTGCCCAGCGCGGCCGGCCGCTCGATGCAGGCCGAGCTCACGGCGCTGACCAAGGCGCTCAACGATCCCGAGCGGCCGCTGATGGCGGTGATCGGCGGCGCCAAGGTCTCCACCAAGATCGCCCTGCTCGAAAACCTCGTGAAGAAGGTGGAAGTGCTGGTGATCGGCGGAGCGATGGCCAACACTTTCCTGGCCGCCGAAGGCATCGCCGTCGGCAAGTCGCTTTACGAGGCCGACCATCTCGAAACCGCGCGCAAGGTGATCGCGCTTTCGACCGATTCCGGCGCGGCGATCCTGTTGCCCACCGATGCCGTGGTGGCCAAGGAGTTCAAGCCGAACGCGCCGTCGCGCACGGTTCCGGTCCGCGAGGTCGCGGCGGACGAGATGATCCTCGACGTCGGCCCCGCCACCATTGCGGAATTCAAGAAGTTCCTGGCCACCACCAAGACGGTGGTCTGGAACGGCCCGCTCGGCGCCTTCGAGACTCCGCCCTTCGACAACGGAACGGTGCAGGCCGCCAAGCTGGTGGCCGATGCCACCAAGGCCGGCCACCTGCTCTCGGTCGCAGGCGGCGGCGACACCGTCTCGGCCCTCAACAAGGCGGGCGTGACCGGCGATTTCTCCTACGTCTCGACCGCGGGCGGTGCGTTCCTGGAATGGCTGGAAGGCCTGGAACTTCCGGGCGTCGTCGCGCTGATGACGAAATAGCGCCGCCGGCGCTTTTCCAATTCGCCCGCGAAGCGCTAAGTTTTGCGCCCCTGCTTCGAAACGAGGCAGGGGCGCTTTGCATAGGGAGACGGCCGATGACCCATGCCGTGCAGCAGATTCTGTCCTGGTACGAGAGCGACAATCCGGGCGTGAAGACCAATCTCGCACGCATGCTCTATCACGGCCGTCTCGGGGGAACCGGCAAGCTCGTGATCCTGCCCGTCGACCAGGGCTTCGAGCACGGCCCCGACCGCAGCTTCGCCGCCAATCCGCCCGCCTACGACCCGCAGTACCACTTCCAGATGGCGGTGGAGGCCGGGCTGTCGGCCTTCGCCTCTCCGCTCGGCATGCTGGAAGCGGGCGCGGCGACCTATGCCGGACGCATTCCGCTGATCCTGAAGTGCAACAGCGCCAACCTGCTCTATCCCAAGGAAGGACCCAAGACCCAGGCGGTCACCGCGAGCGTGCACGATGCGCTGAGGCTCGGCTGCTGCGCGGTGGGACTTACGATCTATCCGGGCTCGCTCAGGTCCTATGACATGCTCGAGGCGGCGCGCGAGTTCGTGGCGGCGGCCAAGAACGTGGGCCTGCCGACGGTGATCTGGTCCTATCCCCGCGGCGAGGATCTCTCCAAGGAAGGCGAGACCGCCATCGACGTCTGCACCTATGCCACCCAGATTGCGGCGCTGGTCGGCGCTCACATCATCAAGGTCAAGCTGCCGACGAGTTTCGTCGAAGCCGCGGACGTGGGCGAGCTTTATCGCAGCGGCAACGTGAAGATCGACACGCTTGCCGACCGCATCAAGCTCGTGACCAAGGCGGCGCTCGGCGGGCGGCGGATGGTCGTGTTCTCGGGCGGAGCCAAGAAGGACGACGCCGGCATCCTGGAAGAGGCCCGTGCCATCAAGGCGGGCGGTGGGCACGGCTCCATCATCGGCCGTAACTCGTTCCAGCGCTCGAAGGAAGCTGCGCTCGAACTGCTGAGCCAGATCGTCGAAATCTATCGCGCGGCATGAACGCGAATTCTCGCCTGGGTGCCGGCTGGGTCGCGGTGACGATGCTGCTATTTGGCGCGCCCAACGCGTGGGCTGCCTCACCACACGCGTCATTGGCTGATTACACCGGCACCTATGCCGACGGACCCCATCATACTATCGAGATCGTCGCTGGCGGGTCCCTGTTCGCTGTCGTGGACGGCGCCACGTATGGACTGAAAGTCACCGGCCCGGACGAACTCACCACCATTGGCGGCGAGAAGATCCCCTTTCGCCGCGACGCCAAAGGCCGGATCAGCGGGTACACGCAAGACGGCCGGTTTCACGCGCGCCTATCCACCAGGGTGTCCGCCCAGTCTGCGCGGCTTGCCTATCCGCGTCCTGCCGGCGAGGTCTATCGCTACCGCGTGCCACCAGACCGCCATGACGGCCTCGCTGTGGGCAATATCGCGGATACACCGCTTGGCGTCGGCGCGGCAGACACCATCGTCGCCAAGATCGACGACGGCACCTATCCCAACGTGCACAGCGTGCTGCTCTACGTAAACGGGAAGCTGGTTCTGGAAGAGTATTTCTATGGTTACGCCGCGGACCGCAAACACCAGTTGCGCTCGGCGACCAAGTCCATCGTCGGCGCGTTGGCAGGCATCGCCGTGGATCACAAGCGCCTCGACATCAACGATCCGGCGTTGCGACTTTTGGGGATTGGCGTGGCGGCCGATCCTGATCCGCGCAAGAGGAAGATCACGGTGCGCGACTTCCTGACGATGCGCTCGGGTTTGGACTGCAACGATCACAGCAACACTTCGCCCGGCCGGGAGACGGTGATCGACTTTGAGCCCGATTGGGTCAAGGCCGTGTTTGCCCTGCCGATGATCAACGATCCGGGAATGCTGGGGTACTACTGCTCCGCAGGCGTCGCCGTGGTCGGGCGCATCGTGGAAAAGGCGACCGGTAGCTATCTTCCCGAATACGCCAGGGCGCATCTGTTCGAGCCGCTCGGGATCGCGGATTGGACCTGGAACTACAACCTCACCAATGCCGACAAGGAGTATGCGCAGATTCACTTGCGTCCTCGCGATATGCTCAAGTTCGGCATTCTTTTTGCGCAAGGAGGCGAATGGCACGGCCACCGCGTCCTTTCCCAAGCTTGGGTGCGTGAATCGCTGCGCGGACAGGCGGTGGTCGACGGCACCGAATACGGCTATTTCTGGTGGCGGCCGTGGCTCAGTGTCGGCGGCAAACTAGTCTATGTCAGTGCCGCCCAGGGCAACGGCGGACAGAAAATCTACGTGGTGCCGCAGTATCGATTGGTGGCGGTGTTCACCGGCGGCGACTACAACTCTGCAGGCTCGCCGATGAACGGGATCATGATCAATGACGTGCTGCCCCCGCTCATGGCTGCCCACCCGGACGCGACCGCGCGGCCTTGATGGCTGGCGCCGGCAGGACGGAGCGAGTTAAATAGGTTTCCATGACCGACCCCTGCCGCCTTTATCTGATCACGCCGCCCAAGCTGGAGCCCAAGGGCTTTGCCGAGACGCTCAAGCGCGCCCTCGACGCCGGCGACGTCGCCTCGCTGCAGCTTCGGCTGAAGGACGTGCCGGATGAGGAGATCGCGCGCGCGGTGGATATGCTGATGCCCATCGCGCAACGGCACGGCGCCGCCTTCATCCTCAACGACCGGCCGGACCTTGCCAAACGCTTCGGCTGCGACGGGGTGCACATCGGCCAGGAGGACGGCACCTACGAGGCCGCGCGGGCGGCGGTGGGGCCTGAGGCCGTCGTCGGTGTCACCTGCCACGACTCGCGCCATCTGGCGATGGAAGCCGCCGACGCGGGAGCGGACTATGTCGCCTTCGGGGCGTTCTTCCCCACCACGACCAAAAAGCCGAAAGCGGCCTGCGAAATCGAAACTCTGCGCTGGTGGGCGGAGCTGATGGTGGTGCCCTGCGTGGCGATCGGCGGCATCACCACCGAGAACGCCAAGCCGCTCGTTGAAGCGGGCGCGGATTTCCTGGCCGTCTCCAGCGGCGTATGGGATTTTCCGGACGGGCCCGCGGCGGCCGTCAAGGCATTCAACTCATTGTTTTAGTTAGAGAACTTTGACGCAGCCGGGCGCCGTTGTGTTGCCCCCATGCCCCCTTTATGTAGGCCCTGCAGAACGAACGAGGACGTTATGGCTCATCTCAAACCCGGCGTCGTGACCGGCAAGGAATACCGCCAGCTCATCCAGGCCTGCAAAGACGGCGGCTATGCGCTTCCGGCTGTGAACGTGGTGGGCACCAACGTCCTCAACGCGGTGATGGAATGCGCCGCGAAGAACAAGTCGGACGTCATCATCCAGATGTCGAACGGCGGCGCGCGCTTCTTTGCCGGCGAAGGCCTGCCCGATCAGCACAAGGCCCGAGTGCTCGGCGCCACCAGCGTTGCCCAGCATGTGCACCTGTTGGCCGAGGCCTACGGCATCTGCGCCGTGCTGCACACCGATCACGCCAACCGCAAGCTGGTGCCCTGGGTCGACGGCCTCATCGACATGAGCGAGAAGCATTTCGAGAGGACCGGACGGCCGCTGTTCTCGTCCCACATGCTCGATCTTTCGGCCGAGCCGATCGACGACAACCTCAAGGAATGCGCCCGGGTGCTGAAGCGGCTGACCCCGCTCGGCATGAGCCTGGAGATCGAGCTTGGCGTCACCGGCGGCGAGGAAGACGGCATCGGCCACGAGATGGGCGAAGGCGACGTCGGCAATCCCAAGCTTTATACCCAGCCCGAAGACGTGCTGAAGGCGTACGACACGCTCTCGCCGCTCGGCCACATCACGATTGCGGCCTCGTTCGGCAACGTCCACGGCGTCTACGCGCCCGGCAACGTCAAGCTCAGGCCGATCATCCTCAAGAACTCGCAGGAACTGGTCGCCAAGACGCGCGATCTGAACCCCAACCCGCTCGACCTCGTCTTCCACGGCGGTTCGGGATCGGAAAAGCACCTGATCGCGGAAGCGGTGAGCTACGGCGTGTTCAAGATGAACATCGACACCGACCTGCAGTTCGCGCTCGCCCATGCGATCGCGCTTCAGGTGGACGCGAATCCGCGCGCCTTCAAGTACCAGGTCGATCCCGACAACCAGAAGCCCTACAAGAAGCTCTACGATCCGCGCACCTGGCTGCGCGCCGGCGAGCTTGGCGTGATCGCCCGCCTCGAAGAGGCGATGGGCGACCTGGGCTCG
>DATKOE010000008.1:0-19877 GCA_035524815.1 Rhizomicrobium sp.
CGCTCGGCAGCGCACGCCTGACCGGTCGTATCGAGCAGATATCGCCTGCTGCCGGCTCGGAATTCGCGGTTCTCAAACCCGACCGACAACGCAACCGGCAATTTCGTGAAGGTACCGCAGCGCATCGGCGTGCGCATCGCAATCGGCAGGCCGGGCCAAGTAGAGGCGAGTTGGAACCGTCATATTCGTGCAATAGGGCTTGGAGGTCCGCATACGGAGCGAAGCCAATAGCAAGGACTCTCCTCATCGAAGATGACACCGAGACGGCGCTCTACGTCACCGAGGGGCTGCAGCAGATCGGGCATGTCGTCGTGTGGGCTGCGACCGGCCCGGACGGACTTTTCCAGGCGAGCCACGGCGACTATGAGCTCATCGTCGCGGACCGCATGCTCCCGGGCCTGGACGGACTCTCGCTGGTGCGCAATCTGCGCAGCGCCGATATCCAGACGCCGGTGCTGTTCCTCACGACGATGGACGGGCTCGACGCGCGCGTGGAGGGGCTCGAAGGCGGCGGCGACGACTATCTGGCGAAGCCTTTTGCAATGCCCGAGCTTGCCGCGCGCGCCAACGCGCTCGTGCGGCGCGCACAACATCTGGCCACGCTGGCCCAGACCCGGCTTGTCGTAGCCGACCTCGAGATCGACCTGCTGACGCGGGCGGTAGAGCGCGCCGGGAAACCCATCGAGCTGCAGCCGCAGGAATTCAAGCTTCTGGAATTCCTGATGCAGAACAGCGGCAAGGTCGTCACGCGCCGCATGCTGCTCGAGCGCGTCTGGGGCCTCGATTTCGATCCAGGCACGACGGTCCTTGAATCGCACATGAGCCGCCTGCGCGCCAAGGTCGACCGCGGCTTCGGTGCGGAGCTGATCCACACCATCCGCGGCTATGGGTACATGATCCGTGCGAGCTAGGATTTTCCAGACCGAGACGTTCCGTCTCTCCGCGATCTATGCGGGGCTGTTCCTCGGTTCCATGCTGCTCCTCATCGCGCTCGTCTATTTCCTCGTCAGTCATGCGTTCGAAGCCAGCCTCCTTCGCGATGCGCGCGACGACTTGGCGGCGATCCGCAAAGCCTATTTTCTCGCGAAGAAGGGGAAGGAACTGCACGAAGCCAAGGAGATGATCGACGACCGGCTTCTTGCCTCGGATTCGATGGACCTCTTTCTCCTCCAAAGGAACGGCAAGGCGATCGCCGGGAACCTGCCGGCCATGCGACCGATATTGGGCACGCAGCGTTTCGGCTATGTGCCGCCGCCGGGTGCCGGGGCGGACGCGAGCGGCACGCTGCTGGGCCAGGGCGCAGCGGTCGCGCCGGGCGTCTATGCCTTCGTAGGACGCGATCTTTTCTCGCTGGGACGGGCCGAGAACGAGGTACTCGCTGCCTTCGGCCTCACCTTGGCCGCGATGTTGGGCGTGGCCGTCGGCGGCGGGTTGGTCGTGAGCCGCAGCTTCGTGCGTCGGGTCGACACGATCACCGCAACCTGCCGCAGCATCATGGCCGGCCGGCTGAACGAACGCATCCCGGTCCGGTCAGCGCGCAACGAGCTCGACCAGCTGGGCGCGACCGTCAACCAGATGCTCGACCGCATCAACGCCCTGATGGAGGGCGTGACGCAGGTCTCGAACGACATCGCGCACGATTTGCGCACCCCGCTCACCCACCTGCGCTACAAGCTCGAGCGCGCGCGGCTCTCGGCCCGCGACGTCGGTCAGTATCAGTCGGCGGTCGACGCCGCCATTGCCGACTGCGATGAGTTGATCGCGATGTTCGGCGCGCTGCTCAGGATTGCGCAGATCGAATCCGGGTCGCGGCGCGCAGGCATGCAGGCGATCGACGCGGCCGACGTTTTGCGCGATCTCGTGACACTGTACGGGCCCGCGCTCGACGACAGCGGCCATCCCTTCGGGGCCGACATCGGACCGGGTCTTCACCTCAACGGCGATCCGCAGCTTCTGCTGCGGCTGTTCTCCAATCTGATCGACAACGCGATCCATCACACGCCTGTGGGAACGGCGATCGCGCTTAGCGCCTGCCGCGTGGGTGGCGCCATTCGGGTCGCAATCGCAGATGCCGGCCCCGGCATTCCGCCCGAAGACCGCGAAAAGGTGTTCCGCCGCTTCTACCGCCGCGAGCAAAGCCGCACGACACCGGGCAGCGGGCTCGGCCTGGCGCTGGCGTCCGCGATTGCCGACCTGCATGGCGCCCGGATCTTTCTAGAGGACAATCGTCCCGGCTTGCGCGCGGTCGTGGAAATCCCGGCCATAGGCCGGGAAGCGCTCGCGCGCGCCGCGGAGTAGGCCGCGCCGGCCAACCTTGGGAATTCGTAAGGATACTTCTCCGAAGGATCACCAAAACTAGAGCGAACCGTGATCCTTTCCCCCGATGTCTTGGCCCCGGGGCGTCGATGGCCGCTCCTTCACAGTTTGTTTCTTGGCGGGGGTGTGGGCATGAAAATCCGGGGCGTGCAGTCGCGTCTTCTTTCCTCTTGTGCCGTGGCGGCCATATTTTTTGCAGGGCCGGCCGCGGCGGCGACCGCGACAAGCGATGCGGTCGAGACGGTCGTCGTGACGGGTTCGCGGATCGAGGCGACGGCGGTCAAGCGCGACGCACCCAACGTCGTCGACGTGCAGCCTCTTCAGGAAATCCGTGCGCTTCCCGATGTTAACGCTGCGGAAGCGCTGGGGCGCGTTCCCGGCGTGTCGCTGGAGAGCGACAGCGGCGAGGGCCGGTTCATCAACATCCGCGGCATGGACGCGGACCTGAATGGCACGACCTATGACGGCGTTCGCCTCACCGCCTCCAACCCCTCGTCGCCGCAGGGCGGCGGCCGCGCCGTCGCGTTCGACGCGTTTCCGTCCGGCATCCTGGGCGGCATCGAGGTGGTCAAATCGCTCACGCCGGAGATGGACGCCGAAGGACTCGGCGGCGTAGTCAACATCCTGCCGCGCAAGATCGCGAGCGGGCAGAGCTGGCTCGTCGACGCGAACATCGGTACCGGCCTCGAGCCGCTTCGCGGCACGCCGATCTATCAGGGCGACGTGACGGCCGGCACGCGTTTCGGCCTGACCGACGGCGACGAACGCTTCAGCGTCATCGGCTCCTACGCGTATTACGACGATCAGCGCGGTATCGACGACGTCGAGGAGGACTACCTGAACGATCCGGCGTTTCCGCCCAAGACGTTCGACGACCTTCAGATGCGCTACTACAAGTACCATCGCACCCGCCAGGGCTTCGGTGGCGGGCTGACCTTCGACGTGAGCGACGACACCACCATCTTCGTGCGCGGCATCCATGCGGGCTATACCGAGCTCGCGTTCAAACACCGCCTCCAGCTCAACGGCCTGGGCGACAGCGTGACCGGAATCGCGCCCAACGGCACGATCTCCGTCGACACGGCGGCCGCGCGTATCGCAGTGACGGACTCGAAGGAGGAAGTCGCCAACGATCTCGTCGAATTCGGCGGCCACACCATGCTGGGCGAAGTCTCGGCCGATCTGCGCGGCTCGTGGACGCGCGGCAGCGATCATTTCCCCTACAGCGACAGTTTCACCTTCAAGGACACCAACGACATCGCGCTCGACTACAACAACCGCGATTCGAGCCACCCGTCCTTCGCCACGACGGACGGCACGGATCTTACGAATTCCGGCAACTACACAAAATTCAGCGGCACCAACGGACCGAGTTCCAATTCGGACCAGGAATGGGCCGGCAAGGGCGACTTCTCGCTTCCGCTGGAATTCGACGGCGACGAGGGCGTCTTCAAGTTCGGCGCCAGCGTGCGCGAGCGCGAGCGCAAGGCGAGCGCGTCGTCGGCCGACTTCACCGGCGGCGGAAGCTATGCGCTGTTCTCCCACGGGCCGGACCGCATCTACTACAATTCGGCATACAACATCGGGCCGTCGCCCGATTTCGGCAAGCTCGCAGCGCTCCCCCAGGATCCGCAGGTCGTCGATCCCACGGCCTTCGAAAACGACAGCGAGAACGTCTATGCCGGCTACGGCCAGTACAGCGCGACCTTCGGCGCCCTCAGCATGACCGGCGGCGTGCGTGTCGAGGCGACCGAGGCGACTTATCGCGCCAACACCGTGGACGACAGCGGCACGGTCACGCCCAGCATCTCGGACCGCAGCTACACCAACGTCTTTCCCGACCTGAACCTGAAATACCAGCTGACCGACGACGTGCTGCTGCGCGCCGTGTACTCCACCGCCATCGCGCGGCCGGGGTTCAACCAGATCACGGCGGCGGTGAACGTCGATGTCCCCGATGCGATCATCAGCAAGGGAAATCCGAACCTCAAGCCGACTACGGCCAACGCCTTCGACCTCGCCGCCGAGTACTACATGCCCGATGGCGGGCTCGCGTCGATCGGCCTGTTCTGGAAGCTGTTCGACAATTACATCGTGCCCACCGTGCAGAGGAACGTCGACTTCCCCTA
The DNA here is from genome assembly GCA_035524815.1 of Rhizomicrobium sp. Classification (GTDB taxonomy): domain Bacteria; phylum Pseudomonadota; class Alphaproteobacteria; order Micropepsales; family Micropepsaceae; genus Rhizomicrobium. The sequence continues at coordinate 4,446 of DATKOE010000008.1, forward strand.
TGCCGGCGCGCCAGGCGGCGTGGTGCTCGACGCCGAAATCGACAGCTTCCAGGACATCGGGTCGGCGCATGCCGAAGGCATCGAGCTGAACTACATCCAGCACTTCACCTTCCTGCCCGATCCGTTCGACGGCCTCGGCTTCGAGGGCAACCTCACGCTCGTGGGCTCGGGCGGGCAGATCCGGGTCGGCGAGCATCACACGCTGCCGCAGACCTCGCCGATCAATTACAATGCGGCGCTGTTCTATGAGAAGGGGCCGCTGACCTTGCGGATCGCTGCGTCGTCCGTCTCGCGCAACCTCTGGGCCGTGGGCGGCGACGATGCCACCGATCTGTACTCGCAGTCGCGCTTCCGCCTCGATTTCGGCGGCAGCTATGACGTCACTGACAACCTGCAATTCTATCTCGACGTGAAGAACATCAGCGACACCAAGCTCGAATTCACGCAAACGCCAAACAGGAACTTCCCGGTCCAGCGCGAATTCTACGGGCCGACCTATCTGACGGGCCTGCGCCTGTCGCTCGGTCAATAAGGGAGGCACCTTGCATGGAACTTCGGCTGCGCCTCGCCATCTTTGCATTCGCCGCGGGAACGGTTCTAACTCCGCCGATTTCCGCGGCGGCGGGCGAGGCCGAAACCATCCCCCGCTATGCGCACATCTTCGTCATCATCGACGAAAACCACACCACGAACGAGATAATCGGCAACCCAGCCGCACCCACCTTCACCCGGCTGGCGAAGGAATACGGGTTTGCCTCGAACTACTACGCCGTGCGCCATCCGAGCGAGCCGAATTATGTGGCGCTGGTGGGAGGAGACACGTTCGGCATCACCGACGATGACGCATTCTACTGCAAGCCCGGATCGACGCAGTGGGGCTGTGCGAAGTCCGGCCGCGCCGGCTATGTCGACCATACCGTCGGAGCGCCCAACCTGACGACCCAGCTCGAGGCGGCGGGGCTCTCCTGGAAAGGCTATTTCGAGAGCATTCCCGAGCCCGGCTCCCTCGTCTACCGCTGGCCGGGCGGTCCCGCCACCGGCAAGCAGGGCTCGCTCTATGCCGTCAAGCACAACGGGTTCATGACCTTCAAGAACGTGCAGGACGATCCCCGCCGCGCGGAAAGGATCGTCGGCTTCGATGTGCTCGAGCACGACATTGCCGCGAACACTCTGCCGAACTTTGCGCATATCGTGCCGGATCTGTGCGACGACATGCACGGGACCAGCGGACCGAATATCCCCGCCAACTGTTCGGGAAAGCTCTCGGCCGGCCTCATCGGCCGCGCCGACAAGATGCTTGCGCGGCTCGTGGGCGATTTGACCCGCTCGGCGATGTGGAATAGCGCCGACAACAACGCCATCGTCATCACCTTCGACGAGAACGACGACGACAGGCCGTCGCCGCGCCCCAATGGCTGCTGCGGAATGGATCCGTCCGGCACGGCCAATCCGGGTGGTGGATGGATTCCGACAATCGTGATCACCAATCACGGACCGCGCGGCCTCAACGATCCCGTGGCCTACAATCACTACTCATTGCTGCGCACCATCGAGGCTGCGTTCGGCATTGCCGAGCATCTTGGCCATGCAGGCGACACCGCCAATGGCGTGGCGACGATGACGCCGCTCTTCGCCATCAAAAAACACTAGAAGGAAGCCCTCTTGTTCCAGCACCGTTCGGCCATTCTGGCATTCGCAATCCTGTGTCTCGCGGTTCCCGCGCAAGCGGCGCCGCCAGCCTACACCGTCGTCAAGGAAGTCCCGATCGGCGCACCCGACAAATGGGATTTCGTCTATTTCGACACGTCGTCGAAGCGCGTCTACGTCTCGCACGGCACCGAAGTCACGGTGGTCGATGGTGTGACCGGCACGCTGATCGGGCGCATCCCAGGCTTCGATACGAGCCACGGTGTCGTCACGGTGCCGGCGCTCGGCCGCGGCTACGCCGATTCCGGGAACACCAGGACCGTCATCGTCTTCGATCTGAAGACCCTGAAGCCGGTGGCGACGCTGCCCGCCGGCGAGGACTCCGACGCCATGGCATATGACGCCGCGACAGGGCGGGTATTCGTGATGGACGCCGACGGTGCCGCCTTCACCGCCATCGACGCTAAAACGGACAAGACCCTCGCCACCAGGCCGCTCGGCGGCAAACCGGAATCGGCGGTGAGCGACGGGGCGGGCACCGTATTCATCAACCTCGCCAGCACGAACGAGCTTGTGCGCCTCGATGCGTCGACGCTGGCGATCACGAAGCGCTGGCCGCTTTCCGGCTGCGACAGCCCGCATGGCCTGGCGATGGACACGCAAACCCGCCGCCTGTTCGTGAGCTGCCGCAACGACGTGCTGCTCGTCGTCTCCGCCGACGACGGCGCGGTCGTCGCCTCGCTGCCGATCGGGCATGGGACGGATACGGTCGCGTTCGATCACAACCACAAGCTTGCCTTCAGCTCGAATGGCGACGGCACGCTGTCCGTGATTGCGGAGCAGGGCGCCGGCACGTTCGCCGCGCTCGGCAACGTGTCGACCCGGCTGGGGGCGCGCACGATGGCCGTCGATCCCGACAGCGGGCGCATCTTCCTTGTCGCGGGCGATTATCAGCCAGGCGCGCTCGGCGTCCGGCGCTCGCTCGTACCGGGATCGCTCAGGCTGCTGTTTCTCGATCGTTCCGAGTGAGACTTGCTTGCTACGGTAAGTCTCTGCGACCGGTCCTTGGGTGACCGGGTTTCTCTCTTCTACAAACCTGAACCACATTCCTCTCTCATTACCCCTGCCATCGGCGCATACTTTTCCGTTCGATCTTTGTCGAGCGCGTAGATGATGAAGAGCTAGTTGGTGCCGAGTGCGTAGTAGCGAGCAATAGCGATCTCTGGCGCCGTCGATGTGTCGGTCTGCCAGAGTTTGCTTTGCCGCCTGGTGAGAGCGTGATGCTTCTTCAAACGTATGAAGTCTGGGAGGGTCCGCTTGTCAATCCGCGAGCGGCAATCAAAACCTGCGCTTCGAGAAGTTCCGGCCGTCGATCGAAGCTCGCGACATCGGGTGGCCTAGTCCAGACTCAATCGCAAGCCGCCCAACAACCGACTCGGCGGACCGAAAACGACAGTTGACAGCGGCTCGGAGTAGCCGAGTGCGCGATAGCGCCGGTCGAAGATATTCTCGACATCCAGGTACAGATCGGCGTTTGCACTGATCGGATACGAACCATAGAAGTCGACAACAAAGCTCGACTTCGCGAATGACCGATAGGGTGCGTCGTCGCCACTTCGAATCGGAGAAAACCAGGAATTTCCGTCGGCGTATTGCGCTTCGACGGACAGACGCGCGCCGAAATTCGCATAGGTTAGATCCGCCACAATCGTGCGAGGCGGCACGTCCATAATTTGCTGCCCGTCGGAATGTGGATCGACCGCGTTGTGCTCCATGATCGAATTGGCAAGGGTGTAGCTGAGCCTCGCCGAGAAACCTGCGCCAATGTTCCAAGCCAGCTTGGTCTCCACCCCCTGCGCCAGGATCGACGCAGCGTTCTGGTTTTGCGTCAAGAAAGAGCCGTACCCCAGATACGCGGGGTTACTACCTCTCCCCACAACGATGTAATCGTCGACCGTCGTACGGTACAGCGTTATCTGGATCTGGATTCCGTCACGCTGATAGTCCAGTCCAACCTCTCCACCATTCAGCCTCTCCGGCTTCAGGAAGGGGTTCGGCAACTGCACGAATAGACCGGAGCTGTGCGTGTAAAACAGGTCCCCTAAATTCGGCGCTAGATATGATTGATAGTATGCTCCTCGCAGAACGAAGCCGGCGGGAAGGGAATAGTGAACGTCGAGCCGTGGCTCGAAATAGACGGACTCACGTGAAGGAATGCGGCCGAAGCCGCCGAAACTTCCGTCATATCCGTTGGACTCTCGCAGAAGCTGGATCCGGGCGTTGCCGGTGATGGTGAGCCCTTGGAGAGGGGCAAGCACTACTTGCGCAAATCCCCCCAGAAAGAGCTGGTCGCCGCCGCCACGCGTTACGGCGCGACCGCTCAGATGGTCCGGCAAGAAAAAGTTCGTTCGTCGATCTTCGCCGGAAATGAAGTGCCAGTCCACGCCGGCCAGGAAACCGTTGACCGGGCCGTCCGATTGACGCGACCAAACCAGCGAGCCGCCTCCATCATTTACCGGCACGCGGTGCGCATCGTTCAGCTTATCAATAGGCGGACCGAATGAGTCCAGCGAGAAGGTAGACTCTCGCAACTCCAGCAGTTCATGGCCGTAGAATGCCGTGAATGCCAGCCGTCCGTTGGGAATCCTCTTTTCGATATCGGCTGAAAGATCCAGGTTCTGCTGGGCGCTTGTGTCCAGCGGTGTTTGGAAACGCTGATGATCGTGATGGTAGGAAAGAGAAAAGCGCGCCCTCAGATCCGGGCTTGGCGCGAAAAGGTCGTCCACGTGGATGTTTGCCGCGTCCGAATTCGTTGGCACGATAAACGATACCTGTCTGGACACCGCAACTTGCCTGTAGCCGTCCGTGCCGTTTAGTTGGACCAGGGCCTGGAGCGTGTTGTCGTCGCCAGCCGTCGCCGCCCCCGAAATCGCGAAGTGATAGGTTCCGTAGGAGCCGGCGCCAGCGTGCAAAGCGACTTGATCGGTTGTATCGGACGCAGTGATGAAATTTGCGACGCCGCCCTCTGCGTAGTTGCCCCACAGTGCGCTCGATCCGCCGTGAACGATCTGAACTTGCTTGATGTCGTCGAGCGGCAGGCGGCTCCATTGAACAGACCCAAAGAAGGGGTCGTTGAACGGCACGCCATCGACGGTCACCAAGGCTCGACTGATGCCGCCTTCGCGAGTCCCACCGCCAAGCCCACGTAGTGAGAAGCTGTAGGAGATTGACGGCTGAGATGCCGCTGTGTAGCCGGTTTCATTGACACCCGGCACGTTGGCCAGAACGCTCTCGGGATCTTGGCCGAGCTTTTCGACAACGTCCTCTGCTGAGACGGTCGTTACGTCACCGGCGCTTTCCACCGAGATGATGTTCAGCCAGTTTGACGGTGATGCGGGGCTTGGGGAAGGCGGCACCAATTGCGAGGCTTCGGCACGGGCAAGCGGACTTGTAAGACACAAAAGAGTCAGCGCGAGCGCGGCCGGCGCATACTGGAGAGATCGGGCCGACAAGGACTGTCCATCGCTGGGCGGTAGCCCAGTGAGGTACTGGCGGGAGGACCAACGCGCTCTGCGATAGAAACTCATTGCTTGTCGAAGCGCCCCCTCTCTTTGCGTCTACGTAAAACCACCAGCGCGCCAAGTTTGGTTCGGCCAGTCTTGCGAGCGCCGGCGCGGCGAGCAAGGGGCGGCGCTGTTTCGCGCCAGGGCGGCCGAGCTTCGGGAGATCGCACCCACGATGAGTGATACGACCGCCGCCACGCAGCTGCTCAAGATGGCGCTGACCTACGATACGCTCGCCATCAAGCTGGAAGGCCCTTCGAACGACGATGTTCACGATGCGGCGCGAGTTTCGCCCGTTGCACCGGGAGTCGACCCGGATACCTAGCCACATTCAACCCCAAACATCGCCCTGCGGATTGGCTGTTGCCAGCGTCATCGCAGGTGCAGGCATTTGCGCGAACCTTGCCCTCGTCGCGATCTGCGCCTGTCCGCTTGTGGCCCCCAGGAGACTCTGCGCGTGTCCATATCGCGCTCCCATCAAGATGAAGCATCTGAGGGTAGACGTCCTCTGGTGCGATTGCCGTCGTCCCCGACCGTGTCTCGCGGGCAACTTAAGGACTAAAAAGGGACTCGGATCGCTGCGAAGTCAGGTGGAGGCATATTTGGGGGTATCAGAAGCCATGCACCTGTAAGAAATGATTTCCAAACAGTCTCTTATATGGGCGATAGGAATCCCTCCGGCTCCGCCACCTATCTGTTCTCCGCTGTTCGCCTGCGTTCGCGATTCGCGGATCTCTCAATCATTTTCCGGCGGGGGCAACAACAACGGCTTCTACCGATGCGGCGGGCCCAGCCGCCCGGCGCTACTCCGGGGAGATTTGGAAGTAGACTGGCCACGCCGATCGCCAGTACGCGCAGACGCTCCGGAGGAACCATGCCCAGTCGCAAGCCGCTGCTCGAGGACCTTCTCGTCCTGGACTGCGCAAGTTTCGTCGCCGGACCAGCGGCCGCGACCATCATGTCCGATTTCGGCGCGCGCGTGATCAAGATAGAGCCGCCGGGGGCCGGCGACTCCTATCGCCAGCTCATCAGGCTTCCGGGCGTGCCGATCGCCGATCGCGACTATTTCTGGCTGCTCGACAACCGCAACAAGGAAAGCCTTGCCCTCGATCTCAAGCAGGCGTCCGCCCGCGCGGTGCTCGACGACCTGATCCGGCGCGCCGACGTGTTCGTGACCAACTTCCCCGGTCCGGTGCGCGAGCGCCTGCGCCTTCGCGCCGACGACATCCTGTCGCTGAACGAGCGCATCATCTATGCCTCGCTCACGCCCTATGGCGAGGACGGCCCGGAGAAGGACCGCACCGGCTATGACTCGACAGCCTGGTGGGCGCGTTCCGGGCTGATGAGCGCCGTGCGCCCCACCGCCCTGTCCGAGCCGGCGCGATCGATTCCCGCGATGGGCGATCATCCGACCGCGGTCGCCCTGTTCGCCGCGATCATGACGGGCCTTTATCGCCGCCAGATCACGGGCAGGGGCGGCGCGGTCTCGACCTCGCTGCTGGCGAACGGGCTGTGGTCGATGGGCTGCTATCTCCAGGCGACACTGTGCGGCGCGACCTTTCAGCCGCGGCTCGAGCGCTACAGGCGCAGCGCGCTGCTCGAGACCTACCGCTGCCGCGACAATCGCTGGTTCCTTCTGTCGATGGTCAATCACGAGCGCGAGTGGCCGCTGCTGCTCGGCTGCATCGAGCGCGAGGCGTGGCGGGACGATCCGCGGTTCGCGACCCACGAGGCCCGCCAGGCGCATATGGATGTACTGGTGCGCGATCTCGAAGCCGTCTTCGCAATGCGCGACTGGGCCGAGTGGAAGGAGCGTTTCACCGCGCACGGCATCACCTTCGGGCCGATCGGAGAGACCTCCGATCACATCGACTGTCCACAGGTTGAAGCCAATGGGCACCTGCCCGCCTTCGCCGATGGCGACGGGCTGCGCACGGTGGACAGCCCGATCGGCATCGCGGGCGAGGAAAAGGTCGCGCCGCGGATGGCACCCGGAATCGGCCGCGACACGATGGCGATTCTCGAGGAGCTCGGTCTCTCGCAGGCTCAGATCGCGGCGATGAGGGCCTCGGGCGCCGTCGGCGCGGCCGACTGAGCAGCGCCCAGCCGCGATCGCAGTCGTGCCCTCAGCGGACCTCCGTGACCTTGCCCGCGCACACAACGGTCGCCAAGAGACTAAATACACCGGTGAAGAACCGCACATGCGTAGAAGACATTTGCGGCGATTGCCACAGGTGGCGCGACCGATCCTGCAACAATGGCAACGACCAACCATGCAGGACCCATATTCCACTCTCGGCCCTCTCGCCTCCAGAGCAAGTAGGAAAATGCAACTGCTGCAGTTGCCGGAAAGGCAATCTTGAGAAGGACAAAACCAATCGCCCCAAAGCGGGACCAGAAATTGAGCGAACCCAGCGTGAATTCACTCGCCAGTGAAACCGAAATCGAGAGAAACAGCGTAAGCAGAAATCGACCCACCTTGGTCATCGCACGCTACTTTCGAAAGTAGGTCTGCGGAATCGGTTGTTCTAACCCCGGAGCCGCAAAGTGTGGGGCTACGTATTCTTGCAACGCTCGAATTTCCGATCCAGCACCCGCGCGAATAAGGGACGGCGGCTGCGAGCGAGTTGCTATTGTATTACGCGCCCCGTGTGTGAACACAGGGACTTGACGTGCACGCCTCCCACGTTCCGGGGGTTGGAAGGTGTCCGTCCGCGCTGCCTTGTCGCCGAAGCGAACTCCAGCGTTGGAGTCATTCCACCACTGCTTGTTATTTGACTGACCCAGGTTCCACGCCTTACGCAAACATTAGTTGGCGTTGCCATCTCCAGAGTTGCAGCGTCGGTCGATGCATGAGCCCCCCGGCTTCGCCAGCGTTGCCAAGACCGTACGTTCATTGCCCCCGCTCCCGCGGCGAAGCCGCCTCAGCCGCCTTGCTGCTGCTTCGCCGCGCGATCGATCCGGCGCGTTTCGCTGATGAGGGCGGCCTTCCACGTCCGCGAGATGTCGCCGGCGATTTCCACCTTCGTTTCGGCCATCAGCGAATCAACGAGGGCGCGAAAGGCCTGCGGGAAGTCGTTGCGCATTCGCCGCCAGCAAATGCGAATTGCCATGTTCGCGAAGACGCTGCGGATGCTGACCACCTCGGTCTCCCAGCTCGACCTGTCGATGGTTCCGGCCTTGTGCTGCAGGAAGGTGTCTTCGTAGCCCTCGAACATCGCCTGGACGACCATGAAATAGGACATCACCTGTGCCGGAGCGAGCGACTGGTCGCCGTCAAACGCGCGCACCATGATGTCGCTCAGGTCCGGATCGGCCCGGCGCAACAGCAACTCGATGCGACGGGCGCTTCGCCCCTGCTGAATGAGCGAGCGCTGGTTGAGGTTCGACTGCCGGATTTGCATCGCCAGGAAGACGAACGAGAAGACGACCGCGATGCCGCTGACGAAGCTCCCGATCGCCGCCAGATCCGAAAGTGACACGACTGTTCTCCCCAGACAGAAGCCGCCCATTCTAGAGGGCGGCCGACCGAGCGGATAGCACTGCATCGTTTGCCGTTGCAGCGAACGCCGCCCGCACGCATTCCGTCCGGAGATCAAGGCGCTGCCGCGAGCCGAAGGGCGGTCGACGTCCGCCGCCGCGGATGCGCCTCACCTCGCCGCGCGCGCAGAGGCGAATACCTGCCACGAGGCGAGGAACAGGGCCGCGATGACGGGACCGATCACGAAGCCGTTGACGCCGAACACGGCAATCCCTCCCAGCGTGGTGACCAGCACGACGTAGTCGGGGATCTGCGCGCCCTTCCCCACCAGGACCGGGCGCAGAAGATTGTCGGCCATCTCGATCACGAGCACGCCGTAGGCGAGAAGCAGAATCCCCTGCCAGACGCTGCCGCTGAACATGAGATAGAGGGCGACGGGAATCCAGACCATTCCGGTTCCCACCACCGGCAGCAGCGACAGCACCGCCATGCAGAGGCCCCAGACCACCGGCGCCTGGATGTCGAGGGCCCAGAAGATGAGCGCGCCGAGCACGCCCTGCACGATGGCGACGACGAGGCTTCCCTTGAGGATGGCGTGGATCGTCAGGGTGAATTGCGCGGCGAGCTCGGTCTTGTATTCGGCGCGCAGGGGAATCGCGTCGCCGACGCTGCGCATCAGGGCACGGCCGTCGCGCAGCAGGAAGAAGAGCACATAGAGCATGACGAAGAGTGCGATCGCCACGCCGATCGCGGTCTGGCCGAGGTTGATGACCTGGCCGGCGAGAAACTGCCCCGTCTCCACCGTCATCGCGCCGAGCCGCTCGGGCAGCTTCGCAAGGCCGGGGATGCTCAGAATGTCCCGCGCGCTGTGGGCCCAGACCGGCAGCGCATCGCGCGCGCCCTGCAACATGCGAGCGATGCTGAGCGCGCCCGACCGATAGGCGGCATAGACGTCGGCAATCTCCTGCACCAGCAATGCCGTCATCAGGGCGACGGGCACGATCACCACGATCACGACGACGAGGAGACTGAGGATGGCGGCCGTGTTGCGGCGTCGCGGCATCAACGCCAGCAGGCGCTGATTCAGAGGCCAGAACAGGATCGCCAGCACCACCGCCCACAGGAGGGCGCCGGCGAACGGCCACAGGATCCAGCCGAATAGCAGCGAGATGCCGGCGACCAGCAGCAGCAATACCCAATCCTCGACGTCGCGCATGCGTGTCTCCGGCGCACGGGCTGCTTCCGGCCGAGCTTGCCGCAAAACGCCCTGACCCGGAATCCCGCGGCGCGGCGAAAGCCGCCGATCCGCGGCGGAGATCGGCCGATTCGACGTCCCGGCGGGCCGATTCGGGAAGCTTTCCGCAGCGATAGCGAGAGCTGGCGCGCCGGTTTGTCAGCCGCCCGCGGCCGAACAATATATATAATGGGTGCCAGACATGAGCGCTGGCGTGCCGGGGGCACTGAACCCGGCCTGGCGCGGCGGAGCGCACCGCAAGGGAGGCGGCTTATGGCGGACGAACGGATGCAGTATTGCGGCGTGAATCACGTCGCGCTGGTTGCGCGCGACATGGCGGAGACCGTCGACTTCTACGAGAACGTGCTCGAGATGCCGCTGGTGAAGACCATCGATTTCCCCAATGGGCGCGGACAGCACTTCTTCTTCGACTGCGGCGGTGGCGGCACAATCGCGTTCTTCTGGTTTCCCGATGCGCCGCCGGCGGCGCCGGGCATCGCCTCGATGCACGAGGACATCGTGAACAAGGGGTCGGTGACGGCGCACGCCTCGATGAACCACCTCGCGATCGGCATCCCGCTCGAGAAATTCGACGCCTATGTCGAGCGCCTGAAAGCCAAGGGCATCCGCGTGTTCGTCATCAATCACGACGACTCGCCGCGCGGCGCGTCGCCGGTCGTGAACGAAGGGGTCTGGATCCGCTCGATGTATTTCCGCGACCCGAACGGCATCCACATGGAGCTCGCGGCCTGCACGCGTGCCTACCGTCCGGACGACGTGAAACACGATCCGGTGAACGCCCGCGGCGAGCACGTTCCGCGCGCCAGGAAACGGGTCAAAGTCACGGTCGGCTGAGCGCGAACTGGCGGTGCGAGCGCCGCCGGACTAGCGTAGGCCGCGCCCGGAGGCCGCATGCGCGCGATGGTGCTCGACAAGGCAGGAACGCCGCTTCGGCTGCGCGGCGATCTGGCGGTGCGCGAGCCGAAGGCCGACGAGGTCCTGATCCGGGTGCATGCCTGCGGCGTCTGCCGCACCGACCTGCACATCGTCGACGGCGAGCTCGACCATCCGAAGCATGGCGTCGTCCCGGGCCATGAAATCGTCGGGACCGTGGAGAGAACCGGCGCGGCGGTGACGCAGCTCAGGCCCGGCGACCGTGTCGGCGTGCCGTGGCTCGGCTGGACCTGCGGCGTCTGCCGCTATTGCACGAGCGGGCGCGAGAACCTCTGCGACAATGCCCGCTTCACCGGCTACACGATCGACGGCGGCTATGCCGAGCATGCGACTGCCGATGCGCGCTACTGCTTCAAGCTGCCGCCCGGCTATTCCGACATCGAGGCGGCGCCGCTGCTCTGCGCCGGGCTGATCGGCTATCGCGCGCTGAAGATGACGGGCGAGGCGAGAAGGCTCGGCCTCTACGGTTTCGGCGCAGCGGCGCACATCGCGGTGCAGGTGGCGGCGCACCGCGGCCAGCAGGTATTCGCCTTCACCAAGCCGGGCGACGGCGCCGGGCAGGACTTCGCGCGCTCGCTCGGCGCGGGCTGGGCGGGCGGCTCCGACACGCGGCCGCCGGAGGAGCTCGACGCCGCGATCATCTTCGCGCCGGTGGGCGCCCTGGTACCCGCAGCACTGGCGGCGAGCGCGAAGGGCGGCGTGGTGGTGTGCGCCGGGATACACATGAGCGACATCCCGGCGTTTTCCTACGATCTCCTGTGGGGCGAGCGCGTGGTGCGCTCGGTCGCGAACCTGACGCGCAAGGACGGCGAGGAATTCTTCGCCGTGGCGCAGGAAGCCAGGATCCGCACCACCGTGCAGCGCTTCGCGCTGGAGGAGGCGAACGCGGCGCTGGACCGCCTGCGCCGCGGCGACATCGAAGGCGCCGCCGTGCTGGTTCCCTGAGCGGCGCGACTATTCCGCCGCGACGGCCTCGGGCCGGTCCTCGTTCGCGGCGACCGGATGCGGCTTCAAGAACTGCATCGTGCCGTCGTCGATCCTGCCGAAGCGGAGCGTCAGCATGTCGAGGGCGTAGTTCTGGTAGAGCCGCCAGGGCCTGGTTGCGCCCTGCTTGGGCAGGACGTCCCGCGCGCGCTGCACATATCCCGACGAGAAATCGAGCCACGGCAGTTCCGCGACCGCGGGATCGCCCTTGGGCACCGCGATCGGCGTGCCCTTGCGGTCCATGTAGTTCAGCAGGCGGCAGACATATTCGCAGGTGAGATCGCATTTCAGCGTCCAGGATGCGTTGGTATAGCCGAAGGCCGATGCGAGGTTCGGGATGTCGGAATACATCATGCCCTTGTAGGACATGGTCCGGGCGAGGTCCTTGCGTGCGCCGTCCACCGCGATCTGGATGCCACCGACCATGATCAGCTTGAGCCCTGTCGCGGTGACGATGATGTCAGCCTCGAGCTCCTTGCCGGACTTCAACTTGATTCCGCGCGGCGTGAAGGTCTCGATCTCGTCGGTGACGACCGAGGCCGAGCCGTTCCGGATCGCCTCGAACAGATCGGAATCGGGCACGAGGCAGAGGCGCTGGTCCCACGGGTTGTAGCGCGGGGTGAAATGAGTCGCGACGTCGTAGTCCGGCCCGAGCTCCTTCTTCACCATCGCGATCAGGTTCTGCTTGACCTTCTCCGGCTTCTTGCGCGCGAGGCGGAAGAAGAACATGCCGAAGAGCACGTTGCGCCAGCGCACCAGCTGATAGGCGAGCCTGGCCGGGAGCTTCTCGCGCAGCTTGTTCGCCATCGCGTCTCGCGCCGGGCTCGACACGACATAGGTCGGCGAGCGCTGGAGCATGGTGACGTGGCCGGCGTCCTTTGCCATCTCGGGCACGATCGTCACGGCGGTGGCGCCGGAGCCGATCACCACGACCTTCTTGCCCTTGTAGTCGAGGTCTTCCGGCCAGAACTGCGGATGCACGATCCTGCCGGTGAAGCTCGCGCGGCCGGGGAATTCCGGATCGTGGCCGCCGGCATAGTCGTAATAGCCGGCGCACATGAAAAGGAAGTTGCAGGTGAAGCGGGCGATGCGCCTTTCCGCGCCGACCTCGGCCTCGACCGTCCAGCGCGCATCGGCGGACGACCAGGAGGCGCGCTTCACGAGGTGATGGAAGCGGATGTGCCGGTCGATGCCGTTCTCGGACGCGGTCTCGCGCACATATTTGCGGATCGAGGGACCGTCGGCGATCGCCTTCGCCTCGCGCCACGGCTTGAAGGCGTAGCCCAAGGTGTACATGTCGCTGTCGGAGCGGATGCCGGGATAGCGGAAGAGATCCCAGGTGCCGCCGATCGCGTCGCGGCCCTCGAGGATGACGTAGCGCTTCTTCGGGCAGCTGGTCGCGAGGTGATAGCCGGCGCCGATGCCGGAGAGCCCCGCGCCCACGATCACCACGTCGAAATGTTCGATTGCCATGCCCTGTTCCGCCCTTGTTTCGGCCAGCCTCCCCGATTTGCGCTGGAATGACAAGTTGTCAGTTCTTGGAATTCCTGCCCCGTCCCCCTCAACTCTCAAAAGTCGAATTCAACCTGCCCGATTTTGTGCCCAATCCTTTGATCTGCGGGGCTTTTCGCCTTCCTTCACCACACACGCGAACCCGACCTGAGCGGCATTGAAGCGGCCTGGAAAACGGCGCCGGTGGCGCCGGGATCGTCAAGACACCATCATGCCAATATTCCTTGAGATAGGAATTAAAGAATGAATTGTCAAGGCCCAGTTGCCCACTCCCCATGCGGACGGTAGGCAGCCAAAGAGGGGGCAGCGTGACCGGGCGCCGGCTCATTCCGTGCGGACTTCTGATCGCGGGACTGCTGTCGGGCCCGGCGGCGGCGGCGCCCGACGCCATTCGCGCGCATTACAGCGCGGACTTCGCCACCTGCACCGCGCACGCGCATGCGGTGCGGCCGACCCAGCACTGCCATGCCCTGGAGATCGAGCGCCAGCGCGCGACGCTCGACGATCTGGTGAAGCGGCGGATGACGACGCTTTCGCCGCGGGAGGCAGCGGGCTTCACGGCCGCGCAGGCCGACTGGGAGCGCGCGACCGACACGAAGTGCACGCCGCCCGCGCGCCGGCGCGGCTCGCTCGCGAGCCAGATCGCGCAAGCCTGCTTCCTCGAAGAGACGATCGTGCGGATCATCGCGCTCGAGGCGCGGCAGTAGCGCCGCCGCGCGGCGCCTTGCTCAGCTGCTAGTGCAAGGCCGACGAACCGTCGGGCAGCGTGTCGGTCCCGTTGTCGTTGATCCGGTTGGTGCCGTAGGAAAAGACGTTGCCGCCGACCGGAATGGCCATGCTGTTCCCGACATTGGCCCAGACGGAGGTGTTCGACAGCCGCACGATCGGATGACCACCCGTAAGTGACAGGGTGAGGCCGTTGCCGGAATTGTTCGACACCGATGATGCATCGAGATCGAGCACCGCAAGCGCGGTCGTGGTGCTCACCGTGGCGCCGGCGCCGGTATTGTTGGCGATGATCGCGCGCGTGGCCGTCGCCTTGACGTTGTTGCTCACCGATACGCCCGTCCCGTTTTGAGAGATCCTGACATTGTCCAGGGCCACCAAGCCAAAGGCGCCCGAGGCCGCCGGCGCCATGGATATCCCCGTGCCGGTGTTGTTGTGGATGCCCGTATCGGTGACGGTCAGCTTCGAGCCGGCCGCCGACGACGCGAAAGCGATGCCCGAGGTAATGAAGCCCTGGATGTCGCAGTTCTGGACCGAGACCCGCGCGGCATTGAGAATGTTGATGCCGGTCGTGCCCGTGCCGATCCCCTGAAGGCCCAGATTGCGCAACGTGACGACGATGCCGGCGCCGCTGACCACGATGCCGGCGGTGCCGCTGACCAGAACGGAGGCGACCTGACCGGCGCCGCCGTCGATCGTCAGGCTCTTGGTGATGGTCACCGCGCCAAAGCCGCCCGGATCGAGCGCGTCGATCTCGCCGCCCGCGGCGGTCTTGGAGATGGCGCCGGCGAAGGTCTTGCACGGCGCCGTGCGGCTGCACGGATTGGCGTCGTTGCCGACGCCGGAGACCCAGGTCCGCGTCGCCTGGGCCTCGGCCGGTGCGCCCAGGAGCACGGCCGACAGAAGAGCAAGCAGGAATGCGCTGAGTGTCGTCCTGTTCATCAAAATCCTCCTCGTTCGTGTGAATCGATGCGTCGAAATCGAAGAAGCGGAGCGATGTGCAAAACAGGGCCGCGTCTCTTGCGGCCAGCCACGCAACAAACGGGCAGCAACTGCGGGGACGCGCCGAAACGCGCTGCCGGACCAAGTCTAGCCCAATCCGGCGCGCGGATGGAGAAAACATGGACGTTCGGTGCGCCGCTCGTTCATGCGCCGGTGAACCGGCCGGTTCTCGGGCAAAATCGGACGGGCAACCGCCCAGCCGTCAGAGCCAGCCGCCCTGGAATCCCGCGCGGCGCAGGCCGCTGACGATGGGAGGACAACGGCGCATGAGGTTCCAGAGCTGGCCGGTGCGGTAGTTCTCGACCATCAGGACGACAGGGCCCTGGTCG
>DATKOE010000009.1:0-8299 GCA_035524815.1 Rhizomicrobium sp.
GGGCTTCGCCACTTCCCATCTCGATCCGCGTCGAGAGAACCAGGCGACGGCGCCCGACAAAATCACCACCGCGCCGCCGAACGTCACCGCCTCGCTGACCCCGATCCGCGAGGCCAGCGAACCGAGCAGCAGCGCGCCCCAGGGCATCATGCCCATGAATGCCTGCGCATAATGCGAGATGACGCGGCCGCGGAAGCGCTCGCCGGCGGCGATCTGGATGATGGTGTTGGAGGTGCCGCCCAGCACCATCAGGCTCGTCGCCGTGGGGATAAGGCAGACGATGCTGAGCCACAGCACGCGCGACAGCGAAAAGGCGATCAGCCCGGCGCCGAAGGCGAAGGCCGCGATCGCGGGCGCCTGGGACAGCCAGCGCTCCCTGATCAGCGACAGCCCGTAGGCACCGAGGAAGGCCCCCACGCCCACGCTCGTCATCAGCGTGCCGTAGCCAGTGGCGCCGCCGTGCAGAATCTGGCCGGCAAAGGCGGGCATCAGCGTCAGATAGGCGGCCCCGAAACAGGACGACACCGCCACCAGCATCAGCGAGACGCGGATCATCGGGCTGGACAGGGTGAAGCGATAGCCCTCCGCGATCTCGCGCAACGGATGTTGGTGCTCGCGGCGCGTGCGCGGCGGAAAGCGCATCATGATGAGGCTCAGGAGCACGGCGCCGAACGACAGCGCGTTGAGCGCGAAACAGACGCCCTCGCCCACGACCGCGATCAGGATGCCCGCCAGCGAGGGCCCTACCACGCGCGCCAGATTGAACATCATCGAATTCAGCGCGATGGCGTGCCTGAGGTCGCCGGGCCCCACCATGTCCACGTTCATGGCCTGGCGCGTGGGCATGTCGAAGGCGTTGATGAACCCGAGGCCGAAGGCGAGCAGGATGATTTCCCACACCTGTACGATCCCGGCGAGCGTCAATCCCGCCAGCAGCGCCGCCTGGAGCATCGAGGCGGTCTGGGTCAGGAGCAGCATGCGGCGGCGGTCGACGCGGTCGGCCACCATGCCGCCGAAGGGCGTGATGAAGAACACCGTGACCTGGGCGCAGAAAGAGGTGAGTCCCAGGAGGAAGGGCGAGTGAGTCAACTGGTAGACCAGCCAGGCCTGCGCGACGGTCTGCATCCAGGTGCCCATCAATGAGACGAGCTGACCCGTGAAATAGAGCCGGTAGTTGCGGTGACGGAAAATGGCGAGCACTGCCAAGGCCGAAGACGGCCGGACAAGCTCCTCGCCCGCCAGGGCCTCGGGCGGCGGCGATTGCTTCGGGTCCATCGGGCGCCATAAAGCAGCATTCCCGGACGATGACCAGCGGTCAGCCGCATTGACTCGTCATGGAGGGTGGCTAGTCTGCCGCGCGAACCCGGACTCATCGGATGACGAAGGATTTCATCGGCTACCAGGGGCTGCTCGATGCCGCGCTGCGCGGCGTCGTTCGCGACGCCTTGCGCCGCATCGAGAAACAGGGGCTGATCGGGTCGCACCACTTCTACCTGACCTTCAAGACCAAATTCCCCGGCGTGGAGCTGCCCAATTTCCTGATCGAGCAGTATCCCGAGGAAATGACCATCATTCTCCAGCATCAGTTCTGGGGCCTGAAGGTGCGCGAGGACCAGTTCGAGGTTGCGCTCACCTTCAAGAAGCTGCCCGCCACGCTGGTGATCCCGTTCCGGGCGCTGACCAAGTTCTTCGATCCGGGCGTGCCGTTCGGTCTGGAGTTCAAGGGCACCGACAGCGAAGCCAAGCCCGCAGCGGCGGCCCAGCCCGCCGATGCGGTTCCGGTCAAGGTGGAGAAGGCCCCCAAGCCGGAGAAGGCGGGCGAGGAAGGCGAGAAGCCTTCCGCTCCGGCCGAAATCGTCAGCCTCGATTCCTTCCGGAAGAAATAGGCGCGCCCTTCCTCTATAATGATGGCATGACCAGGACCCGCACCGAGACCGACAGCTTCGGTCCCATCGACGTCGATGCGTCCCGTTACTGGGGCGCGCAGGCCGAGCGCTCGCGCAACAATTTCAGGATTGGCTGGGAGAAGCAGCCCGCGCCCGTCATCCGCGCGCTCGGCATCGTCAAGCGCGCCGCGGCGGAAACCAACATGGACCTGGGCAAGCTCGATCCCAGGCTCGGCAAGGCGATCGTGGCGGCGGCGCAGGAGGTTCTTGAAGGCAAGCTCGACGATCACTTCCCGCTGGCGGTGTGGCAGACCGGATCGGGCACCCAGTCCAACATGAACGCCAACGAAGTGATCTCGAACCGCGCCATCGAGATGCTGGGCGGCGAGATGGGCTCGAAGAAGCCGATCCATCCCAACGACCACGTCAACATGAGCCAGTCGTCGAACGACACCTATCCCACCGCCATGCACATCGCCGCGGCGGAGGAGATCGTTCGCCGGCTGCTGCCGGCGCTCGCCAAGCTGCGCAATGCGCTGAACGACAAGGCGGAAAGTTGGAAGGACATCGTCAAGATCGGCCGTACCCACACGCAGGACGCCACCCCGCTCACCCTCGGCCAGGAGTTTTCCGGCTACACCCAGCAGGTCGCCAACGGCATCGAGCGCATCGAGCAGACCCTGCCCAAGCTGATGGAACTGGCGCAGGGTGGCACCGCGGTGGGCACCGGCCTCAACGCGCCGGTCGGCTTTGCCGAGGCGGTGGCCGGCAAGATCGCCGCCATCACCGGCCTGCCCTTCACCTCGGCGCCCAACAAATTCGAGGCGCTGGCGGCGCACGATGCGCTGGTGATGACCCACGGCGCCATCAACACAGTGGCGGCCTCGCTGTTCAAGATTGCCAACGACATCCGCCTGTTGGGATCGGGCCCGCGCGCCGGGTTGGGCGAACTGGCGCTGCCGGAGAACGAGCCGGGCTCGTCCATCATGCCGGGCAAGGTGAACCCCACCCAGGCCGAGGCGATGACCCAGGTCTGCGTGCAGATCTTCGGCAACAACGCGGCGATCACCTTCGCCGACAGCCAGGGGCAGTTCGAGCTCAACGTTTATAATCCGGTGATGGCCTACAATTTCCTGCAAAGCGTGCGGCTGATGGCGGATGCCGCGGTGAGCTTCACCGACAACTGCGTCGTCGGCATCGAGCCCCGGCGCGACAACATCAAGGCGGGCCTCGAGCGCTCGCTGATGCTGGTGACGGCGCTGGCCCCGAAGATCGGCTACGACGCCGCCGCCAGGATCGCCAAGACCGCGCACAAGAACGGCACGACGCTGCGCGAGGAAGCGCTGAAATCCGGCCTCGTCACGGCCGGGGAATTCGATGCGCTGGTGCGCCCCGAGGACATGATCCACCCGAAGTGAAGCGTCTGCGCCTGGTAGCCCGATTCCCACAACGCAGGCATGCGCCGCGGGCATCGGCGTAGCGACCCGCCTGCACCACATATTCAGGCGCAAGAAACGGGCTGCTGTGAACGCGGAACCGCGGCTAGTTTGCCCGAAAAGAGGGTTGCAGATGTCTTCGGGTGATATGGGCCGCCTGGAATGGGCGCTGATGCTGGTGCTCTCGTTCCTGTGGGGCGCGTCGTTCTTTTTCTACAAGGTACTGGCGGGCGAGATGGGCCCGTTCACGGTCGTGCTCGGCCGGATGGGCATCTCTGCCATCGTGATGAACCTGATCCTCGTGTCGCGCGGCGAACGGCTGCCGCCGCTGAAGCGGTGGGGCCCCTATTTCATCATGGCGGCGCTCAACAACGTGCTGCCGTTCGCGCTGTTCGCCTACAGCGAGCGGCACATCACGTCGGGTCTGGCCTCGATCATCAACGCCATGACGCCGATCTTCACGGTCCTCGTCGCCCATTGGTGGACCCACAACGAGAAGCTCTCCGCGAACAAGATCGCGGGCGTTGTGTGCGGTCTTGCCGGAGTGTCGATCCTGATCGGCCCCAGCGCACTCGGCGACATCGGGGGCAAGAACGTGCTGGACGAACTCGCATGCCTCGCGGCGACCATCAGCTACGGCTTTGCCGGAGTCTACGCGAGGCGCTTCTCCGGCCAGCCGCTCATCAGGATCGTCACCATGCAGATGACCGCAGCGACCATCATGGCGGCGCCGCTGGCGGCAGTCGTCGAACAACCCTGGATGTCGCCGATGCCGTGTCTTGCCGCCTGGAGTGCGGTTGCCGGCATCGCCATCCTCAGTACGGTTCTGGCGTTCCTCATCTACTTCCACATCCTGGCCAAGGCGGGAGCGACCAACATCTCGCTTGTCACCTTCCTCATTCCGATCAGCGGCGTGCTGCTTGGAGTGGCGTTCCTCGGCGAAAGCGTGGACGTGGGCGCGATTGCCGGTATGCTGGTGATCGGGCTGGGGCTGGCGGCCATCGACGGGCGCCCGCTCCAATGGTTGAGACGGCCGTCGGCGGCATGACACTGAAGAAGCGCTCCTTCTCCCTTTCCCGGCATCGCACCAGCGTCGCGCTGGAGCACGAATTCTGGGCCGTGCTGGAACGCGATGCCGGTGAACGGGGCAAGAGCCTCTCAGCTTTCGTAGCGGAAATCGACGCCAAGCGAGGTATGCGTCCGCTGGCGAGCGCCCTGCGCGTCCACGCGCTGGCAGCCGCCGCAAAGAGACCGTAGCCTTGTCGCAAAAGGAGGCCTCATGCTGACGCTCTACCACGCCCCCAATTCCCGCTCGTCCGCCATCGTCTGGCTGCTCGAAGAACTCGAAGTCCCCTACGAGACGAAGATCGTCAGCATACGGCGCGGCGACGGAACCGGCGGGCGCGATCCGGCAAATCCCCATCCGCACGGCAAGGTGCCGGCCTTGAAGCACGACGGCGAGCTCGTTTTCGAGATCGCCGCGATCACGCTCTATCTGACCGACGCCTTCCCGGCGAAGAAGCTGGGGCCGGCCGCCGGCGACCCCGGGCGCGGCGAGTATCTGTCGTGGCTCGCCTACCGGCCCGGCGTCGTCGAGCCCGCGATGCTGATGCGCCGGTTCAAGGTGGCGCATGTTCACGGCACGATGGGATGGGCGGAGGCGGGCGAAGTCGAGAACGTGCTCAACGAGACCTTAAGCGCGCGCAAGTACTTCCTCGGCGACGCGTTTTCGGCCGCCGACATCGCGCTCGGAGGCACCATCAACTTCCTCATGATGTTCAAAATCTTGAACGAGACCCCCGTTCTGAGGGATTATTGCGCGCGCATCACCGCGCGCCCGGCATTCAAGCGGGCCATGGAACGGGACGCTCAGAAATGACCAACATCGTGAACCTGAAAAGCGTGCGAAAGGCAAAGGCACGCCGCGAGAAGGAAGTCGTCGCCGAAGCCAATCGCGCCAAGCACGGCGTTTCCAAGAGCGCGCACCGGCGCGCCAAGCTCCTCCAGCGCCAGGGCGTCCAGAACCTGGAGGGTCACCGGCTCGACGAAGCGGAATAGGCGTTCCAGGGTTTCAGGCGCGGCAGCCAGCGCGGCACGTGTGCCCGGAAATCGTCGTATTGCGCGCCATAGGTGTGGTACAGGCGCGGTTCTTCGTACGCCACGATGAACAGGTGCATGAACACCCACACGATCGCGGCGTAGACGAACAGCCGGCCGTCGGCGAAAAACACGCCCTGCCCGAAGATCGCCGTCACGACGCCCACGTACATCGGGTTGCGCACGAAGCGGTAGAACCCCCCGACCACCAGACGTTGCGTGGGTACGACCGGCGCCGGCGTGCCCCGCCCTTCCAGCGCGAAGCGGACGAACGATTCGATCAGCGGCACCAGGCCCAGCGCGATCAACGCCGCGCCCGCCCAGCGCGTCCATTCCAAACCGAACAGCGGCGGGGCAAAATGCCAGTGGTTGATCAGCCAGGGCACGAGACCGCCGGCGGTGCCCGGCGCGATCAGAAGGAAGATGAGGCTGCCCGCGAGGGCGCGCGTTCTCGGCATCGACGATTCCTCTTGCGCCGGATTCGGCCTCAGAATTGTGGAATCACGAGGGCCGTGCCGCCCGCAGAGATCATGACAGCGTTGTCACGTCCGCGCTATGCTCGCGGGCAAAGGAATCAAGACGACATCCGTCGCGAACGAGGGGAAACCATGACGTTCAGGAGCCTGAGATCATGCGCGGCCGCCTTGCTGCTGGCCGCAGCCGTTGCGCATGCGCAGCCCGCACCGTGGATGAACACCGCGCTTTCGCCTGACGAGCGGGCCAGTCTCATCCAGGCGCAGATGACCCAGGACGAGAAGTTCGTGCTCGTCGACGGCTGGTTTGGCAAGGACGAACTGGTCAATCCGAACTATCCCCCGCCGCCGCCCGAGATCCGCTCGGTGCTGCCGCATGCGGCCGGATACATTCCGGGAATTCCGCGGCTGGGCATCCCGCCGCAACTCGAAACCGACGCGAGCCTCGGCGTCGCCAACGGCGGCCACATGCGCCCCGGCGACACATCCACCGCCCTGCCCGCGAGCATTCTGACGGCATCGAGTTGGAACCCGAAACTCGCCTATGACGTGGGCGCCGTGGTCGGCCGGGAAACGCGCGACAAGGGCTTCGACGTCCTGCTCGACGGCGGCGTCGATCTGGCGCGCGATCCGCGCAACGGCCGCAACTTCGAATACGCGGGCGAGGATCCGCTGCTGGCGGGCACCATCGTGGGCGAAGCCATCCGCGGCGCCCAGGACCAGCACATCATCTCCACCGCCAAGCACTATGCGGTCAACGACCAGGAGATCGGCCGCGATTGGCTCTCCTCCAATATCGACGAAAAGGCGATGCGCGAAAGCGATCTGCTCGCCTTCGAAATCGCCATCGAAGAGGGCGATCCCGGCTCGATCATGTGCGCCTACAATCGCGTCAACGGCGTCTATTCGTGCGAGAACGACTTCCTGCTCGACAAGGTGCTCAAGGGCGACTGGAAGTATCCCGGCTACGTGATGAGCGACTGGGGCGGCGTGCATTCCACCGTCGATGCGGCGATGCACGGGCTCGATCAGGAATCGGCGTTCGTGTTCGACCGCGACCACTACTTCGGCGACAAGCTGAAGGCGGCTTTGGCGAGCGGGCAGGTGCCCCAGGCGCGGCTCGACGACATGGTGCACCGCATCCTGCGCAGCATGTTCGCCAAGGGCCTGTTCGACTATCCGCTCAAGGCCCGGCCCATCGACGTCAAGGCCGATCTCGACGTGGCCCAGCGCGCCGCCGAGGAAGGCATCGTGCTGCTCAAGAACGCGAACAACCTGCTGCCGCTGACGGCCAAAGCCAGACGCATCGCCGTGATCGGCGGGCGCGCCGACGTGGGCGTGCTGTCGGGCGGCGGCTCCTCGCAGGTGATCCCGGTGGGCAACGATCCCTCGACGCAGGAGTTCCTGGTTCCGCGCGGCGTCGGCGAACGGGCCGAGCGCGACGCGCACCTGCGGTTCGAGACGATGGTCTACGATCCGCCCTCGCCGCTTTCCGCCATCAAGGCCGAGGCGAAAGGCGCCCGCGTGACTTATGACGACGGCAGCGATCCCGGAAAGGCCGCGGCGCTGGCCGCACGTTCGGACGTCGTCATCGTCTTCGCCGAGAAGTGGCAGCGCGAGGGCACCGATGCGCTCTCCATCTCCCTGCCCGGCGGCCAGGACGCGCTGATCGCGGCGGTCGCGAAGGCCAATCCGCGCACGGTCGTCGTTCTGGAAACCGGCAATCCGGTGGCGATGCCGTGGCTCGACGGCGTGGGCGGCGTGCTGGAGGCATGGTATCCGGGCAACCGCGGCGCGGCGGCGCTCGCGCGCATTCTGTTCGGCAAGGTGAACCCGTCCGGACGGCTGCCGATCAGCTTTCCGCAGTCCGACGCGCAACTGCCGCGGCCCGTCATCCCCGGCAAGGACTTCGTGCAGCCGCACAACCGCTGGCAGGGCGGCGAAGTGCTGTTCGACGTCGATTACAAGGAAGGCGCGAACGCCGGTTACAAATGGTACGCGACGCAGAAGCTGGAGCCTCTGTTTCCGTTCGGCTTTGGGCTTTCGTACACGACGTTCGGCTACAGCGGGCTGAGTGCGACGGCAGGCACCGCGGCGACGGGCACAGCTCCCTCCGTCACCTTCGACGTTAAGAACACCGGCAAACGTGCGGGTAAGGCGGTGGCGCAGATCTATGTCACGCCGCCGGCAGGGGCGATTCGGCTCGTCGCATTCCAGAAAGTGGAACTCGGAGCTGGCGGCATGGTCCGCATGAAGCTCCTTGTCGATCGACGTGTGCTGGCGAGCTTCGATACTACGGCGAATGTCTGGCGAGTCGCCGGGGGTGATTATGTCTTCACACTGGGCGCGTCGTCGGCTGATGTGAGCGCGACGGCAACGCTCCATCTGGAGGCGGCGACAATCAAGC
>DATKOE010000010.1:0-22750 GCA_035524815.1 Rhizomicrobium sp.
CCCCCCTTTTGCCAAAACAACATTGTGGTCCTAATAACCTCCCTTGGTGGGGAGGTCGACGCGCGCAGCGCGTCGGGTGGGGGAGACCCTACGCCTGCTCAACCGAGTGAAACATTATGTCTCTTCGCCTTTACAACACGCTCACCCGCCAAAAGGACGAACTGGGGAAGCTCCCGGGCTTCGATCCCGCCAACGTCCGCATGTATGTGTGCGGGCCCACGGTCTACGACTTCGCCCATATCGGCAATGCGCGGCCGGTGATCGTGTTCGACGTGCTGTATCGCCTCTTGCGGCACCTCTACGGGCCGGAGCACGTGACCTACGTCCGCAACATCACCGACATCGACGACAAGATCAACGCGCGCGCGGCCGAGACGGCGGCGGCGAAGGGCATTTCGGTCGAACAGGCGCGGGTGGAGATCACGACGCAAACCGCCGCTCAGTTCAAGGCGGACGTGGAAGCGCTGGGCTGCCTTGCGCCCACGCAAACCCCGCGCGCCACGGAGTATGTCGGCCAGATGATCGCGATGATCGAGCGGCTGGTGGCGGAAGGCCACGCCTACGCCGCCGAAGGGCATGTGCTGTTCGACGTTGCCTCCAAGCCCGATTACGGCAAGCTCGCACGCCGCTCGCTCGATGAGATGATGGCGGGCGCGCGCGTCGAGGTGGCGCCCTACAAGAAGAACCCGATGGACTTCGTGCTGTGGAAGCCGTCGGACGACACGACGCCCGGCTGGCCGTCGCCGTGGGGGCGCGGCCGTCCGGGGTGGCACATCGAATGCTCGGCGATGGGTGAGGCGCTTCTGGGTGAAACCTTCGACATCCACGGCGGCGGCATCGACCTGATGTTTCCCCACCACGAGAACGAGATCGCGCAGTCGGAATGCGCCCACGGCGGCCATGCGCTCGCGCGCGTCTGGATGCACAACGGCTTTCTGCAGGTCGAAGGCGAGAAGATGGCGAAGTCACTGGGCAACTTCATCACCATCCGCGACCTGCTTGATTTATGGCCAGGTGATGCTCTCCGCCTCAACATGCTCCGCACAAATTACAACCAACCAATCGACTGGACTAACGACAGTCTGCTGCAAGCTATGGACGAATTACGGGTATGGTCAGAGCTTGTTGCGTTCAAGTTCGGAGAAAATGCCGATCTTTCCACGATCAACGGCGAAGTGGATTCGCAAGTGGTCGTTGCCCTATCCGATAATCTGAACACGCACTTGGCATTGTCCCGATTTGGGCACGTGTTCCAGGCAGCCAAAGCGAACAAGGCGGCACTTGGTGATTTTGTAAGAACAGGCCTATTCCTTGGATTCCGGCACTTGAACAAACCCGGCTTTTTCCATCACGGATTTACGGCAAATCTCGTCGAAAGCGGTCCACAGATTAGTAGAACAGAGGAGTTAGGATTCGTCTCGTATCGTGCTTTGACTGCGAACAGCTTGTCATCTGGAGACGGCTTTGACCTCGAGGCGGCTAGGAAGCGCCACGAACTTGAGGACAAGGGTTTTGTTCTTGAGATAAATGATGCGGGAGTGTTGTTTGTTGGAAATAAGACGAGCGCAGATCTCGAACGAGACACAAAGGCTCGCATCGAAGAACAAATCGCCGCCCGCACAGCCGCTCGCAAAGCGAAGAACTTCAAGGAATCGGATCGCATCCGCGACGAACTTCTCGCCAAAGGTATCGTCCTCAAAGACGGCCCCTCGGGAACGACGTGGGAGGTGAAGCGATGACTCTCCTCACCCCCCACCCGTCATGGCCGGGCTTGACCCGGCCATCCAGTGGCGACGCTTTTTCAAACGGTGAAATGGATGGCCGCCTCAAGGGCGGCCATGACGAAGTGGAAGAGGTGAGAACATGACCAAACAACGCCTCTTCCTCTACGATGTCACCCTCAGAGACGGGGCGCAGACCCAGGGCGTCGATTTCTCGGTGGAGGACAAGCGCCAGATCGCGTCAGTCCTCGACGCCCTCGGCGTCGATTACGTCGAAGGCGGCTGGCCGGGCGCCAATCCCGGCGACAGCGAGTTCTTCGCCGATCCGCCCGTGCTGTCCAAGGCCCGCTTCACCGCCTTCGGTATGACCAAGCGCGCCGGGCGCAGCGTCGGCAACGATCCGGGCTTTGCCGCGGTGCTCAACGCGTCCGCCGACGCGGTCTGCCTCGTCGGCAAGAGCTGGGATTTCCAGGTTGATGTCGCGCTCGAAATCCCGCGTTCCGAAAACGTCGAATCCATCTCGGAATCCATCGCCGCCGTGACGGCCAAGGGCCGCGAGGCCCTGTTCGACGCCGAGCATTTCTTCGACGGCTATCGCGCCAATCCCGATTACGCGCTGGAGTGCATCCGCGCGGCGCACGAGGCGGGCGCCCGCTGGGTCGTGTTGTGCGACACCAACGGCGGCTCCATGCCGGAATACGTCCATCGCGTCGTCTCCGAAGTGAAGGCGAAGCTGCCGGATATCGCCCTTGGCATCCATGCCCATAACGACACCGAGCAGGCCGCCGCGGTCAGCCTTGCCGCCGTCCGCGCCGGCGCCAGGCAGGTGCAGGGCACGCTGAACGGCTTGGGCGAACGCTGCGGCAACGCCAATCTGTGTTCGATCATCCCGACGCTGATGCTGAAGGAGCCCTATGCCGGCGAATTCGAAATCGGCCTCACGCCCGAACAGTTGAAGACGCTGACTCGCGCCTCGCGCATGCTGGACGAGATTCTGAACCGCGCGCCCAACCGTCACGCCGCCTATGTCGGCCCCTCGGCCTTCGCGCACAAGGGTGGCCTGCATTCCTCGGCCATGCTCAAGGACACGCGCACCTACGAGCACGTTCCGCCGGAGGCCGTCGGCAACCGCCGCAAGATCCTGGTTTCGGATCAGGCCGGCCGCTCGAATCTCCTGGCGCGTCTGTCCGACGCCGGCATCGACATCGACGCCAAGGACCCGCGGCTTTCGAAGCTGCTTGAGGACGTCAAGCAGCGCGAATATCTGGGCTACACCTACGACGGCGCCGAGGCCTCATTCGAGCTTCTGGCGCGGCGCGCGCTGGGGCAGGTGCCGGACTATTTCGATGTCGACAGCTTTCGCGTCATCGTCGAGAAGCGCCACAACGCCGCTGGCGATCTCGTCACCATATCGGAAGCCACCGTGCGCGTGCGCGTCGACGGCGAGATGTTCTACAACGTCGATGTCGGCCACGGCCCCGTCGATGCGCTGTCGAACGCCCTGCGCAAGGACCTCGGCAAGTATTCCGGCTACCTCTCCGATCTGGCGCTGACCGACTACAAGGTCCGCATCCTGACGGCCGGCACGGAGGCGATCACCCGCGTCATGGTCGAGAGCAAGGACGGCAAGAAGAACCGCTGGTCGACGGTCGGCGTCTCGGAAAATATCGTCGATGCGTCTTTTGAAGCACTCATCGACGCGATCACTTTCAAATTGTTGCGCGAGGGAGCGGTCGCGTGAGCACAACCGGCGCAATTCGTCATCGGCGCCGCGCATGGCAGGATTGACCGCACCCCCGTGCCACAAAGTGGCCCCAGAGCCTCACCATTAAGGCCGTCATGGAAGGGAAAATCAGTCAGCCGTCCAACGAAACGGCGGGCATTCTCTACGCAGGCTCCGCCTATGCGCTGTGGGGCGTGCTGCCGCTTTATTGGCACGCGCTCGACAACGTGCCGCCGTTCGAGCTGTCGTTCCATCGCATGGTGTGGTGTGCGCTGTTTTCGGGGGCGGTGATCGCCGCGCTGGGGCGCAGCGGGACCGTGTGGAGGGCCGTGCGCACCCGCAAGGTGCTGCTGGCGCTTTCGGTTTCGAGCCTGCTCATCGCCGCCAACTGGACGATCTACATCTACAGCGTGGCCAAAGCCGAGCTGGTGGAAGCCTCGCTCGGCTATTACATCAACCCGCTTCTGTCGATCGCACTCGGCGTGGTGATGCTGGGCGAGAAGCTCTCGCCCTTGCGCATCGTGGCGATCGTGCTGGCGGGAATTGCGGTCACGGTGAAGGCGTTCGGCCTCGGCCATTTCCCCTGGATCGCCGTCAGTCTGGCGCTGACCTTCGGTTTCTACGGTTACATGCGCAAGCTGACGCCGGTCGCCGCCCTCGACGGCCTCGCCATCGAGACCTGGCTGCTGTTGCCGTTCACGGCGGGCATTCTTCTGTTCTGGGGCTGGCAGGGAACCGGCCAGTTCACGCCGGCGCATCCCGGCACCGACGTGCTCCTGGTCCTTGCCGGCCCGATCACGGCCTTGCCGCTTGCCCTCTTCGCGGCGGGTGCGCGGCGCGTGCGCATGTCGACGCTCGGCTTCCTGCAATATCTTTCGCCGTCGATCACGCTGCTGGTCGCGATCTTCGTTCTGGGG
Organism: Rhizomicrobium sp.; assembly: GCA_035524815.1. GTDB lineage: Bacteria > Pseudomonadota > Alphaproteobacteria > Micropepsales > Micropepsaceae > Rhizomicrobium. Next base: position 4,362 of record DATKOE010000010.1, read on the forward strand.
GAGCCCTTCACGATGAGCGATGCGGCGACCTTCGGCTGCGTCTGGCTGGCGCTGATCCTGGTGGCGCTCGACGGCCGGATGCGTTCACTGCGCCGCGCCGAGGCTTAGTGCGGCGGTAACGGCATCGACCGCCGCTTCGGGCGTGTCGACCGTGGTGTAGAGCGCGAGCACGTCGGCTTTGGCAAAGCCCTGCGCCACCAGATGCCGCATCAGGGCGTTCAGGGGCTCGAAATAGCCCGCCACGTCGACGAGCACGATGGGCTTGGCCAGCACGCCGAGCTGGGCCGACGTCACCACCTCGAAGAACTCGTCCAGCGTGCCGGCGCCGCCGGGCAGGAGCACGAAGGCGTCCGCCGCCGCCAGCATGCGCGTCTTGCGCAGCTGGAGGTCGGGGGTGACGATCAGGTCCTGCTCCCATTCCGGCGGCCGCTCCAGAAAGCGCAGGAAGTCGGGCATCACGCCCTGGACCGGCGCGCCGCCGTCCCGCGCGGCCTTGGCGACCACGCCCATCAGTCCGAGCCCGCCGCCGCCGAACACCAGCCTGAGGCCGCGGGCGGCGATCAGTTCGCCCAGCCGCTTCGCAGCCGCGGCATAGCGGGGGTCCGCGCCGAAGGACGAACCGCAGAACACGCAAACGACCGGACTTTTCTCTTTCATGCCATTGCAGACTTGCGGGGGAACGCCCACCTACCTAAAGAGGTTCGCCCGTTTTTGCGTCTTGTGAAAGGGGAATGCTCTTGCCGCGTGCTTTCATCGTTATCGCCCTGGTCGCCCTAGCGGCACTTGTCGCCGGATTCCTGACCTTCGGCGGCGCGAACATGGGGCACTGACGATGGCCCGATCGCTTCTCGAGGAAGGCGAAGGCGTTCCCTCGCTGCGTCCGCTTTGGATGCTGCTGCCCTACCTGTGGCCGAAGGGCCGGGCGGATCTCAAGTGGCGCGTGATCGTCGCCATGGTGTGCCTGCTGGCGGCGATCGCCGCCACCGGCGCGTTTCCGGTCTTCATGGGGCGGGCGACCAACCTCCTCGCCGTCAAGCCGCCGGTGACGATCGCACTGGGCATCGCTGTCGGATGGGTCGTCGCCTATGCCTTCGCGCGCATCATGATGCAGGCGATGGGCCAGCTTCGCGACGGCATCTTCGCCAAGGTGCAGTACCACGCGATGCGCGAAGTCGGCGTCAAGACCTTCGCCCACCTGCATGCCCTCTCGCTGCGATTCCATCTCGAACGCAAGACCGGCGGCCTGTCGCGCGTGATCGACCGCGGGGTGAAGGGCATCGACACGCTGCTCTCGTTCGCGATCTTCAGCATCTTCCCCACGGCGTTCGTGCTCATCGTCTTCAGCGTCGAGATGTTCGTCACGCTCAACCTCGCCATCATGCTGGTGACGCTCATCACGGTGGCGCTCTATGTCTGGTTCACTTTCGCCATCACGCGCTGGCGCATCCAGTTCCGCCGCGACATGAACCAGTCGGACCAGGACGCCAACACCAAGACCGTCGACAGCCTGCTCAACTATGAGACGGTCAAGTACTTCAACAACGAAACCCACGAGACCGCGCGTTTCGACGAGTCGATGGAGAAGTTCACCGGCGCCTCGATCCAGGCCCAGACGTCGCTTTCGATCCTCAACACCGGCCAGTCCGCCATCATCAACGTCGGAATGGGCATCGTTCTCGTGCTGGCGGCGATCGGGGTCAGGGACGGCGCCTATACGATCGGCGATTTCGCGACCGCCAACGCCATCCTGTTGCAGCTCTACGTGCCGCTGAACCTCCTGGGCACCGTCTATCGCGAGATCGTCCAGGCCCTCGTCGACATGGACGCGATGTTCAAGCTGCTGCACCAGCCGCAGGAGGTGCAGGACAGGCCCGGCGCCAAACCGCTCAATGTCACCGGCGGCGAAATCCGCTTCGACGATGTCGTCTTCGCCTACGATCCCGAACGCATCGTGCTCAAGGGCATCAGCTTCACCGTTCCGGCCGGCAAGACCGTCGCCATCGTCGGTCCGTCTGGCGCCGGCAAATCGACCATCTCGCGCATTCTCTACCGCTTCTACGACATCGCCTCCGGCCGCGTGACGATCGACGGGCAGGACATCCGCGACGTGACGCAGGCCTCGCTCAGGGCGTCCATCGGCATCGTTCCGCAGGACACCGTGCTGTTCAACGACACCATCAGGTACAACGTCGCCTACGGCCGCATCGGTGCCGGCGATGCCGAGGTCAAGGAGGCGGCGCGCCACGCCCAGATCGACAAGTTCATCCGCGAGCTGCCGAAGGGCTACGATTCGATGGTGGGCGAGCGGGGCCTGAAGCTCTCCGGCGGCGAGAAGCAGCGCGTCGCCATCGCCCGCACCATCCTCAAGAATCCGCCGATCCTGCTGCTCGACGAGGCCACCAGCGCGCTCGACACCCATACGGAGCGCGAAATCCAGAGTGCGCTCTCCGAAATCTCGAAGGACCGCACCACGCTCGTCATCGCCCACCGTCTTTCCACCGTGGTCGATGCCGACGAAATCCTGGTGCTGGAGAAGGGCGAGATCGTCGAGCGCGGCCGCCACGACGACCTCGTGGCCCGGAAGGGCGGCGCCTATGCCGCGATGTGGAACAAGCAGAAGAAGGCCGAGGCGGCGCGCGAGCGCATCAAGAAGATCGAGGCCGATCCCGAGGTCACGCCCGGCGCCGCGCGTGTCGTGCCGGCGGCCGGGGCAGGCGAGTAGGCCGCGGCTCTTGCCGTCGCGTCGCCGGCCGGTGTCTTCGCATCGGAACCAGACGTTCACGCGCCGGAACGGCCGTAACCCTTTGCTAATCACGTTATGGCCGGGATTATCAGAGCGCTACCAGATGATCGCGGCCGTAGCGATTCCTCAACTCCTGCTCGTGATGATGCGAACCGGCAGGGGGAAACGTCATGGCTCAGCCCAGTTCGAAGGACATCCTGGCCGCGAGCGCGGACGGCCGGCTCGAGGCGCGCAAGCGCGTGCTGATGGCCGGCATGGTCGTGCAAGAGGGCGGGGCAGATCCTTTCGCCTGCACGGTTCTCGACGTTTCCGCATCGGGCGCCAGGGTGCGCGTCGGGGCCGACCGCATGGTCCCATCGCAGTTCCATCTTGTCGTGGTTCGCGACCGGACCGCGCACAAGGTTCAGGTGATGTGGCGGCGCCAGCAGCTCGCCGGCGTCCGCATCGAATCCACGCATCCGATCGATCAGACCCTGCCGGACGAGCTTCGTTTTTTGCAGAGGCTCTGGATCGAGTGCGCCACCCGCTGACCGGCGGTCCGCCGGCCGGGGTGCCGCTGCGACACGATGTCAAGGGCGCGGTGCTAAGAATCTGTCGCAACCTCTCCTGCTGCAACGCCGCGGCGACAGATCAATACATCCCCGCGACCCCGGATGGCCTAGTATAACCGTCGGGGTGGAAACGACCTTTCGTTAAATCGCCGTAGGGCAATGGCAGCCGCTTCGGCGCGTTGGTATTGCTGTGTGCGTCGGATGAGGGAGCAAGTCATGGGGCGCCAAGATCACCTTCGCACTTTCCGTGAAGGGGCCGGCTTTTCGCGGCGGCGCGGCCAGAAGCAGCGGGTGCGAATCGCCTGCCTTTGCGCCGTCAGCGCGTTAGCCCTGGCGCGGGCCGCCGACGCCGATTACCAGATGAACGCGGGTTCGACCTACCTGGCGTCCCAGCTGGGCAGCAATCCGGTCTTCAACGGCGGCACGCTCGAACTCGACAGCACCACCACGATTTCCAAGGACTTCACCGTCAACGACGTCAGCACCAACGAGGTCGACATCCACGGCAGCACGGTGACGATGAGCGGCAAGTTCACCGGCACCGGCGGATTGACGTTTGCCGACACCGTGGGCGGAGGCGTCGTGACGCTGACCAACTCCGGCAACACCTACAGCGGCACCACCACCGTCAACAGCGGCGCGACCCTCGCCTTGGGGGATACGGGCACCCTCACCGATTCCGCCCTCGTCGACAACGGCACGTTCGACGTCAGCGCGACGACCTCCGGCGGCGCCGTGCTGTCGCTTTCCGGTTCCGGCTCCGTTGTCCTGGGAAACGAGTCGCTCGCGCTCACCACCGCCGCGGGCACCTTTTCGGGCACGATTTCGGGAACCGGTGGATTGACCATCACCGCCGGCACCGAAACGCTCACCGCCGCGAACACCTACACGGGCATCACCACCATCTCGGGCGGCACGCTGATCCTCAAGGGCAGCGGCAGCGTCGCAAATTCGGGCTCGGTCACCGCGAACGGCACGTTCGACATCTCGCAGACGTCCGGTGCTTCGGTCGTGTCGCTCTCGGGCGTCGGCATCGTGCAGCTCGGCGCGAACACGTTGACGATCACAAGCGCATCGGGAAGCTTCACCGGGGTGATCGAGGGAACCGGCGGCGTCGTGCTCACCGGAGGCGAGCAATACCTCTCGGGCGCCAACACCTTTACCGGCGGGGCCACGGTCACGGGGGGAATCCTGCACGTCGGCTCCCCGACCATCGCCTACAACATCGCCGACAGCGCGACCTTCAGCTTCTACAGCTCGAACGCCATCGCCATGACCGGCGTGGTGTCCGGAACGGGCGCGGTGACCGTGGACGGCGGCGGCGCCGTCACCATCTCGACGGTGCAGACCTACACCGGCCCCACCTCGATCGCGAACGGGCGCCTGTCGCTTTCGGGCACCGGGAGCATCGCATCGTCCAGCAGCGTGGCGGTCAGCGGCACGCTCGACATCTCGGCCACGACGGCCGGCGCATCCATCGCGTCGCTGTCGGGTAACGGCACGGTGCAGCTTGGCACCCAGACGCTGACCATCGCCAATGGAGCGGGAAACTTCGCGGGCACGATTTCGGGAACCGGCGACATCGTGGTGGCGGCGGGCAACCAGACGTTTTCGGGCTCCGGGGCCTACACGGGCAGCACGATCATCTCCGGGGGCACGCTTACCCTCCAACCGGGAAGCACTTTCGCGGACAGCAGCTTCCTCGATAATTCGACCCTCGACGTTTCGGTTGCTTCGACCAGCTCGGTGTCCCCATACGTCACCATAGGTTCGCTGGGCGGCTCGGGCAGCGTGACGCTGGGCAGCCACACCCTGATCCTCGCCAATGCGGGCGACACGTTTTCCGGCACGATTTCGGGAGGCGGCAATCTGACCATCGACGGCGGTACGGAAACGCTGACGGGCGCCAACACGTACACCGGCGCGACGACCGTCTCGGCGGGAAAGCTGATCCTGTCCGGCGCGGGAAGTCTTGCCCCTGCCGGTTCGATCGAGGTCGACGGCGCCTTCGACGTCCATGCCATTTCGGCTTCGTCAGTCACGCTGGCCGGACTTTCGGGCACCGGAACCGTGACTCTCGGCGCCAAGAATCTGATCGTGACCGACAGCACGGGCGTGTTCTCGGGCGTCATTGGCGGCACCGGGGGCTTGACCGTCACCGGCGGCACGCTGGTTCTATCGGGGAACAACACCTACACCGGCCCCACCACCATCTCGGGCGGCACCTTGCAGCTCGGGGACAGCGGTCCCTCCGGGTCGATCGCCGGGGACGTGCTCGACAAAGGCACGCTCGCTTTCTCGCGTTCCGATTCGAACATATTCTCGGGCGTGATTTCCGGCACCGGCGCCGTGGTGCAGGTCGAAGGCACCACCATCCTCACCGCGAACAACACCTACAGCGGCGGCACCACCATCACCTCGGGCACGCTTCAGATCGGAAACGGCGCCGCAGCGGGCTGGATTTCGGGCAACGTGGTGGACAACGGCACGCTCGCTTTCGCGCGTTCGGATGCCACGACATTCGGCGGCATGATTTCCGGCACGGGCAGCGTCTCGGCGCTGACCGGCACCGTCGCGCTGACGGCCGTTGAGCAATACACCGGCGCCACGGCCATCGCCTCGGGCGCCACATTGAAACTGACCGGCGGCGGCTCGATCGCGGCCTCCAGCGGCGTTGCCGCGAACGGCACTTTCGACGTCTCGGCTGCGGCGGCCGGCCCGCAGGTCGGCTCGCTGTCGGGTGGCGGTTCGGTCGTCCTCGGATCGAACACGCTGACCGTGACGAACGGGTCCGGCAATTTCTCGGGGGCGATCTCGGGCGCGGGCGGCCTGGTGGTCACGGGGGGAACGCAGACCCTGTCCGGGACCAACACCTATACAGGCACCACGACGGTATCCGGCGGCGGGCTCAAGGTCGACGGATCGATCTCCGCTTCGCACGCGGTGGTCGTCAATTCGGGCGGCACGCTGGGCGGCAACGGGACGGTCTCGGCCGTTACCGTGAACAACGGCGGCACGCTCACGCCGGGTGAAACCGGTGCGGGAACGCTCACCGTCCAAAACTCCGTAACGTTCAACAGCGGCAGCAATTACGTCGTGACGGTCGCGTCGGCCTCGTCCGCCGCCCTGCACGCAACCGGCGCGGCGCAGCTTGGCGGCACGCTTTCGATTGCCAGCGCCGACGGCACCTACCTTCTTGGCCAGAAGATGACCGTGCTCACCGCCGATGCGGGCGTCGCGAACACATTCACGTTGGCGCCGGACAGCGAAACCATCCATGCCGGCGCGGATTACGCTTCCAAGCTCACCTACGACGCGAAAAACGTCTACCTGGAGATCGATCTGGCAAATCTCGCGCCGCTGCTGCCCGACGGCGCGACCAAGAACCAGGCCAGCGTGGTCGCCGGCATCGATACGGCGATTTCGGCGGGAAGCGCCCTGCCTCCGGCCTTCCAGAACCTCGGCAATCTGACGTCGTCGGAGCTGGCGGCCGACGCCACGCAGCTCAGCGGCGAAATCGGCGGCGTGCTCCCGCAGATCGGCATTTCGGCGTTCTCGACCTTCATCGATGCCATGAGCGACCACCTGGCCGACTCGCGCACCGGAGCGGGCGCGCCTCCCGGCCGTCCCGACGTCTGGCTGAACGGCTTCGGCGGCACCTATAACGTCTTGGCGGCCTCGGCCGCCTCGGGCGCCCATACGCTCAAGTCGAACGAGGTCGGGTTTGTCGCCGGGGCGAACTGGGCGCTGTCGCCGCACTTCACGCTCGGCGGCGCGGTTTCGATGGGGCGGACCGATTTCCATCTCGCCGGCACGATCGGCAAGGGCAATTCCACCGCGATCCAGGCCGGCCTGTACGGCCTCATCCAGTACAGCCGCCATTTCTACGGATCGTTCGCGGCGGCCTTGACGACGAATAGCATGAAGACGCAGCGCGTCCTCACGGTGTCCGGCACCGACGACCTCTCCGGCAAGCTGACCGGCATGGTCTATGGCGGGCGTTACGAGACCGGCGTGATGCTGAACTGGCTGACGCCCTACGTCGCCGTCCAGGATGCGTTCTCGAGCCTGCCCGGCTACAGCGAAAAAGCACCCTCGGGCTCGGACATGTTCGCGCTCCACTACGCCAGCCGGTCGCTCAACACGGGCCGGTTCGAGGTTGGCTTCCGCCAGGACACGGCCGTCGACTTCACGCCCCGCTGGCTCCTGACGCCCGACGGCACGCTGCACCTGACCGACAAGCTCGCCTGGGCGCACGGCTTCGGCGGAGACACGCAGACCCGCGCGGCCTTCGTGAGCGTGGATTCGTCCGACTTCACCTTCGTCCATGCCGCACCCGACAAGGACGGCGGACTGGTGTCGCTCGGCGCCGAACTCGTGTTCAACGGCGGGCTTTACCTCAACGCCCACTTCGACGGCGCGTTCTCGCAGCGGGCGCAGAGCTACACCGGCTTTGCGGGCGTGGGCTACACCTGGTAATCAGCCGCTCCGGCAAATGAAAAAGGCCCGCCTGAGGCGGGCCTTTTCTGTTGCAGGATCGGCCGGATCACTCCGCGGGGGCCGCATCCACCTGCGGACCGCCCCAGAACGCGCGGCGCGCCGCGCGCCACGGCCAGGTGATGCCGCGCAGGATGCGGCCCGGAAGCAGCGCGAAGTAGTGCGCCCAGCTGCCGTAGCGCTCGTGGATGCGATAGGGAAGCGCCATCATCGCCGGGATCAGGCCGAGCGTGATCATCTTCGAGAAGGCAAGCCCGAACACGATCGCGGTGGAGATCTGAATCCACATCATCGCGTGGACCGCGCCGACCGTGGCCGTGCGGTTCCAGAAGTCGATCTCGAGCGCGTACATCATCGGCAGCAGGCCGCCGATGGCCGTGACGGTGGTCAGGAACACCGGGCGAAGACGCTGGGCGCTGCCGCGCACGATGGCTTCGATCGGCTCCATGCCCGATTTCAGGTGCCGGTGGATGGTGTCGATCAGCACGATGTTGTGGTTCACCACCACGCCCGCGAGTGCCAGCAGGCCCGTGCCGGTCATGATCACCGAGAACGTCTGCTGCATCACCACCATGCCGAGCAGCGCGCCGATCATGGCGAGAACAACCGCCAGCAGCACCAGGATGGTGTGGTAGACGCTGTTGAACATGGCCAGCAGCACGATGGCGATCAGGAACAGGGCCATCAGCCCCGCCTTCCACAGGAACGCCATCGATTCGTCCTGGTCCTCGGTCGAGCCCTTGAAGTCCACCTTCACGCTCGCAGGAAAGTCCTGGGTGGCGATCCACTGCTTGATCTTCTCCATCTCCTGATTGGGAAGCAGCGTGTGGGGCTTCAGGTTGGCGCGCACGTGATAGACGCGCCGGGAATCGGCATGCTCGATGTCGGCCGTGAGCTGCTGCGGCACCACGTTCACGAAGTTCGACACCGGTACCATGCTGCCGTCGTTGGTGGCGATGCGCAGGTCGTCGAGCGCGTGCACGCCGCGGTCGGCGCCGGGATAGCGTACACGGATGTCGACTTCGTCTTCGGAATCGTCGGGGCGGTAGCGCGCCACGAAGATGCCGTTGGTGACGAGTTGCACCGCCGAACCGATCATCAGCGTATTGACGCCGAAGCGGCTGGCGAGGTCGCGGTTGATCTTGAGGTCCCATTCGATGCCGGGAAGCGCGCGGGTGTCCTCCACGTCGCGCATTTCGGGCGTGGCGTCGAAGTGCCGGCGCAGGGCGTCGGTGACCTGCGCTAGCGCGGCATAGTCCTCACTGGTGGCGTCCACCACCACGTCCTTGCTGGCGTTCGGTCCCGATTGCGGCTCGTGCACTTCCACGTGGATGCCCGGCATGTTGGCGGTGCGCTGGCGCACTTCCTCCAGGATCTGCTTGCCGGTGCGGTCGCGCTGTTCGATCGGAACCATCTCGACCGTCACGCGGCCGATCTGGTCGACCGGCGCGTTCTGGCCGCCGTTGCCGGTGCGGGCGTAGAGGTATTTCAGGCCTTTCACACCTTCGATGCGCTTTTCCACGCTCATGACGAGGTCGCGCTTTTCGGCCGCCGACATGTTGCCGCGCGCGGAGACATAGATGTTCGCCATGTCGGGATCGGTGGTGACGAAGAACTCGACGCCCTTGTTGAACAGGACGAACGCCGTCAGCACCGCCACCACGATGCCGAACGCGCCCAGCATCACGCGGCCCGGATGGCGGGTCAGCCGCTCGGCGAGATGGGCGTACCAGCCGGTGACGCCCGGAATCTGGCGCCAGTCGCCGGTTTCGCTAGCCTCGATGGCCTTCTCGTGGGCCTCGTCGCGCACCGGCGGATGGCCGAACCAGCCGCCCAGCACCGGCAGGAAGATCAACGCCACGATCATCGACGACGACAGCACCATGATCAGCGTGATCGGGAAGTAGCTCATGTAGGCGCCAACGATGCCCGGCCACAAAAGCATGGGCACGAAAGCGCCGATCATGGTTGCGGTGGCGCTGACCACCGGCCAGAACATGCGGATCGCGGCTTCTGCGAAGGCCTGCTTGGGCGAATGGCCCTCGGTCATCTTGCGGTCGGCGTATTCGACCACGATGATTGCGCCGTCCACCAGGACGCCCACGGCCAGCAGCATGGCGAACATGATCATGAAGTTGAGCGTGTAGCCCACCCCGTTCAGGATCATGAATCCCATCAGGAACGAAGTCGGGATCGCCACGCCCACCAAGAGGCCCGAGCGAACGCCCAAGGCCGCCACAACGATGATCATGACGAGCAGGATGGCGAGCAGGATCGAGTCGAACAGCGAGCCGAGCTGGGCGTCGATGAACGTCGACTGGTCGAACATGTAGGTGGCGTGTACGCCGGCCGGCCAGCTCGCCTGCGCCTTCGCCACCACGTCCTTGATCTTCTGGTTGGTGTCGATGAGGTTGGAGCCGACCCGCTTGGTGACCTCGATGGCCATGGTCGGCTTGCCGTTCATGCGCGCGTAGCTGTAGGGGTCGACGAAGGTGCGGCGCACCTGGGCCACGTCCTTCAGCGTGACGGTGGAATCGGCGGTGGCGCGGATCGGCAGGTCGAGCACGTCCTGCGCCGTGGCGATGACACCAGGGACCTTCACCTGGAAGCTGCCGTGGCCGGTCTCGATGGTTCCCGCGGCGATCAGCTGGTTGTTGTTGGAGACCGCCGAATAGATCTCGTTCTGCGTGATGCCGTAGCTTTCGAGCTTGGCGGGATCGATCGTGATCTCCAGCATTTCCTCGCGCGCGCCCTCGATGTTGGCTTCGAGAACGGCCGGAATCATGCGGACCTGGTCGCGCAGCGAACGGGCCACGTGCAGGAGCGAGCGCTCGGGCAGATCGCCGTAGAGGGCGATGGTGATCACCGGATTGTCGGAGTTGGAGTATTCGCGCACGGTCGGCGGATCGGCGTCCCGCGGCAGCCGGGAGCGCACCGAATCCACCTGGGCGCGCACGTCCTCGAGCGCCTTTTGCATCGGCGTGTCGGCCATGAATTCCATGACCATGTACACGCCGCCCTGATAGGCCCAGGCCTGAGTGTGCTTGATGCCCTCGACCGAACGCAGCGCGGTTTCGAGCGGCTTCAGCATCAGCCGCTCGCTGTCTTCCGGGCTGATGCCGGGATAACCCACCTGCACCCAGATGTAGGGAATGGGGACGTTGGGGTCGGATTCCTTCGGGATCGCCCATAGCGCCCAGGCGCCCCCGATCATGACCACGAGGATGAGCGCCCCGACAAGCTTGGTGTTGTGTACTGCCCACTCGACGATCTTTGTCATGACGGCCTACCGCGCCTGCTTCTCGTACACGGCCTTGACGTGCTCGCCGTTGGACACGAACTCCTGGCCCACCGTGATGACGTCGGTCCGAAGCGGCAGGCCCGCAATCCACATCCCGTCGGGCCCGTCGGAGATGACCTGGACCGGCAGGAACCGCACGATGCCCTTGTCGAGCGCGCGCACGCCGACCACGCCGGTGTCTTCCAGCACGAGGATGCCGGGCGAGATGCGATAGGCGGGCACTTTGGTGTCTGGAATGACGACGATATCGGCGCTGACGCCACTTCTCAGCTTGGCGTCGGGATTGGGAAGCTCGACCTCCACGCGGAAGGTGCGTGTCGTCGGATCGGCATGTTCGGCCACGAAGCGGACCTTGCCGCCCACCTTCTCGCCGGTGACGAGCTTGACCTCGGCCCTGGTCCCCGGAACGATCTGGCTCACCAGTTCCTCGCTCACCGTTCCCACGGCCAGGAACGGTTCGGGCGCGATCACCATGGCGCATTTGCTGCCCACCGGCACGTAATCGCCGACGTTGACATAGCGCTCCTCGACGATGCCCGCGAACGGCGCGCGGATCTGCGTGTCGGCAAGCTGGATGTCCATCGTGGCGGCGCCAGCCTTGGCGCCTTCATAGTTGGCTTCGGCCTGGGCCATCTGGGTCTTGGAGCGGAATCCGTCCTTGTAGAGTTCGCGCGCCACGTCCAGCTCCTTGCTGGCCTGTGCCATCTGCGCGCGTGCCTGTGTCGCTCGGGCGCCGCGGTCGTTGAGCCTCAACTCGCACAGCACCTGGCCCTGCTTGACGCGATCGCCCTTCTCGAAATGCAGCGCCTCGACCACGCCGTCGACTTCGGCGCGGACGTCGACCTGATGCAGCGCCTCGGTGCGGCCGCGCAGGGTGATCGCGGCTTCGTGCGGCACCGCCGTCATGCGCGCCACGCGCACGAGCGGCATCTGGTTGGCGTTGGCCTGTGCCTGCAACGGGTCCGCCGCCGGCTTGTGCGAAGTGAAGATTCCGGTTGCCAGATAGAGCGACACGACGATCGCGATGCCGATTGCCCATTGGTATTGCGGCTTCATCGCCAGCCAGAACTGCGGCATGAACCGCGTGTACAGATCATCGATCGTTTCTTTGATTTTAGACACGGAGCGTCCCTCACTCGGCCGCCTTCAAGGCGTATGATTCAAACTCGCTGCGGCGCCGCCGCAGGTACTCGACCATGGTGGCGTACATCGTGCGCCCGAAATCGCATGCGAACGCCTCGCCGCTGTTGGTGCAGGCACAGGCCTGTTCGAGATGGGCGAGCCTGGCCTCGGCCTGCGCGATGTAGTCGTCGAGCAGTGTCAGCGTCTGCTCGCTCGCAATCAGGTCCGAGAACGTCATCGCGAACAGGAAGGGGGAACGGTAGCGGTCTTCGCCGAGCGGCCGCTTCAGCGAATCGAGGAACGCGCGTCGGCCGTCCTCGGTGATCGAATAGACCTTGCGATCGGGTTTCTTGAGCTGCGCTTCCGGCCGCACCGAGACCAGGCCTTCCTCGGTGAGCTTGTTCAGCGCCGGGTAGATCGATCCGAAGCTGGCCTCGACGAAATAGTGGTACGGGCCGTCTTCAAACAGCTTCTTAATCTCATATCCGGTGGCGTCCCCTCTCGTCAGGATGCCAAGGCAGATGGTCCGGACGTCCATACCCAATCCCCTCTATATTGGGCCGATATATCTCGGGGGTAGATATGGTGGATTTAAGGACCTTCAAGGGCGAAAAGGCGCCACGCCCCGGCGCACCAGACCAGCGCCGCGCGTACATGTCCCAACTACCGCGGAAATCGCGGGTTCCGGGCGATTAACCACGCGAAAGCGGGGTCAAATCACTTCTACGCGATCGACTTCCACGCCCTTCATGCCCTGGCGCGTCGAGAAGCGCACACGCTGCTCGGGTTCGAGCACCTGCACGCCCGACCGGCGCAGCGCGCTGGCATGGATATAGACGTCGCCGCCGCCGCCGTCCGGCATCACGAAGCCGAAGCCTTTTTGGTCGTTGAAGAACTTCACCTTGCCTTCGACCATCGGACCGCTCGGGCCGGCATCGCGTGAGGCGAAGCGGTCGCCGCCAAAGCGGTCACCACCAAAGCGGTCACCGCCGAAGCGATCGCCGCCGAAGCGATCGCCGCCGAAGCCTCCGCGCGATTCGCCTTCCCGGCGGGGGCGGCGCGACGGCTGGGCCTCAGCCGTACTCGTGTCGACGTTGTGCACGGTCACGACCTGCAGTCCGCGGGGCGATTCCTGCAGATCGCAGATGACCGTCGCGCCTTGCGGGAGATTGGGAGTGCCGAGCGCCGCGAGCGCCGACGCGTGGCAGAAGGCGTCGCCTCCGTTCTCCAGTGTGATGAAGCCATAACCTTTTGTTGCGTTGAACCACTTGACCGTGCCCTTCACCGAAGCATGGGCGAGGGGCCCCACGTCGCCGTTATCGAAGTTCGCCATGAGAAAGCCGATGCCGCACCAACCGGAAATGATCCCGAGTACGCACCAGTCCGTCCGGTGCGCGGCTCTGGTGCGTCAAGTTGCATCATGCCTATAAGCAATCGTGATCTGCAAGCCGTCTGCGCTCGCCGCGCCCTAGCGGCAGGAACCGCTTACCCGGAGTTTTCGCAGGTCTCGGGCGGCTAATTTTCTTGTCATGCGCAGCGGCGCCGCCGCCGGAAGACTCGCAGCAGCGCTGAAACTGAGTGTATTGCGCACGAAGAAACCCGTCCCGCCCGGCATCCGTTGTCCGGAACCGCGCTAGAACGGCCAGGCCAGCCAATCGCGGTTGCAGGTGTTGGCGCGCACGCGCACCGGGTCGTCGTTGTGACGGTCGTCGATGCACACCGCCGGACTGCGGGCGTAGATCGTATTGCCGATGAGCTTGCCGAACAGCGGCTGGCGTTCTCCGTCGACGCGGGAATCGATCCGCACGCCCGAGTGCCACACGTTGGCGATCAGGTTGTTCTCGACCACCGGGCCGCCGAAGTTGTCGCCGATCTGCGGGTTCCAGTTCACCGGCGCTTCCGCGCGGGGATTGATCAAGCTGTTGATGAGCGGCGGGAAGGTGAGCTCCGAGAGCAGCTCGATGCCGTCGACGGCGCCGACGATCTTGTTGTTGCTGATCAGCGTTGCGGCGCCGAAAACGCTGATTCCCGACGCCCGCGAATCCGTGATGACGGCGCCGGTGATCTGCGATTCGGCGCCCGGTGCCACCACGATGCCGTGGATCGCGCGGCTGATCACCGGACGCTCCACGTCGACGGTGCCGAGCTGGCCCGGAAGCAGGAGAATGCCGGTGTCGGCCTTGGTGATCTTCGCATCGGTGATGACGAGTCCGCGCGTTCCGGCCGAAGCCAGCATCGCGATGGCGCCGCCGATGATGTTGACGCGATCGACAGTACCCTCGCTGCATTCGAGTGCCAGTCCGACCGAGCCGTGGACCGTGCCGCCGTTGCGGTCGGTGCAGTCGGTACGGTCGAGATTGAGCACCGCGGGGCGGTTGCGCGCGTCGATGTCGATGTCGAGATTGCGGATGTCGACCTTGGCGCGCCGCGCGTGGACGGCCGATGCGTCGGTTTCGATACGGGTCGAATCGATCGCCAGCTCCGCCGATTCGCGCACGTTGAAGGCCCAGGCCGTGCCGCGCGCATCAACCGAGCTGTTGCGCATCACGACCCGTCCGGCCTCCACGGCGACGCAAGGCTGGTCGTCGGACCGCGCGATGAAGCGCACGCCGTCGATCGTCAGCGAATCGCCGAGCGGCAATTCGGCGATCAGGCAAGGCTGCCCTTGTGCGGACTGGATGACGGCGGGCTGGCCGCTGCCGTAGGTGGCAAGCGTCACCGGCCGGCGGATGTGCACGGTCTCGACGCAGGTTCTGCCCTGATCGGGCGGCACGATGAAGATCGTGGCGTTCGGCGGCGCGAATTCCGCCGCTTCGCCGACGGAGGAGAAGAAGCCGCGCCTGGGCTCGCTGTGCGGTGCGCCGCAGTCGACGAGCAGGCTTTCCTTTCCGTTGATGTGCGGCAGCGCCCGCGAAGGCGGCGGCCCGTGCTCTTCATGATGCCGGCCGGGACAGCCGTCGAAACGGCAGCCGAACCCGATTTCCGGCACCGGATCGAGTTGCGCCGCGGCTTCGTTGTCGTGCGTGTAGGGCGGCCGCCCGTCGTACCAGTCGGCCGCCAGCGGTGCCGTGACGAGCCACGCTGGAGCGGCCAGGAGCGCGACCCTCAAACCCAGTCTTGCAGGCCGTTTCAGCCACGACCGTTCACTCATGGTCATCTCCTCGGCCCATTGGGGTGATCGTGTCCGTTGTCGGCCTGCCGCAGCAGATCCTGCAGTTCGCACAGCGCGATGTTGTAGCGGGCGGCCATCGCCAGCATGTAGTAGCTTGCCGCCTTGGCTTCGTTCTGTTCGATGCCGTTTGGCCCCACCTTGTAGAGAACGTAGAGGTTGAAGAGCGCGTCCGCATTGTGCTGGTTCGCGGCGGCGATGAACCATTTCTCCGCGCGCTCGAAGTTCGCAGGCACGCCGATGCCCTTTGCATACATGATGCCCAGGCGATCCTGCGCGGCGGCGTCGCCATCGACCGCGGCCATCTGGATGAGGCGCACGATCTGCGGCGGAGTCAGCACGCCGGTCGCCTCTTCGCCGATCGCATTCTGGAATGCCACGATCGACCTTCTCAGGCAGGCGGGCGGCGGGCCGCAGCCGCGTCCGCGCACCGTGTAGCGCCGGAAATCGAGCGCCTCCTGAACCGCGCAGCAGGGAATCTCGCCGATGCGGCCCAGCGCAATCCGCTGCTCCAGGCTCGGGATGCTCTCGTCGCTGTGGGGCAGGCCGCCCGCCGTCACGCCGGGGTAGAACTCATAGGGCGGCGCCCAGTAGCGGGCGCGCTTTTCGGCGTCGGCGATGATCTTCCTGCCGTCGGAACTGTAGCTGTTGATGCTGTAGCGAAGCGCCTGCGTGTAATTGTCCGCCAACGGATGACCGAGGATGGACGCCCGCTGGAAATAGGTCAGCGCTTCGGCGTCGTTCTGGGTGAAGACGGAGGGGATCGAAGTGTAGGAGCTGGAATAACCGCCGGAATACCCGCCGGAGTATCCGCCGTAGCTGCCGTAGCCGCCGCCGTAACCGCCGCTGTTGGAGTAGCCCGAGTAGCCCGAATAGCTTCCCGCGGGCGCGCTCATGGCCTGGTTCTGGGAGGTGAGCGGGACCGCATCGCCGCCCGGGCCGGACATCGAACCGCCCGGAGCGGGGGTGATGCTTACGCTCGGCGGCGGCGAAACCGGCAGCGGATTGCCGGCGCCTTGCGGACTGCTGTTCAGAGCGACGGAGCCGCCGCCCGCATACGATCCGGAATACGAACCCGAATAGGAACCTTGGTACGAGTTCGAGTATCCCGGGTAGGTGCTCGAGCTCGAACTGACATCCGGCGGAGGAGGCTGCGGTTCCCACGAGCAATAACTGCTGTCGTACTGGTCGTAGTCGTTGACGTCTGCCCGGTTGATCCAGGCCCACACCTTGCGATGCGGATAGTCCTGCGGGTCGGAAGTGAATCGTGTCCAGATCCACCAGGCGATCCTCGGTATCAGATACTTCTCGTAATCCGACGTCGTGCAGATGATGATGATCGGGCCGCAGCCCGCGCCCGCGCAGACGCATCTCGGGTCGGTTGAGTCCGCGGTGCAGTTGGGCGGCGGCACGATGCCCACGCCGTGCAGGCGTCCCAGCGTCATGAACCCTTCCGCCCCGCGGCTCGACAGGATGTAGATGATGCGCGCCCGCGCTTCGAGCTGCTGCTCGAACGTCAGGGCGCCGTAGACGTCCTGGATGTTGCGCTGCGCGTTGGAGCGTACGTTGTAGAGGCTCTGGGATGCGTTGTAGTTGTCGTCGAACGAATACTGGTGATCGGGGCGCAGCGCCATGAAGTACCAGACGTAGGCCTCGACCGGATCGTAGAAACTGGGGTTCTTCGAAGATTCCTTGGCCGCAAAACTCAGGTTCTGCGAATAGAGGTCGCCGAGCCGCACCTGTGAGTAGAAATCGTCGAGCCTCCAGGCGTCCTGCCGCCACGCCTTCACCGCATCCGGCAATGCAACCGCCTGTTCCGTGCGGTATCCGTCGGCGTAATCGGCGAAAATCGGCGTGGCTGAATCGATGCCGAAGATGATCGCGGCCGCGCAAGCGCACGCCAAGATGAGCGAACGAATTGCTCGCGCAATGGAGAACGGTCTGTTGTTGACTCCGCTGCGCCTATACCCGAATCGCGGTTCTCCGCCACGATCAAAACCGTTTACCCCGTTCAACCCGACCATCCCCACTTAAGCGACTAGGCTGAGGAATATTTTGATTATCCTTAACATTTTCCCGCGTTGTTTGCCACGCGGATTCGCAACGGCGCAGGTTGTTCTTCACAGCCCGAACTGCATTTACGATGATTTTGCACGATGCGGTGCGCGCGCGGCCGCGTTGCTGCGAGGAGATGCTTCGGCAAATTCCCAGTTGCGCACTGTATTCATAACAACTGCCGCAACGGAGTCCGCGCGTGTGATCAGCGGGTTACGCCGGCGGAGGCGCCGTTGATTCCCGTACGACAAGCTCGTGCGCGAGCTGGCAGACTTGCGGCTGCTCCGGGGCGTGTTTCTGCGTCAGAATCGAAACTGCGGTCGCCGCCATCTCCTTGATCGGTTGACGGCATGTCGTCAATCGCGGCCAAAGGACCTGCGCCACGCTCGAATCGTCGAAGCCGGCCAGCGAAAGCTCGTCGGGAATCCTGAGATTGAGTCGCTGAGAGGCTGCCATCACTCCGGCCGCCATGTCGTCGTTGCCCGCGAAGATCGCCGTCGGTCTCTGTTTGAGCGTCAGCAGGCGCTCGCCGGCCTCCAGTCCCGACTGATAGGTGAAGAAGCCCTGTGCGCACAGCTCTTCCACCACCGGCACGCCGGCGTCCTTCAGGGCGGTGCGATAGCCGTCGAAACGCAGCCGCGCCGCGCCGTGGTCGGGCTTGCCTTTCACGAAGGCGATTCGGCGATGTCCGATCCCGATGAGATAAGCGGTCATCTCGTAGGCGGCCTTGTACTCGTCGATGCAGATCGCGGACAGGCGCGGAATCTGGGTGCCGGGCGCGATCCTCACGAACGGGGTTTGCGCGCGCGTGAGTTCTTCCATCAGCACGGTTTCGTCGGTGAGCGGCGGCGTGAGGATGACGCCGTGGAGCACCGATTCGCTGAGCAGGGTGCGCACGCGCTGGCTCAGGTCGGTGTCCAGCGCCGGATTCACGAGCTCGACCATCAGGTG
>DATKOE010000011.1:0-2776 GCA_035524815.1 Rhizomicrobium sp.
TGTGTACAAGCGGCTCGACATGGTGATCGAGGGCATTGCGCTACACTTGAGGAGATAGCCCCCTTCGTCCACCTTCGCGCTGCGCGCTACGGTGGACACTTCCCCCGCTTCGCTTTGCGAAGCGCTCTCGCGCATCTCCACGCTCGCGGGGGCAGAAAATGCCGGTGCAGAAAGTCACTTCTTCATCTGCGGCCTTGGGAAGGACAGCGTGGCCTTCAGGCCCGGCTTGTTGTCGTCGAGCGTGAGCGCGGCCTCGTGCAGACGCGCCACCGCGGCGACGAGGCTCAAGCCCAGGCCGGTGCCCGGCGAATTGCGGCTCGATTCCAGGCGCACGAAGCGTTCCAGCACGCGGGCGCGGTCCTCCGCGGGAATGCCGGGGCCCGAATCGACCACGGTGAGGTCGGTGCCTGAGGGCGTTTCCGAAACCGAAACCCGGATGCTCCCGCCCGCGGGCGTGTACTTGATGGCGTTGTCGATCAGGTTCGCCAGCGCCTGACTGACGAGGCTGCGGTTGCCTTCCACCATGATCACGCCAGAGGGCACAAGCGCAAGGGAAACGCTCTTCTCCTCCGCCAACGGCTCGTAAAGTTCGGCGACGTCGGCGACCACGGCCGAAAGATCGATCAGGCTCATCGAACCGCGCAGGATGCCGGAGTCCGCCTGGGCGATCAGAAGCAATGCGTTGAAGGTGCCGATGAGGCGATCCGTCTCGGCGATGGCCGCATCGATATCCTCGAGATGGGGACTATCCGGATCGGCGCGGCGCTGCATCTCCTCCAGCCGGTTGCGCAGGCGGTTGAGCGGCGTCCTGAGGTCGTGGGCGACCGAATCCACCACCTCGCGCATGCCCTTCATCAGCCGCTCGGTGCGCTCGAGCATGCGGTTCATGTTCTCGGCCAGCGAGTCGAACTCGTCGTCGGCGGCGGTGACCGGAACGCGGCGCGAAAAATCGCCGGCGATGATCTCGGCGGTGGTGCGGTTGATGGTGTCGAGCCGGCGCAGCACGTTGCGGCTCAGGAACACGCCGCCGCCCAAGCCGAAAACGAGCATCAGGCCCACGCTCCACGGCAGGGTGGTCGTGAACAGCCGGCGCATCAGGTGCCGTTCGGAAACGTCGCGCGCCACCAGGAGCAGATAACCGCCAGCGAGAAAGAACGCCTGGCCCCGCGCGGTCCGCGTGATCTCTTCGCCCTGCGAATAGCGCTGGTAATCGAACTCCACGAAGCGGCCGAGCAGCGTGGCCTTGGACGGCAGCTCCGAGAGGTTTCCCGCCAGCACCCGGCCGGCCGGGCTTTGCAGCAGATAGAGCCCGCTGCCGTGCTGGGCAACGCGGCTGGTGATGACATCGCCCAGGGCGATGACGCCCAGGCGCTGGTACTGCTCGCGCAGGCCCGTGACTTCGGCCTCGATGGTCTGGTCGGTCTGCGCGTCGAGCGCGCGCTGCGAGTTCCAGTAGGTGAAGCCGACCAGCGCCGTGGCCGAGATCGCGTAGAACACGACGTAGATGAGGACGATGCGGAAAGCCTGCGTATGCAGGATCCGCGGCATCCATTGCCAGAACGTGCTATTTCGCGGCACGGATCATGTAGCCCGCGCCGCGGATGGTATGCAGCAGCGGCGTCGTGAAACCCTTGTCGATCTTGGCGCGCAGCCGGGAGATGTGCACGTCGATCACGTTGGTCTGCGGATCGAAGTGATACTCCCACACGCTTTCGAGCAGCATGGTGCGGGTGACCACCTGTCCGGCGTGGCGCATGAGATATTCGAGCAGGCGGAACTCGCGCGGCTGCAGGTCGATCGCCTGACCGTCGCGCGTGGCCGTGCGCGTGAGCAGGTCGAGCTCCAGTTCGCCCACCGCCAGCTTGGTCTTGACCGAGGCGGGCGAACGGCGGCGCATCAGCGCGTCGATCCGCGCCAGCAGTTCGACGAATGCATAGGGTTTGGTCAGGTAGTCGTCACCTCCCGCTTTCAAACCCTTCACCCGGTCGTCAACTTCCGACAAAGCGCTGAGAAACAAAACGGGCATGGTGTTGCCATGTTCGCGCATCTCGGCGACCACGTTCAGGCCATCCATCTTGGGAAGCATCCGATCGATGATCGCGCAATCGTATGGACGCGACAGCGCCAGCGTCAGACCGGTGTCGCCGTCGGCGGCATCGTCCACGACATGGCCTGCTTCTTTCAGTCCGTTTACGAGATATCGCTGCGCCTCAAGATCGTCTTCCACGACGAGGATGCGCATGCCCAGCCTCCGCTCCAACTTGTTGGCGCGCAACTCGCCGGAAAACAACTTTCACGCTTTTCCGATCGCGCTACCTGATGGGTCCGCGCCGGCAGCAGCAACGGGGGGATGGGGCCGCCGCCACCGACGCGGGGGCCGGGCGCAACCCCGAAAGGTAACGCCCGGTACTCGAAACGATCACGTCTTGTCCAGGTCCACCGCTACAAAGTGGGACGTGCCCTCCGTCGACACCAATAGAAGCACGCTCTTCCGGCCGGCTGAATGCGCCGCAGCGACGCTTCTCTCGACGTCCTGGGGCGTGTGAACCGCCTTGTAGTTCACCTGCTGGACAATATCGCCCGGCTGCAAGCCCTGTTCGGCGGCATTGCTGTCCGGATCAACTTTTGTAATGAGAACACCTTGCACGTTATCGCCGAGGTTGTAGGCGCGGCGGACGTCGGGCGTGACCGCAGTCAGGCCGAGGCCGATCGCCTTGCCGGTGGCGGCGGCGCTGGCGGGCATGCCCTGGTCCTGCGGCTCGTTCGACGCGACCTG
>DATKOE010000012.1:0-26270 GCA_035524815.1 Rhizomicrobium sp.
AGCGCGCCGAGCTGCAGGTCGGCGATGTAGGTGCCGGGCGCCACGTCGTGCAAAAGGCCGATGAGGAAGGATCGTTCGCTGGCCAGCCCGCGGGCGAACACGTTGGGCTTGTAGGCGAGCGCATCGATGGCGGCCAGCACCGTGGTCCTGGTTCGCAGGCTGACGTTGGGCCGGCGGTTGATCACCAGCGAAACGGTCTTGATGGAGACGCCGGCGCGCTTTGCGACGTCGTAGATGCTGACCGGTTTTTCGCCGTTCCGTCCCCTGCGCGGCGGACCCTTCGCGCCGGCCGCCGGTGTCGCCGCTTCGAGCCGCACGCCGAGGCGGGAAAGCTCCGGCAGGTTGGCCGTTTCGATATTGGCGGCGGGAGAGATCGCGGCTTGCACCAGAGCGGCGAGCTTGTCGTGCGTCAGCCGGCGGATGCCGGAGACCAGCGCCGCCCGGTCGTAGGCAAGCTGGTGCTGGAAGACGCGTTCGCCGCAAAGCAGCTGATAATAAGGATTTTCCAGCCAGAGCTGGAACAGCGCGTCGTCCAGCAGCCCGTAGAGTTCGCGCAGGATGGCAAGCCCCGCGATCACGCGCGCCTGCGACGGCCGGCCGTGGGCGGTCTCGGCATGGATCGGCGTCAGCCGGCTTTCGAGCAGGTGCCAGTCGATCGCGGTCGTCAGCTTCGCCAGGCCGTGCCCGCCGTCGATGAAGTCGTCGAGGCGCGGTCCGGAGGCCCCCTCCTCGGGTGTGCGGCCAAGCTTGTGTCGCATCGTGTCACCGTGCGCCTTCGCGCCGCCGTTCGATGGCTGATTGCCCCGATCCCGCAGGGTCGGACGATCCTGCGCCACAGGTTTAAGGCGCTTTGGTCGCCTCGTTCAAGGACGCGACGCACAGGATGATATGATAGAAGGAGCTGGCAGGTGCGGGCTCCTCGGCGAAGCTGCCGTCCGGCTCGAAGCGGTCGCGCCACAGGCCGGGGACGCCGGTCTGGAGGTAGCGCCAGAGGCACGCCGCCCCCTTTTCCGCCTCAGCCAGCATCGCCGCTTCGCCGGGCCCGGCCAGGATCAGCGCCGCCTTCACGCGCTCGGTCTGGGCCCACAGCCGCGCGGTCGGCTGGGTCACGGTAAAATCGTCGCGCATGGCATGGACCGCCGCGTCGCGTTTGGCGTCCACGCCCCTCAGCCCATGTGCGAACAGCCGCCGTGCCGTTTGCACCGCTTCCGGGTCGTTGCGCAGCTTGCCCCAGCGCGCCAGGAGCCAGGCCCATTCGAACTGGTGGCCGGGCTCGACCACGTGGCCCGGCTCGCCGGCGGCAGGGGCCCAATCCTCCTCGAAGTACTCGCGCAGGAATCCCTCACGCGAATCGATGAATTTCGACCGGCACAACTCGACGATGCGGTCGGCGCAGGTGTCCCAGACGGTCCCCGGTTCAACGTCGCGCCAGGCGAGCAGGGCTTCGAGCAGATGCATGTGGGGATTGGAGAGGAAGGCGCATTTGGCGCTCTCGGCGAATCCGCCTTGGCGATGGGCGCGCACAGCCTGCAGGCGCTCGAACAACGCGTGCGCCGCCGCGCGCAGATCGGATCGCTCGGGAAGCACCTTGACGACCGCCGCCATCGCCAGCAACGCGAACGCCTGGTCGTATAAAAGGCAGGAGGGATCGAGTTTTTCCCCCCGCGAGGAAACCAGCGTGCAGAATTGTCCGTCGTCCATGCGAAAGTGATGGATGAGGTAATCGATTCCGTGTTGTGCGGCGCTGCGCCAGTCGCCGTTCCAGCCCATCTGGTGGGCGATGGCGTAGGTGTAGCTCTGGCGCGACTGCACGCGCGCGCGGCGTTTGGCGTCCGTCACGGGCTTGCCGTCCAAGGCCATCAGTTCGTGAAATCCGCCGGCGCTGTGGTCGGCGCCGCGTTCCCACCAGAGCGGCAGGGCGCGCTCCATGAGCCAACGGTCGAATTGTCGGGCGTAGTCGCGGAGTTTCGGGGTGCTCATGCGCCGTTCATGAGAGATCGCATGGCGTTCGGCAAGCGACGGCTGGTCTCAGCCTCGGGGTCGCGGATGAGGGGCCGGAACGGCCGCGGCAAGCCCGCACGCTGATGGACGAATTTGCACGAATGGTAGCGGAAACATGGTTTTGCGGCGTCATATTTCGAAAGCGCTTACCGGGAATGTAACAATTCTAATGAGAACCTTATCAGTCAAATTATCGCTTATGTTTCAGCTAGTAAAAAAGCGTTCGTTGTTTGTTCATCGCACCGTGCATCCCACTTCAGGTGAGAAGTGACATAAATCTTGCCTGGAATGGAAAGCGCTTACGTTAGATAGTACGATGTCTCCCGTTGGCGAAGGCTTGGCACGGAGAAGTCGTTGCAGGAAGCTCGCCTCCGCTTGGATGACGTCCATGTCAGAAGACCTTCGTGAACGGGCGCGCTGGCTTTCTCGGAATGTGCTGCCCCATGAGGCGCTTGTACGTGCCAAGTTGCGGGGCATGTGCGGCTACGATCTCGACATCGAGGACGTGATCCAGGAGATGTACACCCGCATTCTCTCGGTTCCGTCGCTCGAAGCGATCCGTTACCCTAGGCAATACGCGCTCAAGACGGCCAAGGCGATCATCATCGACTATGTGCGGCACTCGCACGTGGTGTCGATCACCACCAGCGGCAGTTTGGAAACGCTCGAAGTTTCGGTTCCGGAGGCCAGCAGTGAGGAGCGTCTGGAATTTCAGGCCGAGATCCGCGCGGTGGCAGGTGCCTTGGCGCAGCTGCCGAAAACATGCAGAGAGACGCTTATCCTGCGGCGGATCGAGGGGTTATCGCAACGCGAGGTGGCAAAGCGGTTAAGCATCAGCGAGAACATGGTCGAAAAATACATGGTCCGGGGTGTAAGGCAGCTGATCAAAATATTCGGTCGCGGTGGGAAATCGCGGGCGAATACGTCGGCTACCATGGAAGAAACTCGCGCTGAAGATGCCGTTAACCAGTTCGGAGACCGATGACCTTGCTGCCGAGTGGGCGGCAAAGCGGAATCTGCGGGACCTGACCCCCGCGGAGCAGGCGGAGTTTGACGCCTGGCTGGTGGCGGACCGCAGGAATCTGGGAGCGTATGGCAGGGCCGAGGCGGTCTTGGCGCGCCTGGAGCGGGTATCGGTCGCAGGCACGCGCGAGCTGAGCCCGGACGGCGAGATCGAAACCCCGAAGTGGCCGAGGCGCCGCGTCATCATGGGGGGAAGCATTGCCGCGGGCATCGCGGTGGCCGTGTTCGCCGGCACGGCGGACTGGCGCACCGTCCGCAGCCACGAAGTCGGCACACCCTCGGTCGCCAGCTATTCCACCGGAATAGGCCAGACCCGCGAAATCCTGCTGTCCGACGGATCGATCATCACCCTCAATACGGACTCCAGGGTGTCGGTCGAGTACTCGAAGGAAACGCGCAAGATACAACTCGCACGAGGCGAGGCGCTTTTCGACGTCGCCAAGAACAAGTTGCGACCCTTCATCGTATTTGCCGGCGACGCGCAGGTCCGGGCCGTCGGAACGAGTTTCACCGTGTCCATGCTGCCCCGCCGGCCCATCCAGGTGCTGGTGAAAGAGGGCATCGTGGAATTGAAGCGCACCAACAGTTCTCCCTTGTGGGTTGGCGCAAGTACGCGAGCGCTGGCCCCGCGTGGCGCGCCGATCGTTGCGGAATCGATATCGAGCACGCGGCTGGCGAACGACCTGGCGTGGCAATACGGCCACATTGCCCTCGAGAATCGAACGCTTCAGGAAGCTGCGGACGAATTCTCGCGCTACAGCGAGCTGCGCATCGTGGTCGATCCTGCGGTCGCAAATCGGACCATCACCGGCATGTTCGCCTCGAATGATCCAGTCGCCTTCGCGAGGGCCGCTGCCGCAGTGCTCAAGCTGCGCGTAGATGCAAGCGATGGCGAAGTGAGGATTTCCGCATCGCCGGACAAAAAGGGGTAGGAAATCGAAAGCGCGCCCGTCAGCTAGATGGGTATCAAGAGAGGGCGCGCATAATCCGCAGGGAGCGGGAATTGGGGGGGCGGTGAAAACCAGCAGGTTCAGGGCGGCCGCGCTTTGCGGCGCATCCCTTGCTGGGCTGTGCTTGCTCTCGCCCATGTCTGCTCAAATGATGCAGTTCGACGTTCCCGCCGGGAACGCCGGAAAGACTGTGCTCGAATTTGCGCGCCAGGCACGCGTTGATGTCATCGCGCCTGCCACGCAGCTTCAAGACATCACGACACCTGCGATCAAGGGTACCTACGACGTTATTGCCGCTCTCGAGTTGATGCTGAAGGGGACTGACCTGGTCGTCAGTCGTTCGCCGGAGGGGGTCCTGACGATCTCGCCGCGCGAGCTCAACACACAAGAGGAGCGGGAAGGAATGCTTAAGGAATCCAAGAATTCAGTTTCACTGCTCGCGTTGATTTTCGGCGCTTTGACGGCGGCCCCGGCGGTCGCTCAAAGCAACGATACCGGCGCGATGGAGACGGTGACGGTGACCGGCTTCCGGGCATCGCTGGCGTCGGCGTTGCAGGCCAAACAGAAATCTGACCTGATCATGGAGTCGGTCGCTGAAGAAGACATCGGCAAGATGCCCGACCAGAACGTCACGGAGTCGTTGCAGCGCCTGCCGGGCGTGCAGATCGCCCGCGACCAGGGCAAGGGCACGCGCGTGCTGATCGACGGCCTGCGCCAGAACCTCACGACCTTGAACGGCGACGTGTTCCTGACGGGCAAGGAATTCTATGTGTCCGGCGAAGCGGCCAACGGCGGCTCCGGCGCCAATGCGCAATACGCTTCGATGGAAGGCATTCCGAGCGAAGAAATCGGCGGCGTCGACATCTACAAGAGCCCCGAAGCCTCGCTCACCGAAGGCGGC
The DNA here is from genome assembly GCA_035524815.1 of Rhizomicrobium sp. Lineage (GTDB taxonomy): Bacteria > Pseudomonadota > Alphaproteobacteria > Micropepsales > Micropepsaceae > Rhizomicrobium. The sequence continues at coordinate 4,876 of DATKOE010000012.1, forward strand.
CTGGGCGGCATCATCAATCTGAAGACCCGCAATCCGCTGGACGGGCCGGAAGGCTTCTCCGTCACCGCCAACCTGCGCGGAACGTCGACGAGCTACCAGTCGCTGGGCAACACGACCCCGAACGCAACGCTCGTGGCCTCCTACAAGCCCAACAACGTCTTCGCGATCACCGGCAGCGTGTCGTATGACGACACCAACACCCGTACCCGCGAATACGAAGCTTACAACCGCGGTTCGTGGCTCATCACCAATGCCGGCGTCCTCGGTTACACCGGCGCCACGCCGCTGAACGCGACCGACGGTGAGACGAATATCGGCACGTACTACATCATGCCGCAGTACGGCTACTTCAGCGACATCTACGACACGAACCGGACGCTGGGCGCGACGCTCGGCGCGACCTGGAACGTCTCCGATGCGATCCAGACGAGCTTTGTCTGGTTCTATTCGCACATTTCGGACAAGCAGACGAACTACTCGAACAAGGTCGGCTTCAACGGATCGGGCGGCAGCAACAACGTGCCTGGCAGCGGTCCTCCGGGAATCGACGGCGATTCGCCCTATACGATCGACGGCAATGGCGTTGTGCAATCCGGTACGTTCTATCTGCAGGGCGCAGAAACGGCGACCCTGTTGCAGCGGCAGGCCTCTGACGCCAACAACTTCCAGTGGCACACGAACTTCGACAACGGCGGCCCGATCACGGCCACCTTGGATGTCGCTTACTCGCGTGCGACCTCGGGCCTGAAGGCGGCGCAGCAGGACATCGAGCACGGCTACTATCTGCCGACCGCCGGCTTCCCGGCGGGCACGGTCCAGTTGACCGCTCCGGGATGCAACAACTTCTCGCCTGCTTGCGGCGTCGGCGCCGGCAATCCGGCGATCCAGTTGGATTGGACCAACGGCGGCAGTTCGGGTCTGCCGACCGCGAAGTACGTCGGCGCCTACGCCGATGTGCTCTCGAATCCGAACTACACGCTGTTCAAGTCCGCTTGGGCGTGGGCCAACAGCACGAAGGCGGAAGAGGGCGCCATCAGGGGTGCCGTGACCTACAAGCCGGGCTTCCTGGCGGGGGTCGAAGGCAGCATCACGGGCGGCTTCCGTCTGGGCACGCGCGATATCTGGCAGGACTTCGGTCGCTATCTGATCGACGGCCTGGCCGAGAGCGGCGCCTATATTTCGAACTGCTGCTACGCTCAGGGCAATGGGCCGGGCCTGTACTACCAGGATCCGGGCTACGCCTCCATTCCGTACTCGACGGCGACGTCCGATCCGAGCCTGGCGCTCACCGTCAAGAGCTTCATGTTCGGCAACATGATCGTGAAGAACCCGGGCACCGGCGGCATGGCCAATCCGGCGACCTTCCTCAACACGATCTGGAACAATGCTTCGTACGTGCCGGGCGTCGGTGGCGTTCCGGTCAATCCGCCGGCCGCAGATTCGACCGGTGTTCCCTGCGCCAACGTGCTCCAGGCAGGTTGCGCAGTGAGCCCGACGGCGGTGCCCAACAACAGCGAAAAGCTCTATCTCGACACGCTGAGTTCGTTCCGCGTGCATGAGAGCACCCAGGCCTTCTATCTGATGAGTGACCTGGGCGACAAGGACAAGGGCTTCCACGTCAACGCAGGCGTTCGCCTGATCCTGACGCACCAGAGCGTCGCCGGCGCAACGTCGGCCCCGGTCGTGTATTCCTACGGCACGGCCACATGGAACGGCGTGAACAGCAACAACGTGCCGTTCGTTCAGAACAAGTACTCGGTGGACATCCTGCCGTCGTTGAACCTCACGCTCTATCCGACGGACGATCAGATCGTCCGCCTGAGCGCGGCGCGCGTGATGTCTCCGGCCGATCTGTTCAATCTCGGTCTCGGCCAGTCCTACAACTTCACGCGTGAGACCGGCGGCCGGGTTAACACGAATCCGTCCAGCCCCTCGTTCGGCACCAAGGACGGCTTCAAGTTCGTGAACGGCGCTTCGGGCAACCCGCAGCTTGATCCGTATCGCGCAACCCAATTCAACCTGTCTTGGGAAGATTACTTCGCTCCGGAAGCCCTGGTCAGCGCCGGTATCTTCTACAAGCAGATTGAAAGCTTCGAAGTGCAGCAGCCGATCCAGACCACCGTTCCGGACGACTTCGGCGGCACGGAAGGCCCGATCACCATGGCGGTCAATGGCGGCCACGGCAAGATCTACGGCATGGAGCTGGCCGGTCAGTATGTGTTCGACATGGGCGTGGGCTTTGCAGGCAACTACACCTACACCCAGTCCGAGTCGGTCATCACCACCGCGTTCAGCAATCACCTTCCGATCCCGGACGTGGCGGCTCACTCCGCTACCGCGACGGTCTTCTACTCGAACGACGGGATCGACGCCCGCTTGTCGTACTCGTGGCGCAGCAAAGCCGTGAACGGCGGTATCGGCGGGTCCACCTTCGGATCGGTCATGGACACGAGTGTTGGCGCCACCAAGACCTTCGGCGTCTTCACCGCTCCGTACGGCGAGCTGGATGCCCAGATCGCCTACAACTTCCTCGACCACTTCGGCGTTTACGTCGGGGCGCAGAACCTGACGGCCGAAGCCGCTCACACCTATCTGCAGTATCCGAACCAGCCGTTTACCTATGACAACAGCGGCACTCGGTACTTCTTCGGCGTGAAGGCCACGTACTGATCCTTTCGGTACCTCTCTCGTTTTCCTGCGGCCGCCCACAAGGCGGCCGCTTTTTTGTCGGCAGCTGCGAACGCGGCACGCGGGAAGTCTGGCCGGTCAAGGCGGCGCGAGCATCAGAAGGCCGCGAGAGTAGGCCACCACCATGCGGCTGCGGCGAAGGACGCCCATCCCCAAGACCAGCCGCGGCGAATTCGCCGGGCGCCGCGCGATGCGGTCGGGAACCAGCACCAGATCGGGGTTCCCGACCGTCAGGGCGCCGATGCGCAGCGTGCGGAAGGGATGGGTGTAGAGCCCGTCCTCCACGTCCGCGCCGGTCGCTTGCTTCAGCTCGCAGGGGCCGAACAGCTCCTGCGCGGTCTCGAGGCTGAAATCCGAGCGCGAGGCGCCGGTATCGATCAGTGCCGGCACGGTGCGCCCGTCGACCTCCACCGGCGCGATCACGTGATGGACGCCGTCGGTCGAAAACCCTACCGCCGCGCGTGCGTCGATCGGGGCGCAGCCGGGCGGGTAGAGGTTCATGCGGGCGCGAGCAAAGTCGATTTCCACGTCGTAGCGGGACAGAAAATCCGGCGCCAGGGTGCCCGACAGGGCATAGGGAATGCGATTGTCCGGCAGAACGTAGAACGTTGCGGGGGCGGCGGCCACGCCGCCCACCTCGACGCCGTCGATGCGCACCTGGCTGTCGATCCTGAGCCCGCCGTACATCGTGATCCGCGCCCGGATCGGCTGGCGCGGCAGGCCCAACGCGGTCACGGTCGTATCCGTCAGCATCGAGTTCGCCCCGCCGGTGTCGACCAGAAGCCTCAAGGAGCGGCCGGCGATTGCCGCCGGCACCGTGACGCCGCCGTACCAGTCGGCCTCCAGCATGAACGCAGCCGGCCGGCACTGCGCGAGAGCGGCGGCAGTCTGGATCAGCAAAGCGGCGCAGCAGGACGCCAAGATGCGCATGAACGCCCCCTAGAAGCGCCTGAGTTCGCGCTGCGCGGCGTCGAAGGCGATGTAGTCGCGCGGGCACTCGCCGGCGGCGGTCTGGAAAAGGTCTCTGGCGCGGCCGGCGTCGCCGCGCCCGAGCCTCCATTCGCCGACATAGAAATCGGCCTCGCATTTCTGGTTGGGATTGCCGGCGGCGCGGCGCTCGACGTCTTGGGGCGAAGCGCGCCCGGCAAAGAGATCGAGCAGCGGCTTCGGCCATCCATCGAGGCCCGCCGTGCGCAGGGCAAACGCGGCCGGATCGAAGCCGCCCGCGCGTCCGTCCGCGATCGCCTGCCACAACAGGACGTAGGCGTTGCCCGGATCGCGCGCCGCGGCCTCGTGGGCGTCGCTTCGCGCTCCCGCGAAATCGCCCATACCCCACCTGATCCGCGCGCGCGTGAAGTAATAGCCGGCGGCCGGCTTCAGCCGGATCGCGGCGGTGGCGTCGGCCAGCGCGTCGCCGTCGTGCTCCAGGCACAGGTCGGCCTCGGCGCGCAGACTGTAGGCGTCGACGAAATCGGCGCGTAGCCGGATCGCCTCGGTAAGGTCCGCACGGGCGGCGCCGCAGCGCCGGTCGTGCAGCAGCGCGCGGGCGCGCCCGAAACGGGCGCTCGGCAGATAGGAAGGCGCGAGGTCTCCCCCATCGATTGCGCGGGTGAAGAACTGGATCGCGGCGGCGGCGTCGCCGCGGTTGTTGGCGTCGATTCCGCGGCTGAAATCGTCGTAGGTGCCGGCGAAGGCGGGTGCGGAAATCGCGAGCAACGCAAGAACAAGGCGCCGCATCTGCCCCCCTCGAAGCAGCAGTTGGCGGCGCGAACCCTATGCCCGGAAGAACCGGCCGGATCGCGGTGCGGTGTCACGCCGCCGGAACCGGATTCGAACGCATTCAGGAAAACGGCGATTTTGCTTGCTTTGATGCGAGCGTAAGGAACGCGAACGGTTGCGATGCGGCAACGTCACGCGGAGGCGCCGGCGAGGGCATAAGCAGATATACGTAAGTATCCCGCGCTACTTGCGGTCCCTCGACGCAAGATTCTTCCGGATCAGCGCGACGCGCTGGTCGACGCATCCTCCCGATGTCAGCGGGTCGGCGGGCGTGTTGATCGCGTAGTCGAGGAGGCGTTCCACCGTCGAAGTCGCCACGTGCAGGCGCGTGTCCGACGAAGCGTAGTAAATGTAGACCTCGCCCTTCTCGTTGACGATCCAGCCGTTGCAGAAGACCACGTTCGACACGTCGCCCACGCGCTCCTCGCCTTCGGGGGCGATGAAATGGCCGCCGGGGGCATGGGTCACCCGCCAAGGCTCGTCGAGCGCGGTCATGAACATGTAGAGCACGTAACGCAGACCGGCGGCCGTGTTGCGCACGCCGTGTGCCAGGTGCAGCCAGCCCTTGGGCGTCTTGATCGGCGCCGGGCCCTGGCCGTTCTTTACTTCCTTGATCGTGTGGTAGCGCTTGCGGTCGACGATCACCTCCTCGTCGATGCAGGCATTCGTCATCGTGTCGGAAAGGCCCCAGCCGATGCCGCCGCCCGAACCCACGCTGATGAAGCCGTCCTGCGGCCGCGTATAGAGCGCATACTTGCCTTTCACGAATTCGGGATGCAGCACGACGTTGCGCTGCTGGCCGGAATGGGTGACGAGATCGGGCAGGCGCTCCCACGCGGCGAGATCGTGCGTGCGCGCAATGCCGCATTGGGCGGTTGCCGCGGATTCGTCGCCGGGCTGGGCCAGGTCCTTCCGCTCGGTGCAGAAAAGCCCGTAGATCCAGCCGTCTTCGTGCGCGGTCAGCCGCATGTCGTAGACGTTGGTGTCGGGTTCGCCGGTCTGCGGCATCACGACCGGATAATCCCGGAAGCGGAAGCGGTCGACGCCGGAAGGGCTCTCGGCCACCGCGAAGAACGACTTGCGGTCGTTGCCTTCCACCCGCACCACCACGAGGTATTTGCCGCCGAGATGGATTGCGCCGGCGTTGAAGGTGGCGTTGATGCCGAGCCGCTCCATCAGAAACGGGTTGGTCGCATAGTCGAGGTCGTAGCGCCAGAAAAGCGGCGCATGCCGCGCCGTCAGCACGGGGCGGTCCCAACGGCGGTAGATGCCGTTATGATGCTTGGCCGGATGGTTCGGCTCCAGGATCAGCGCCTCGTAGCTGGCTTCGAGTTTCTCGAGCCTCTGGCGGAATTCGCTTTCGGTCGGCATGAAGGGTCCTGTCAGCGGAGTTTGGCGGGGCAGGTGGGGTTGGGCTTGTGCAGCGGATGCGGATTGGTGACGCCCGCGGAGATCGTCTGCCGCAACGCCGGCGCAATTCCGTCGAGGTTCACCAGCCGGTCGATCTTGAAGAACGTGTCGATCTGTTCGGGCTTGTTGCACATGGGGCAGTCGCCGTTCCAGGTCCAATTGACGTTGATCATGTCGCCCCACAACAGCACCCAGGCGGGGTTCGTCTGGTCGAGCACCTGCGCGCCCGGCGCCAGCCCGGTTTCGGTGATCGCGAACGGCGCGGTCCCGCCCGCCGCCGTGAGGTTGGCGTGCGCGAGCGCATATTTGGGTGTGTTCGGATCGTTTTCGTACATGTCGGTGCCGACGATGTCCGGCTTGTGGCGTATGGGGAAGAAGTTCTTCGCATCCGGCGCCTCACGGTCGGGCGACCACACCCAGATCAGGTTGTCGAGCTTCTGGCGGACGGCGAGTTCGTCGTAGAGCGCGTCCCAGAGTTGCGGGAATTCGGCCTGCTTGCCCCACCAGAACCAGCCGCCGTTCATCTCGTGATAGGGCCGGAACAGCACCACCACGCCGCGGTCGCGCAGTTCGCGCAGCGTCCTGGCCATCGCGTCGACGTCCTTGAGCCAGAGCTTGTGCTCGGGCGTGCCGTTCGTCAGCACGGCGTGCAGCGTCGCCGCGTTCATCGCTTTCTTGGTGCACTCGTAGTATTCGCCGCGCTGGCAGACTTCGACGGGATTGCGCTCGTGCCATGACATGGTGACCAGCCCGCCCTTCATCGTCTGCGTCACCGCGCGGTCGACGAGATAGGACGGGTAGGGCGGATAGGCGATCGCGTTCATCAGCTCCAGGCCGATCAACGCGGTGCGCTTGCCGGTTTGCGCGAACAGCCGGTCGGCGGAGGTGCAATCGATGTAGACCTCGTATTCGTTCACCTGCACGCCGGTCAGCGTCTTCTTCTGCCCAGGCAGTTGCTGGAGGTAATGGAGAATCGCGTCCCGTTTCGCCTCGACCGTGTCCTTCGCCCATGCGGGCGATGCCAGAAGGCCGGCCGCCATCGCGGCGGCGAGCCACATTGCGAAGTGCTGTCGCGCGCCCACGTGTGCTCCGCTCGTTGTGCTATGCAGGCAGTGTAGCTATACCGTCAAATGCTGACAACGCTGTCGGGCTTTCCGAGGGGTGAGACATGTTGGGATTGGCGGAGGCGGGCAAGCGGCGCCTCGCATACGGGTTCTGGCGCTATCGCGTGGGCGACGAGGACACCGCTGAGGCGATGTTGTCGGCCGCGCGCGAGAACGGCATCGATCATCTCGACACCGCCGACGTCTACGGCGGCCCCGGCGGATACGGCGCTTCGGAAACGGTGATGGGCAACGTACGTAAGCGCGCGCCGTCGCTGTTTTCGGGCGCTTTCATCGCCACCAAGGGCGGCGTCGAAAAGGGGACGCCCTACAATTCTTCCAGCGCTTACCTCAAGGCCGCCTGCGACGGTTCCCTGAAGCGCCTGGGCGTGGAGCGCATCGACCTGTTCTACATCCACCGCCCCGATCTCATCAGCCATCCCGAGGACGTGGCCGAAACCCTCGACGGCCTGGTCGCGGCGGGCAAGGTGGCGCATATCGGCGCCTCCAATTTCACGGTGCATCAGATTTCCGCGTACACGCATTATCTGCGCGCGCCGATCGTGGCCCATCAGATGGAGTTCTCGGCGGCGCAGTTCGTGCACCTGTTCGACGGAACGCTCGACCAGGCGATGGAGCGCAAGATGGCCGTGTGCGCGTGGTCGCCGATGGCAGGCGGCCGGTTGGCCGAGGGCGGGCCTGCCGAACTTGCGAACGTGCGCGAATCGCTCGCCAAGCTCGCCGCGAAATACGGCGTCTCGCTCACGACGATGGCCTATGCCTATTTGCACACCCATCCCGCGCCGGTGACGCCGATCCTCGGCACCAAGACGCCGGACAGGCTGCGCGAAGCGGTGAAGGCCGCTGCCGTCACCATCACCAAGCCGGAATGGTACGGCGTGCTCCAGGCGGCGATGGGCGAACGGCTGCCTTAGCGCGCCGAGATCTTCGCCGCCCAGTCGCGTTTCACATCGGGGAAGGCCGGCGCCCTGAGGACGCCTTGCGCGTCCGCCGCGACGCCCAGCGGTTTGCTCCAGCGCCCGGTTTGCGGATCGAACCAAATCCAGCGGTAGCGCCCGCCCGCCGGCATGCCGGCGATGCGGGGAGGGACCGCCTTCCATTCGAAATAGGCGAGCGCAAAGCGCCTGTCCGGCGTGCGCATCAGGTACGACCAGCCGTCGAGCCCGTCGGCCACCGCTCTGGCGCCGGCCCTCGGGTGCAAATCGTCCGCGGCCGGAACGAGGTCCCGGTAGCGCACGCCTTCGCTCAACACGAAGTCTCTCAGGTATTGCATGAAGGACGCGGAGCGGTAGCGCAGCGCGTCCCAGATATACGGCCGCCAGCCGCCGGCCTCGCCGGTCGAGGTCACGTCGTAGGCCGCCGTGCCGTGCACGTGGCCGGCGAGCCCGCCCGACAGCACCGAGCCGTACATCATCGCGCGTGCGAAATAGATGTCGCGATCGGAATCAGGCGGCGGCCGCTCTCCCGCCGGATTGTTGATTGCGTGATCCCAGCCCGTGTAATACGGCTCCATGTTCGCTTCCGGCACCGGCGGCGAGAGGCGGAAGATCTCCTCCATCAGAGGATAGATGCCGTGCGCGCGCGGGCGGTTGCCGACCGTCTGCATGGTCAGCCACGGCGCCTGCCCGAACACGCGATAGGTCGATCCGTCGATCAGCGCGGTCGTGGGCTGGCCGAACGGCAGCGGGCCGTAGGTCGTCAGCCACTGCTTGAGCGCCGCGTTGTAGTCGTCGCCGGAAAGGCCGAACTCGGTCGTCACCCAGTCGAGATGGATGCCGCTGAACAACAGGTTGAACGCGCCGTAACGCGCCGCCAGATACTCGACATACCGGGCATACGACGTGTTGAAATCGAAATAGGCCTTCCAGCTCGGTCCGGTGTCGCGGCGCACCGGCTCGAACATCGGCACGAATCCCGCTTCCGACAGGTAGCGCATCTTGCGGTCCAGGCTGCGGAAATAGGCGGGATTGATGCGGTCGAAATCCGCCATGCCGTCGTCGCGTCCGGCCATCGGCGCAAACGGCAGATTGCCCGCCTCGTCTTCCATGTTCTTGGCGGTCGTGGCGGCGCCGTCGGCGGTGGTGACCTTGGCGTTGGGCGCCCACACGCCGAACTTTTCCCAGGCGTTTCGGATGACGACTCCCTTGGCGTCGGAGAACGTCGCGCCGTTGGCGTCCGCGGCCCAGTTGGGGAACGCCGCGATGAAACTGACCGAATTGAAGCCCTGGCGCTTGCGGTACTGCACAGCGTCCTCGAAACTGATGCCGGGCCCCGGGACGTAATCGGCGGGCGGCTCGATGCCGGTCATGGGCAGGCGCCAGGTGGAAGCGGCGAGCCAGGTATCGCCCAAGAGGAAGAACGGCGTGCCGTCCGCATATTGCAGGGCGTGGCCGTTCGCCGTGGCACGGACGAAGCCGCGGCGGTTGGGGTTGGCTTTCGCTTCCGCGCCGTTCCACGCCACCGCCCGCAGCGCACCGGCTCCGCCGTTGAGGCCCGCGTCCGCGGGCTGGTTCGATCCCGTCGTCCACCGCCACTCGCCCGGCGCCGTCGCCACGAAGCGCACGCGGAATGTCCGCCCGCCGTCCCAGAATCCGTAGACCCGCTTTGCGAATCCGGGACCGGCAAGATCGATCCAGCAGACGACGTCGGTGTAGGGGTTTGCATAATCGCGCTGCGATTGCAGCACGATCTCCTGCATCTCCCAGACATGGGCCTGGCCGCGCGACAGCGAGGCGGCGGACGGCGAACCCGCGAGAATTGCCGCCAACACGAAAACGGCGCAGAGGAAGCGGACCATGACGCCAATCTAGCGCCGGAAGATCCAGAAGAGGAGCGACAGCACGACGCTGAGGATCAGGCAGGTGACGATCGGGATGTAGAAGGTGGTGCTGCCGCGGTGGATGACGATGTCGCCCGGCAGGCGACCAAGACCGGTGCGCATCAGCCACGGCCACAACAGTCCCGCCGCCAGCAGGATCACGCCGGTTACGATCAGGATGCGTGACATTCCGCTTCCGCCTTGTTAATGCACAGAATAACCGACGGCTTGACGGCGCGAAAGCGCGGCGCAACGCTCGCCGCGTTCATCCCTCGAGCCTTTGATGCCCCAGGAAATCGAAATCAAGTTGCAGGTCTCTCCGGCGGCCATGCGCAAGGTCCGCCAGCTCGACTGGCTTCAGTCCGCGCCCGCCAAACAGGCCAAGCTCGTGTCGGTCTATTTCGACACGCCGGCGCACAAGCTGAAGGACAGGGGCATCGCCTTGCGCGTACGGCATGCCGGGCGCAAGCGTATCCAGACCGTGAAAACGGCCGGCGACGGCGGCTTTGCGCGCGGCGAGTGGGAGAGCGAGGTCAGGACCGACCTGCCGGATCTCGCTGCGGCCGGCGACAGCCCGCTCGCAAAGCTCGCCGGCGGCAAGCTGCAGAAGAAACTCAAGCCCGTGTTCGAAACCTCCGTGATGCGCACCGCGATCCCGCTCCGGATCGGCGGCAGCGAGGTCGAGATCGCGCTGGACCGGGGCGGCATCAAGTCCGGCCGCCGCCGCGAAACCGTCAGCGAAATCGAGATCGAACTCAAGAGCGGCGACCCGGCGGAGATCGCGCGCCTGGCCGAACGCATCGCCGAGGCCGTGCCCGTGCGCTACGAGCCGCGCACCAAGCCCGAACGGGGCTACGCCCTGGCGAACGGCGCCGCGCCCCGTGCGGTCCACGCCGCCGAGGTGGCGCTCGATCGCGCCATGACGACGGGCGAGGCCTTCCGTGCCATCGGCTTTTCGTGTCTCAACCAGCTTTGCGCCAACGAACCGGGCGTGCGCGCCGCCGATTCCGAGAGCGTGCACCAAATGCGCGTCGGCCTGCGCCGCCTGCGCGCCGCGATGAGCGTGTTCAAGGACCTCCTGCAGGATTCGGAAAGCCAGACGGTCAAGGCCGAGCTCAAGTGGCTCACCGAGCAGCTCGGTCCGGCGCGCGACTTCGACGTGTTCGTGCGCGAAAGCGTGGCGCCGCTCACCCACACCGCCGCCGAGATGGGGGTGCTGCAGCAGGACCTCGAGCAGCGGCGCGACGAGGGCTTCCACCGCGCGCGCGAGGCGGTGGACGGCGAGCGCTACCGCAAGCTGGTGCTGCGCGTGGCGTTGTGGCTGGCGAGCGGCATCTGGACGGCCAACGCCGACCCCTTGAAGCGGCTGCCGCGCGAGCGCCCGGTGGCGGAATTCGCCTCCGAAGTGCTCTCCGCCCGTCTTTCCAAGATCGTCAAGAAGATGAAGAAGCTGAAGAAGCTCGACGTGCACAACCGCCACAAGCTCCGCATCGCCGTCAAGAAGCTGCGCTACGCCAGCGAGTTCTTCGATTCGCTGTTCTCGGGCGGCAAGCGCGGACGCAGGAAGCTCGCCGCCGTGCTGGAGGAGCTTCAGGACGTGCTCGGCACGCTCAACGACTTCAGCGTGCACCGCAGGCTGGCGGGCGAGTTCGTGCACGACGGCGGCCACAAGGACCGCCGCCCCGAAAAGGCGTTCGCGATGGGCATCGTCACCGGCCGCGAGCAGACGCGATTTGAAACCTGCATGGCCGCGGCGATGAAGGCGGGCGGCCGCATCTCCAAACGCGGCCGCTTCTGGGACTGACGCCTACTTCACATACGCGCAGATGACGTGATAGCGCGTCGCCGCCTGGGCGCAGGAAATCGTCTCGAACGGCGCCGTGGAATCCTGCAGCGGGATCAGCGCCACGAGTCCCTCGGGGTGCTGCTGCGGGCACTGGAATTCCACCACGTGGCGCTTGAGCGTCGTCTCTTTGCCGAGCGAGCGCACGTTTGCGGCGTCGCAGTTCACGTTGTGCTGCGCCAGCGCCTGCTTGAACGTATCGAGCGTGATCGGGGGCGGGCCGCTGTTTGACATCTTGCAGGTGATGCCCTGCTTGACCGCGTCGACGCAGGTCATGGCCGCGACGCGCGCGACCGATTTGCCGGGCATCGGGCCGCTCAATACGTAGCCCTTGCCGCCGGTGCAGGCGACTTCGGTGAATTCGGTGGTCGTGTTGGCGCCGAGCCAGTTCACGGCCGTGGGCTGGCATGCCGCGCCCAGTCCGGCAAGCACGCGCGCCGCCGCGGCCTTCACGTCCGCATTGGCGGGCATGGTGCAGGTGTTGCTCGTCGGGTCCTTGGCGTGGGAATGATCGGCGGCGAAGCATGAATATCCGATCACCTGCACGGGCGGGCTCGAGGAAAGCAGGTATCCCATGCCGTTCTGGCAGGCGACTTCGTAGTTCTTCGTGTCCACCGGCTGTCCGTTGATGTTCGACTTGCCTTGGCCGAGCAGGTTCGCGTCGGTGACGGCGCAGGAAAGCTGAATCGAGGCCGCGATTCCGCTCGCGTCCTTGATCATCTCTTCCTTCGTCGGCGGAGGCGGCGGTTTGGTCCGCGACGCGTCCCGGTCCTGCATCGGCATGCGGGAGGGCATCGTCTGCTCGTTCTGCGGCACGGGCTGCGAGCCGTAGGACTGGCTGCCTCCGTAACCGCTGCCGGTGTATCCGCCCTGCTGCGCCGGTGCGCCGGCCGCCGTCAGAAGCGCCGCGCCGACCGCCGCAATCCATCCCTGTCGCATTGTCTTGATTCTCCCTGACGCCCCGCCACCCGGGGTCAGGATAATCGATCCGGGCGAAAGCGCCAGCGACCGATTTGGCGCGGGTAAGCGATTGTGCACGGGAGGCAGGGCAGCCCGCCCGGCATATGCACCTCGATCGTGCACGCGGCCCTGGGGAGGGTCTCGAGGCCGTGCTAGTCTGCGCTGGACTATGAAGGCGGGGGCGGACATGCGTTTTGGCCTGGTTATGCTCGGTTTCCTGATCGCCGCGCCCGCGATAGCCGCGCCCGAGCCGCATCAAATCCTGACGTTAGCCCAGCATGTTGCCGACTGGCAGCTGGCGCATCCGAACGCCCAGGATTCCCGCTTCGAGACCAACGATCCGCGCGGCTGGGTCCAGGGCGCCTTCTATGCCGGCCTCACGGCGCTGGCGAACGTCTCGCCGGATCCGAATTACGCCCAGATCATCATGCAGCAGGGCGCGCGCGAGAACTGGCAGCTCGGTTCACGCGAGTTCCATGCCGACGACCAGGTCATCGGCCAGACCTGGATCTGGGCTTACGAGCACGTCCGCGACCCGAAGATGATCGCGCCCGTCCGCGCGCGATTCGATGCCGTCATCGCCGCCGCTCCGCACGGCAGTCTCGACTTCATCGAGGGTTTCCCGGGCATGGAAGCCTCGTGCCAGGATCGCTGGTGCTGGTGCGATGCGCTGTTCATGGGCCCGCCCGGCTGGGTGGAGCTGTCGCGCGCCACCGGCGATCCGAAGTACCTCGACTATGCGGACAAGGAGTATTCGGCCACGGTCGTCAAGCTCTTCGACCGCGACGAGCATCTGTTCTACCGCGACAGCCGGTTCCTGACGCGCAAGGGCCCGAACGGCGAGAGGATCTTCTGGAGCCGGGGCAACGGCTGGGTCTATGCCGGGCTGGCGCGCATCATCTCGTTCCTGCCGGCCGGCGCGCCCGAACGCGGCAGCTATGTCGATCTGTTCCGCAAGATGTCCGAGCGGCTCGTGCCGCTGCAGAAGTCCGACGGCTACTGGCCGGTTTCGCTGCTCGCCCCGCCGCAGGACACGCCGCCCGAAACCAGTGGAACCGGATTCTTCACGTTCGGGCTGGCCTATGGCGTGGCAAGCGGTATCCTGACCGATCCGAAGTACCGCACCGCCGCCGAACGCGGCTGGGCCGCGCTGACCAGGGCGGTCGAACCCGACGGCAAGCTCGACTGGGTTCAGCAGATCGGTTCCGCGCCGGATCGGGTGCATCGCGAAGACACGCAGCTTTACGGAGTCGGCGCCCTTCTTCTCGCGGGCGCCGCCATGATCGACATGGAGGAACCTCACCCGGCCGTCACCCTGAAGCTGCACAATCCCAAATCGCTCGAACGCACCGCCGCGCGGATCGAGATTCCGGCGGCCATGCTGCCGCCCGGCGTGAACGGCGATTGGGTGGCCGTCCTGGATGCACAGGTCGTCCCGCTCGAACTCGTGAAGTCCGGCGCCGTGACGGTACTCGATCTGCCGCGCGAAGCGGTGATTGCGGTCACGCTGCGGCCGCGTTTTGGCTTCGATCCGCCGCCGCAGGCATTCGCCCGCGCCACGATCCCCGTCAAGGACGGCCAAGCCTATCGCGACGTGCAGAGCTTTACCGTTCCGCCAAGCCACGTCATTCACGATCCGCTGTTTCCCATCGAAGGTGCGGGTTGGGAATCCGACCGCGTCGGCTATCGCGTCTATCTCGACAAGCGCAACGCGGTCGACGTCTACGGCAAGAAGCTGCCCGACCCCGTGCTCGACAGGATCGGACAGGCGGGCCAGCCCAGCTATCACGACGAGGCGGCTTGGGGCATGGACATCTGGCATGTGGGCGACAGCCTTGGCGCCGGGGGGCTCGGCGTGCTGCGCGCCGGAATGGCGACGCAGATCGGCGACATGAAGATCATGACCGCTTTGGTCGCAGCGCGCGGGCCGGTCCTCGCCGGCCTGCATGTCGATTGCGACGGCTGGCTCATGAACGGCAAGCCGGAGACCATCTCGGCCGACTACACGATCGGCGCGGGCTCGCGGCTTTCGCTGAATAGCGCCGCCGCTCCCGGCGTGCCGCTGGTGGCGGGATTCGGAAAATATCCGGATACGGACTTCTTCGCCTCGCCCAAGGCCTCGCGCGGCTGGGGCTACATGGCAAGCTGGGGCCGCCAGAGCGAGAACGGCAAGGACGATGTCGGCGTGGCGCTGTTCTATCCGGTGGCCGAGATTGCGCGCACCGGCGACGACGGACGCAGCTATTACGTCGTGTTCAAGCATCCGGCCCGCGCGCGCTATGCCTTTGCCGCCGCCTGGTCCAAGGAGGGCCACGGCCTGCCGGATGAAGCTTCGTTCCGCGCCTGGGTCACGCGCACTGCGGCCGAGCTCTCCAATCCGGTCACAGTGACGAAGTAGCGGCGGCGTCAACTGCGTGATCCAGGCCGCAGAATGCTCGCGGTGAGCGGCGGACCTATGCTCCCAGCGTGCCCGTGTCGATCGGCAGCTTGCGCACGCGCTTGCCGGTAGCGGCGAAGATCGCGTTGGTGAGCGCCGGAATTGCCGGCGGCAGCGGCGGTTCGCCCAGACCGGTCGGATCGTGATCGGTGAGGACGAAGTGGATCTCCACCGGCGGCGCCTGCATCATGCTGAGCGGCGGGAAGCCGTCGAAGTTGTTTTCCACGACGGCCCCGTTTTCGATCGTTATCTTCTGGTTGAGCGCATGGCTCAGCCCGTCGAGCACGCCACCCTGGCACTGGTTCTCCGCCGCGCCGGGATTGATGATCTGGCGGCCCACGTCGACCGCGGCCCACACCTTGTCGATCTTGATCTTGCCGTCGGCGGCGACGCTTGCCTGCACCACCTCCGCAGCGTAGCCCAGGTGGCAATAGGAGAAGGCCACGCCCATTCCGGTCCGTGCCGGAAGCTTCGCCTTGCCCCAGCCCGAAACCTCGCGCACCTTTTCGAGCACGCCGCGCGCGCGCCCCGTATCGAAGCCCCGCTCGCCGTCGGGCAGCACTTCCGCCTTGCCCAACAGGTCGATCTGGAACTGGAGCGGGTCCTTACCGGCCGCATGCGCCAGCTCGTCGATGAACGACTGCTCCACCCACACCAGCGCATTCACGACGGGCGCGCGCAACGGCCCCTGCGGCACGCTCGACGGCATCAGCGACGCGGCGTATTCGAGATTCGCCACCCGGCCCGCCGGATGCATCTGCTTGGGCATGCCAGCCATGTCGCTCATCCTGCCGTCGCGGCCGAACGTCGCGAAATGCTGCCGCCACGCGATCAGCTTGCCGTCCTTGTCGATCCCGCCTTTGAGATAATGCCATCCGCCGGGCCGGTAGTAGTCGTGCTGGATGTCGTCCTCGCGGCTCCAGGTGAGCTTCACCGGCGCGCCGGCGACCTTGGAAATCCACGCCGCCTCGACCATGAAATCGCCGACCAGCCGCCGTCCGAAGCCGCCGCCGCAGCGCATCATATGGACGTCGACGTCGCTTTCCCTCAGCCCCAGCGTCTTGGCGACGAGCTGACGGCCTTCGCCCGGGGCCTGGGTCGGCGCCCACAGCTCGCAACGGTCGCCGGTGACGCTGGCGGTGCAGTTCTGCGGCTCCAGCGTGGCGTGCGCCAGGAACGGATACTCGTAGGCGGCTTCCACCGTCTTTGCCGCGCTCTGCAGCGCCCGGGCCGCGTCGCCGTCGCTGCGGAAGACGAGGTCGGGGGCCTTGCTGGCGAGTTCGGCCGCCGTACGCGCGTAACCTGCCGAGCTCTCCGAGCGGCCTGGGCCTTCGTCCCATTCGACCTTCAGCGCCGCGCGCGCTTTCTCCGCGTGCCAGGTGCTGTCGGCCGTGATCGCCACGCCGTTCATCAGTTGCGTGAACTGGGTCCGGCCTTCCGCCTTGAAGGCGTGCTGCGCGCCCGCGCCGACCACGAAGGCGTCCTTCACGCCCGGCAGCTTCTTCACCTCGTCGAGATTGGCGCTCTTCACGCGGCCGCCGAACACCGGACATTTCTGGAACACGGCATAGAGCATGCCCGGCACTTCCACGTCGATGCCGAACAGCGGCTCGCCCGTGACGATGACGGGAACGTCCACGCCCGGCTTGGTCCTGCCGATGATGGTGTAGGTCTTCGGGTCCTTCAGCTTCACGGACCGCAGATCGGGCGCGCGCAGCTTGGCGGCCGCCGCAACCAGCGCGCCGTAATCGAGCGTGCGTCCGGTCGGATCGTGACGGACCTTGCTCATCGCCGTCGAGCATTCGCGCTCGGGCACGTTCCAGTTCGCCGCCGCCGCGGTGACCAGCATCTGGCGCGCGGCCGCGCCCACGCGGCGCAGCGGGTCCCAGTTCAAGGGCGTCGACATGCTGCCGCCCGCGAATTGCGGACCGTAGGCGTCCTGATCGAGCGGGGCCTGTTCGGTCTTGACGCGCGACCAGTCGGCGTCCAATTCTTCCGCCACCAGCATCGGCAGCATGGTCTTCACGCCTTGGCCGATCTCGGGGTTCTTGGCGGCGATGGTGACGGTGTTGTCCGGCGCGATCGAGACATAGGCGTTGAGTTCGCCCGGTTTCAGCGAACGCGCGCGGCCGACGCCGGTGTAATAGCCGACCACCAGCGCGCCGCCCGCTCCGGCGGTCACGGCAAGGAAGGCGCGGCGGGAAGGAAGGCGGCGCTTCATTTCGGGCGGGAGTTGCAGCGACATGGCTCAGGCTCCCTTCGCGTTGACGGCCGAGGCGCTGGTGCCGTCGGCCGCGAGTTTGACGGCCTGCTTGATGCGCAGATAGGTGGCGCAGCGGCACAGGTTTCCGTCCATCGCCGCCACGATCTCGTCGTCGCTGGGCGCGCTGTTCTGGGCGAGAAGCGCGGCGGCGGTCATGATCTGGCCGGGCTGGCAATAGCCGCATTGCGGCACGTCCACCTTCATCCAGGCCTGTTGCAGGCGCGCGCCGGCGGGTGTGGCGCCGATGCCCTCGATGGTGACGACCTTCGAGGTGCCGATGGCCGCGATCGGCATGCGGCAGGATCGCACTGCCTGGCCGTCGATATGCACGGTGCAGGCTCCGCACAATCCGGCGCCGCAGCCGTACTTGGTGCCCTTCAGGTTCATCGCGTCGCGCAGCACCCACAGCAGGGGCGTGTCCTCGTCGACATCGATCGTATGGTCGTGGCCGTTGACGTGAAGGCTATAGCGCATGAGGAACCTCGCTCATGGTGATCACTTCGCGACGAAATCGGCAACGCCCTGGTCGAGCACCAGCGAGCGTTCGAACGACACGTAATGGAACCGCTTGGCGGTGTGTCCCGCGTCGATCGCGAACGCCACAGCATATCGCTTTCCGGGCGCCAGAGTCACGGTTCCCGCGTTCAGTTTGCGGGTTAGCGTGACCGACCATGTGGAGCCCGCGCGGTTTGCCTCGGCAACGATCGCGGTCTTGCCCTCCGCGCGCTTGTCGAACACGGTTCCGCTGGATGCGGCGGGTTTCGCATTCAGATCAAGCTGCACCAGCCAGTACTCAAAAGTGTATCCGGCCGTTCGCAGACTTGTAAGTTCCGCCTGTGGCTTCAGCGCGTCGCCGCCGCCCCGGCGCGAAAGCTGCGCGCGCGTCTTGCCCAGATACATCGTGCGCGCCGAGGCGCCCGCGCTCGGCATGCCGGCGGAATCGTCGTGACAGCCGGCCCAGCAACCTGCACGCGCCGCTTCGGGCAGGCCTTCGCCCGCCAGCATCATCGCCACGCTCGCGGTGGGCTTTGCCATTTTCGCGTCGGGCTGGCCCGTGTCGGCGAATTCCACGCGCACGTAGAGGTTTTGCGCGTCATGCGCGACCTGCACCTTGGCGTCGATAAACCCGGGCTTGTCGGGAATCGGAGCGCCTTCGTTCTTCTTGCCCGATGAGATCGTCATGCCCATCGGCCGTTCCTGGCCGGTGTGGCATGAGACGCAGGTCGTTCCCGCCCGGAATTTGTCCGCGCCCTTGTGTTCGGCAGGCGACATCAGCCATTCGAGCGAGGTCTGGCCGGGCGCAAAAAGCGTGATCGTCTTGGCCGGCACCGTCGCCCAGTCGGGCGCGGCGGCGGCGCAGCCGAGCGTTGCCAGACCTGCCACGGCCGATAGCATCAGGCGAGAGACGGTCATTTCCTGCTCCTTCAGAAGTCGAAACTCGCGGGCACATCCATCCGCTGGTGTGCCACGCCCCGGTGGCAGTCCATGCAATCGGCATCGGTATTCATCGCCCCGGCGTGATCGCGGCGCGCGATTGCGGACGGCCCCGTCCGCGCCATGTCCCTGTAAGTGTGGCAGCTCTTGCATTCGCGCGCGTTGTCTTCCTTGAATCCGGCCAGCACCTTTTTTGCCAGATCGGCGCGGCGCGCCTCGAAGCGCCCGGGCAGGTATTCGCGGCCTACCAGATGCGCCCACACGTGCTCGGCGCCCGCCACGTCGTTCCTCGCCACGTGCCGAAAGCTGTCCTGCGCCTCGTGGCACTGGGCGCAGGTGGCGCGGCGGTTGTGGCCGGAGCGCGCGTACTCGGCGGCCACCGTGCTTTCCAACTCGTGGCAGCTATGGGCGCAGAAATCCTGCGAGGCCGTATATCGCTCGGCGGTGGCATAGCCCGCGGAAAGGCAGAGCGCGGCGATCACCACCGCCGCCGCGACGGCGATCAGGCTCGACCGCGGCATTTGCATGATGGCTTGAAGGCGCAGACGCACCGCCCGGATCCCGCAACAAGGCCGCTAGAACCGCACGTTTGCGGGCGCACGGAAACGGGGCGACACGTCGCACGCCGCTCACTTTGAAGTGTAAGCGGCTCAAAGGGTTGCGGACGTCCCCGATCCCTACTTCGGCGTCGGGTTGCCTGCCGTGGGCGCAGGCGGCTCGGGCTGCGGGTTCAGTTCGGTCGACGGCACGTCGTGCTTGTGCTGGCCGGAGACGCCGTCGAGCTTGATCTGCGTGCTGGAGCCCTTGAGCTGGTTGCTCTCGTATTTGAGTTGGTTGGTTCCGGTGTTGTGCTTGAGGAATTCGGTCGAGAACTTGCCCTGGTTGCTCTCGTATTTGAGCTGGTTGGTTCCGGTGTTGTGCTTGATCTGGCCGGTCCAGAACTTGCCCTGGTTGGTCTCGCCCTTGATCTGGGTCGTCGTCTGGGTATCCCCGTTCTTGATCTGGTTAGAGTCGGCCGCCTGCGCCGTCATTCCCAGCGCCAGGCCCAGAACCGACGTCGCCGCCATCAGCTTGGCGATCCGGTTCGAATTGTCCGTCATGTCTTGCCTCCTTCCACCGGCTCGATCTGCCGGTACAGAATTGTCAGATGCAACAGCCGCCGTTGTTCGATGTCCGCGGGTTCGGCGGTGCCCGTGTTCTTGCACCAGGCGGAAATCGCCCCGTCCATGTCGAGCAGTTCGTCGGCATCGCCGCCGGTGTCCACGGTTTGCGCATCCACCACGGCGCTCGCCTTGCGCACCCAGTCGGCATAATCGTCGGCCGCGCGCATATAGGGCAGGGCGCCCTGCGCTTCGATGAAGTCCGCGATGGTGCCGTCCTCGGAGAAGGTGCCTTCCGATTGCGGATGCGGCGTGGCGCGCAGCCAGATCTCGACGTTGTCCGGCGTGACGCGGCGGCCGAGGGGATAGAGCCGGCACACCAGCGGCCGGTCGGGGTGAACGCCGCAGCCCTTGTCCGTCAGGAAAACGCACACGTCGTCGTCGTTGCGCTTGAGGATGGCGCCGCCGCGTTCGGTGTAGCGCGCGCGGAAGTCTGCCGTGCTCATGGCCATGCCGCGCGCCAGCCGCGCGATCTCGTACGGATTGACCTGGATGACCTTGTGCGCGCAGCAACGCGAGCAGGCGCGGCAGGTGTAGCCGAACGCCTGCTTGCGGGCATCTCGTTGCTGTTCGGTCGGCGTCATGGCGGCGCCCCAGGACGGCAAAGGCTAGTCCGGATTTGTGTGTTGGTCTAACGAATCCGGCTTGTTCGGAGTGCGACGCGCCTGCAAGATGCCGGACGATCTCTCATTGCCGGGGCTGGGCTGCAGATGACACTCCTTTACAGCATTCCTGCGGGGTTGCTGCTGGTCGCGGCGCTGGCGCTCGCCATCGGCGTTGCCGCCGCGGGCCAGATTCTGGTGCACCGCCGCTTCCGTTCGCAGGACTTCATCTCCCACAACGACGTCGGCGGCGTGATCATCTCGGTATGCGGGGCGCTTTACGCGGTGATGCTGGGCTTCCTCACCGTGGTGGCGTGGCAGCATTACCTCGATGCCCGCCAGCTCGTGGTGCAGGAATCCGATTCCGACATCGACGCCTGGCACAGCGCCGTCGGCCTTCCCGCCGCAGTGCGCGCGCGGGTGCGCGCCGACATGCTGCAATACGCGCAGGTGATGGTCGGCCGCGAATGGCCGCTGATGCGTCGCGGCCGCGGCGAGGAGCAGTCGGCCCTGATCGCGATGGATGCCATCGACGCGGTGGGAAGCCTGGAGCCGGCCGGGCGCCGCGAACAGACCGCCCAGGCGGCCACCCTGCAGCTTCTCACCGCCATGCACGACGCCCGCCAGCAGCGCATCGCCATCAATGCCGAAGGCGTCTCGGGCTTCGAATGGACGGTGCTGGTGATCGGTGCGGGCTGCATCATCTGCTTCTGCTGGCTGTTCGGCATGCGCAACCGGCCGATGCACCTTCTGATGACCTCCACGGTGGTGACGATCGTCGTCTCGATCCTGGTGCTGCTGTTCGAGCTGCAATACCCGTTCCGCAGCGACGTGGGCATCGGGCCGCAGGCCTGGCAGGGCGCGCTCGCGCACATCC
>DATKOE010000013.1:0-5841 GCA_035524815.1 Rhizomicrobium sp.
AAAACCTCAACCCGCCGATAGCCGCCCTTAGCGTCGTCATTAACGTCATCCATAATGTCCGCCCGAAGCCTTCTGTTGCCTCAAAACCGACAATCACAAACCAGTTCAGACGGGAAGAATGGTCACGCAACACCGCTTACCGTCAACGGGCCGGATGCCGGGC
Source organism: Rhizomicrobium sp. (assembly GCA_035524815.1). GTDB lineage: Bacteria > Pseudomonadota > Alphaproteobacteria > Micropepsales > Micropepsaceae > Rhizomicrobium. Next base: position 164 of record DATKOE010000013.1, read on the forward strand.
AAATCCGCTGCGCTTGGCGCAAAGAAAAACCCTCAAGAAGCTGGCGCCTCTGAGGGTTTACTGTCGGTGGTTGCGGGGGCCAGATTTGAACTGACGACCTTCAGGTTATGAGCCTGATATCAATTAAATTTCTTCAATTATATTCTTGGCATTTTAAATAGAGTGGGCCAATCACCCTAGAAACTACACTTAAAAATCCGGATTTTTTTCGTTTTTTACCCCAAAATGCCCTAATGGCTCCGGCGAAGTCGATAATGGCCTCATCAGAGACCCACGTTGTTGATTTTCATTGAGATCTGCCCCGGAAAGAGCATAAATTTTCGCTGGCGGCTGCCCCATGTTCTGCCCCTCCCCCTCCAGTGAAGCAAGGCGTCAACGCCAAAACCTGAGTGACTTCTTGATAAAAATCCCGGGTCACATCTCAACGGAAATCAACACCGTAATGCTTTCACGATAGCGGGTCACAATTTGCGTAAGCACTGAAAGCGCCAGTGTTTCCGGATCGCGCGCAGCGTGGATCGTCCCGATTGGCCCCACGATGCGCTTGAGCGCCGCGGGCGGCACGCCGCGCGCAGCCAGCGCGTCCAGGCGCCGTGCATGGGTGGCGCGGCTGCCCATCGCGCCGATGAAGAACGGCGCCTGTTCCAGCGCCTGCAACAGCAGCTCGGTTTCCCTGTCATGGTCGTGGAACAACAATACCACAGCCGTGTACGGGTCCGCGCGCAAATGCGCGGAGCGTTGCCGCCCTGCCAGCTCCCAGGCATCGGCACCGGCCCGCGCCGCAGCCATGGTGGTCATCTTCTCAGGGCTCAGTACCGTGACGTCCGCACCGAAGCACACAGCCAGCCGCGCCAAGGCGCTCGTCTCCGCCCCCTGGCCGGCAATGATGAGCCGCAGGTCTGGCATGTGCTGCACGAGGAACAGGTCGTTGCGGCAGCCCGAAGCTGCGCCCTCGCCTCCCGGCTGCACCAAGAGGGAACCATCCCGCCCCAGCAGAAGCGCCACCGGCTGGCGCGCTTCGAGCAGCTCGCACGCCCGTAGGATCGGCGCCGCAGACGCGACGGGGGAGACCAGCACATCCATGCCGCCGCCGCAGGGCAGTCTCATATCGATGAAAGGCGAGCCCTGGCCAAACCGCAGCAACTCGGCCTGCCCGGCAGCCATGACCCGCCGCGCCTCGCCGATGATCGCCGCCTCCACACAACCGCCGGAAAACGAGCCGGCGGCGCCCCCCGTTTCGCTCACCGCCATCTGGGTCCCGGCTTCCCGGGCGGAATGGCCGATGATGCCGGTGACTGTCAGCAGCGCCGCCTTCTCCCCGCGCGACACGGCATCCAGCAAAAACCGGAAAACGAGCGTTGCATTTTTCAACACTAGCTCCTTTTTGCTTTTCGAAGGCAGCATATCCTCAAATGAATTGAGGACAACACCGCATTTCGGCAATATTCCAAAAATTGCCGCGCATGCGGAAACTCCAGGAGATGGGCATGATCGACGCCGGACGCGTAGCCGCCATTCTGCTCGCGGCGGGCCGTGGCACACGCTTTGGGGCGGACAAGCTTTCATGGCCGGTGGGTGGGCGCCCGCTTGGGGTGTACGCCGCAAGGGCTCTTTTGGCACTGCCCTTCAGCATGCGCATCGCCGTCACGCCGCCGCGCGGCATCCGGTATGATGATCCCGGTTTCATCAGGGTGGAAAACGATCATCCCGAACTCGGCATGGCCCATTCGATCCGGCTCGGGGTCGGCGAAGCCCAGAGGCGCGGAGCCGATGCCGTTCTTGTCGTGCTGGCCGATATGCCCTTCGTACCGTCCGCGCATCTTGCCGCTCTTCTGGCCCGGTATCGGGACGGAGCGTCGATCATCGCCTCGGAAGCAAGTCATCCGGGGCCTCCGGTGTTGTTCGGACGAAGCTGGTTCAGCCGCCTGGCCGCTCTGGAAGGAGATAAAGGGGCTGGCGCCTGGCTCGCCGGCGCGCAGACCGTTGCCTGCGAGACACGCTGGCTTCTCGACATCGACACCAAGGCCGATCTCGTCGCCTTCTAGCTAGCCCATGGCCTCTGCAACCGCCCGCCGGGCCATGACGCCGACCAGATGAGCCCGGTAAGCGGCGCCCCCGTTAATGTCAGACAGCATCCGGGCTGGATCGACGGATACGGCCTCAATCGCGCCCGGCGAGAAATCCTTGGCCAGCGGCGCCTCGAAACCGGGAACGCGAAAGACCGATGGAGCGGCCCCGGTCACCGCGACGCGGACGCCGCCAGTGAACCGGGCCACAAACACGCCCGCCAGCGGAAAGCGCGACGCCGCAGAGCGGAACCGAACGTACCCCGCCGCAAGCGGAACGGGAAAGCGCACGGCGGTAATCAACTCGCCCGGTTCCAGGGCGGTTGTGAAACTGGCGACAAAGAAATCGTCGGCAGCAATCTCCCGGCGGTCCGTGACGATCGTCGCGCCGAGTCCGAGCACGCCAGCCGGGTAATCAGCGGCGGGGTCGTTGTTGGCGAGTGACCCGCCGATCGTGCCGCGATTGCGAACGGCCGGATCGCCGATCCCGACGACGAGAGCAACGAGGGCGGGTAATGTTTCGCGGACAAGGACTGAGGACGCGACCGCCGCATGCGTGGTCATGGCGCCGATCTCTATTGCGTCGCCGGTTTTGCGGATTCCGTTGAGATCCGGCACGGCGGAAAGGTCGATAAGCGCCACGGGCACAGCCAGGTTGTGCTTCATCATCGGCAGCAGGCTCATGCCGCCCGCAAGGAAGCACGTCTGCTCCCGGGCCAGAGCGACGGCCCCGGATACCGACCCGGGGCGGAAATAATCGAACGGCTTCATCGGCCTCGCCTCATCGCCATCGTCATTTGTCTCGGGCGGCCCGCATGGCCTGGGCGCCGGCGAACACCGCAGCGACAATGTTCCGGTAGCCGGTGCAGCGGCAGATATTACCTTCGAGTTCGCGGCGTATCTCCGCTTCATCGGCCTCCGGCCTGTGAATCGCGATGTCCACGGCGCGCATGATCATCCCGGGCGTGCAAAAACCGCACTGCAACCCGTGGTTCTCTTTAAAGGCGGCCTGCATCGGATGGAGGTCTTGGCCGTTTGCGGCCAGGCCTTCGATCGTCGTGACCGCGTGCCCGTCGAGCGACACGGCCAGCAGCGTGCAGCTTTTTACCGAGACGCCGTCGAGCAGGATCGTGCAGGCGCCGCACTGGGTCGTGTCGCAGCCGATATGCGTGCCGGTAAGGCGTCGCCTTTCACGGATCCATGCCACCGCAAGGAGATGAGGCTCGACATCCTCTTGCACGGCGACGCCATTCAAGGTGACGCTGATCTTCATGCGCTGGTGGTCCTCGCTGATGACTCGGCGCCGCCCGAGGATATGACTTTCCAAATATCCTCTGGCCGCGCCGGCATCTGCAGCTCCCTGGCGCCGGGAAAGGCGGAGAGGGCGTCGGCGATGGCGTTCATGACGGTCGGCGGCGCAGCGCTCGCCCCGGATTCCCCGCAAGCCTTGGCGCCGAAGATGTTCGTCGCCGACGGTAGGCCGTTGTCGACCCAGTCCACCGCCGGGATCTCCGGCGCGCGAAGCAGCGCATGATTGAAATTGGATGTCGCGAGCGGGTGCTGCAACGCCTCCGGCGTGGGTGCGAGTTCTGCGAGGGCCTGACCGATGCCCATCGCGACACCGCCCTGCACCTGCCCCTGGACATTGGCCGCATCAATGACACGCCCGAAATCATCCACCCCTGTGTAGCGGACGATTTCGACGGCGCCCGTCTCTGGATCGATCTCGACCTCGCAGGCATGGCACCCGTTCGCGCTGCTCCCGTAATGCAACGCCGCCTCTCCTTCGTTGTCCAGCTGACCAGGATAACGCGAAACGAGGTCCGCAAAGCGGACCGTGCGTAGCGATCCGGCCGCAGAAAAAACGCCTCGATCGAACTGAACGGTCTCGGGCTGGACGTTCCATGTCTGCGCCATGAGGGCGCGCGCCTTCGCGATCACGATGTCGACCGCCTGCTTGATCGCGACCGAGCTCGTCAGCGTCGATTTCGAGCCGCCGGTGCCGCCGCCGATCGGCAGAGCGTCGCTGTCTCCTTCCCGGACAGTAATTTCATCCGCCGCAAGACCCAGCGTTTCGGCCACATAAAGCGTGACTGGGCGGGCATGGTCTTGGCCGGAGGACTGCGTGCCGATCGTGACGGCCACCGTTCCGTCCGCGCCGAACTTCAGGGCGGCGCATTCGTGCGGCAGGCCGCCCGGGGCGATGGCGGCGGCCACCTGCAACCCGCCATTAGCCTCCAGGTAGTGGGCGAATCCAAAACCACGCAGGCGACCGCGCGACGCGGCTTCCGCGCGGCGCTGTGCGAAACCGGCACGGTCGGCGCGCTCCAGGCAGAGCCGCTGGTTGTCGAGAAACCGCCCGCCGCCGATGGGCAGGCCAGTCACGGCCGTAAACGGCGCAGTTTGCGAATCCGGCAGGTTGCGCGCGCGTAGCTCGGCGGGGTCGATCCTGAGTTCAGCGGCGGCGCGGTCGACAAGGCGCTCGAGCACATAATTCGCCTCTGGCCGCCCCGCGCCGCGATAGGCATCCACCGGCACCTTGTTAGTGAAAATGCCGCGGACGTGGATTTCAATCGCCTGGAAACTGTAGGCGCCTCCCTGAATCGGCGCGCCCACGCCTGTCGCGGTGATCGGCGTCAGCTGCGAGAAATATGCCCCGATATCCACCGTCGGATGCACGGAAAGCGCGAGGAAACGGCCGTCTTCATCAAGGGCCATGGCCGCTTCGGTTGTGTGCCCCCTGCCCTGCGTGTCCGAGAGAAAGGCCTCGCGGCGGGTCGCGGTCCAGCGGACGGGGCGGCCAACCATGCGCGCCGCGAGCAACACCAGCGCATGTTCGGGATAGGCGTAGATCTTCGATCCGAACGCGCCGCCGAGATAGGGCGAAACGACCCGCAACTCGCCGTCCGGCAGTCCCAGGGCACGCGTGAGGCCGCCCCGGACAAAATGAACCCCTTGGGGATTCGACACCAGGGTCAGCTTGCCGGATTGCGGATCGTGCAACCCGATCGCGGCGCGCGGCTCGATCGGGTTCGGGATAAGGCGGGGAATCGAGAGATGGATCCGTACGGTATGCGCTGCCCGGTTGAACAAGTCCCGGCACAAGGCGGGATTCCCGAATTGCCAGTCGAAGGCGACGTTATCCGGGGCGGCATCCCAGATCGGCATACCCAAGGCCCCCGCGCGCGGCTCCACGTATTCGGGCAGGAGTTCGTAATCGACCTTTACTAGTTCCGCCGCCTCACGCGCTTGCTCCGCCGTTTCGGCGACGACGAAGGCCACGCCGTCACCGACATGGCGCACGCGTCCGGCAGCAAGGACCGGACGGTCGACAGGCAGTGCCTCGGCGCGCCCATAAGCCGCGGGCGGTATGACACAAGCGATCGGCTTGGCCATGCGGGCGACGTCCTCTCCCGACAGCACGGCGAGCACGCCCGGCGCCCCCCGGGCCGCCGACGCGTCGATGGCCCGGATGCGTGCATGCGGATGCGGCGAACGCACAACGACGCCGACGGCCTCGCCCTCGAACCGGACATCATCCACATAGATCGCGCCGCCCGTGATCATCTTCCCGACATCCCTGGGCAGGGGCCCGAGATTCCGTGCGAAGGC
>DATKOE010000014.1:0-51706 GCA_035524815.1 Rhizomicrobium sp.
TCATCTCGAAGCCCAGGCCGCCACTATCGATGGGCGAACCGGGATTCCTTTCGTGCTTTCCACGGTGTCTGACAAGCTGCAGTGGAACTGGACGATGGTGGCGATGAGCTTCGTCGGCAAGAACCTCGAGTGTGCGGATCAGCTCTTGCGGGAAGGCGATCGCGACTCCAGCGAGCGCGGGCAGAAAATGCGCGCCACCGGCCTTTCGATCATCAAATCCATGATCGACGCCTTGCCCACCGTGCCGCTGCAGGCGACCGGCTACGATCTGGCCACCGGCAAGCCCTGGTATCACATCTGGCTCGCACCCTGGCTGCGCAACGCGACCGAGGACATGCGCGTCGTCATGCAGGCCTATGTGCGGGAGCGCTCGCTCGGCCGCGACCATCCGGAATGGCTTGCCTGGGTGAAGAGCTACACGGACTGGCTGATCACCCAGCAACGCGCCGATGGGTCGTTTCCCCGGCGTTGGAAGCCGGGCAGCGATGAGGTCGCCGAGCCGAGCGGTACCGTGAGTTACGCGCCAGTGCCGCTGCTCGTCCTGATGACCGGCATCACGAAGGACCCGAAGTACCAGGCGGCGGCGATCCGCGCTGCGGAATTCGTCTGGGCGAATTGGGGGAGCCGGGGACTCTTTGTCGGCGGCGCCAGCGACAACGCCAACTCCACCGACAAGGAAGCCGGAATGCTCAGCCTGGAGGCCTATCTCAGCCTTTACGAGGCGACAGGCGAGGCGAAATGGCTGGACCGCGCGAAGACCGCGGCGGATTTCGCCGAGAGTTGGATTTGGATCTGGAACCTGCCCATGGCGGCCGATGCGGACAACGCCGTGCTGCACTGGAAGAAGGGCGTGCCGACCGTCGGTCTGCAAGGGATCACGGCGATGGCGGCCGGCGGTGCGGATGAGTATCTCGATTGGGCGGTGCCGTCCTATGCCAAGCTCTACAAGCTCACCGGCGATACGCATTACCGCGATGTGGCGCGCCTGTTGCTGCATGACACGAAATCCATGGTGGCATTGCCCGGCCGGCTTTACGACATGAAAGGTCCCGGCTGGCAGCAGGAGCACTGGAGCATGGGCCCCGGCTTCAGAGGCCGCGGCCGCGGCAGCCATCGCTTCTGGCTACCTTGGGTCTCGGCGAACCACCTGCACGGCATCACTGGCCTGGAAGAACTCGACCCGGCGCTGTTCCGGCTACTGAGCGCGCCGCAATAGACGAACCGGCTTTGCGCGCTTGCGCAATCGCGCGAATGGTGGCACGCCAAAGTCATGAGCATCATCATCGCCGTCGACGGCACGGCCGCATCGGGCAAGGGCACGCTGGCCAAGAAGCTGGCGGCGCATTTCGGCTTCCACCACCTGGATTCCGGCTCGCTCTACCGCCTCGTGGCGCTCGGCGTCGCCGAAGCCGGCGGCGATCCCCACAACGAAGCCGATGCGCTCGCGGCCGCTCGCGCCGTCGATCCGGCGCGCGGCGGCGATCCCGCCATCCGCACGCGGCAGATGGGCGAATTCGCCTCGGTCGTCTCTGCGTTTCCGTCGGTGCGCGCCGCCCTGCTCGACCTCCAGCGCACCTTCGCCCGCCGCGCGCCCGGCGTCGTCATCGACGGCCGCGACATCGGCACGGTGGTCTGCCCCGGCGCCACGGCCAAGCTGTTCGTCGATGCCGCCCCCGAAGTCCGCGCCCGCCGGCGGTGGCTGGAGCTTTCCGCCGCAGGGGCCGCGCCCCCGGAATCCGAGATTTTGGCCGATATCCAGGTCCGCGACGCCCGCGACCGCAACCGCGCCGTGGCTCCCCTCAAGCCCGCCGCCGACGCCTGCTTGCTGGACACCACCAACTTGGATATAGACGCGGCGTTCGCGGCTGCCCTCGCACTGGTCAAGCCACTGGTCGAGAACGCGCCGGACACGCCTGCCAAGGGGTAAAGGAGACCCGGCGGCGCTGTTTCGGCCTCCCGAACTTATCCGCAATCAACCGCTGTGCGGGCGCGCCCGCATGGAAGTCCGCCGGAGCGATCCGGAGAGGCACACACGTTTGAAGAAACCAACAGAGGAAACATGGCCCGCCATCACCAAGCCGTCACCAAGGTCCACGATCATTCGATCTCCAGCCCCAGCCGCGATGATTTCGCGGCCATGCTGGAGGAGAGCTTCACCACCCAATCGCCCGCCGAAGGATCGGTGATCAAGGGCAAGGTCGTGGCCATCGAGAACGATTTCGCCGTCGTCGATGTCGGCCTCAAGACCGAAGGGCGCGTGTCGCTCAAGGAATTCGCCATGCCCGGCATGTCGCCGAAGGTGGGCGTTGGTGACGAGGTTGAGGTTTATCTCGAGCGCGTCGAGAACGCGCTGGGCGAGGCCGTGCTGAGCCGCGACAAGGCCCGCCGCGAGGAAAGCTGGGTGCGCCTCGAGAAGGCGTTCAACGATCAGGCCCGCGTTCAGGGCGTGATCTTCGGCCGCGTCAAGGGCGGCTTCACCGTCGATCTCGACGGCGCTGTGGCGTTCCTGCCCGGTTCGCAGGTCGATGTCCGCCCGACGCGCGACGTGGGTCCGCTGATGAACCAGCCGCAGATGTTCCAGATCCTGAAGATGGATCGCCGCCGCGGCAACATCGTGGTCTCCCGCCGCGCGGTACTGGAAGAACGCCGCGCCGAAGAGCGCTCGTCGCTGGTCGCCAGCCTGCAGGAGAAGCAAGTGGTGGAAGGCGTGGTCAAGAACATCACCGACTACGGCGCCTTCGTCGATCTCGGCGGCGTCGACGGCCTGTTGCACGTCACCGACATCGCGTGGCGGCGCGTATCGCACCCCACCGAGGTTCTGAGCGTCGGCCAAACCGTCACCGTTCAGATCATCAAGATCAATCACGAGACGCAGCGCATCAGCCTGGGCATGAAGCAGCTCCAGACCGACCCGTGGGAAGGCGTCGGCGCCAAGTATCCGGTCGGCGCCCGCTTCAAGGGCAAGGTCACCAATGTCACGGATTACGGCGCGTTCGTGGAGCTTGAGCCGGGCGTCGAAGGCCTTGTTCACGTCAGCGAGATGAGCTGGGTGAAGAAGAACGTGGCGCCGTCCAAGATCGTCGCCCCCGGCGCCGAGGTCGACGTTCAGGTGCTGGAAGTCGATTCCAACAAGCGCCGCATCAGCCTCGGCCTCAAGCAGACGCAGGAAAATCCCTGGCAGGCGTTTGCGCGCGAGCATCCGCCGGGCACGGTGGTGGAAGGCGAGATCAAGTCGATCACCGAATTCGGCCTGTTCGTGGGTGTGTCCGACGACATCGATGGCATGGTTCATCTCTCCGATCTGTCGTGGGACAAGGCGGGCGATCAGGCTGTGGCCGAGTACCAGAAGGGTCAGAAGGTCAAGGCCAAGGTGCTCGACGTCGACATCGAGAAGGAACGCATCAGCCTCGGCATCAAACAGCTCGACCAGGATCCGATGGAGAAGGCCGGCCCGCTGAAGAAGGGTGCGGTGGTCACCGTCGTGGTCACGGAAGTCAACGACGGCGGCATCGAGGTTCAGCTCGACGGCGGCGCCAAGGCCTTCATCCGCCGCTCCGACCTGGCGCGCGACCGCAACGACCAGCGTCCCGAACGTTTCGGCGTGGGCGACAAGGTCGACGCCATGGTCACGCAGGTCGACAAGTCGAGCCGCAAGATCAGCCTGTCGATCAAGGCGCGCGAGATCAGCGAAGAGAAGGAAGCCGTGGCGCAATACGGCTCCTCCGACGCCGGCGCCAGCCTTGGCGATATCCTCGGCGCCGCGCTGCGCAAGCGCCAGGAGAAGGAAGAAGAGGGCGAGGAGTAAGTCACTCGCCGCCCGCTTTCCTCCCGCGTTCACGGGGGAGGTGCTCCGCGAAGGCGGAGCGGAGGGGGCGGAAGCCTGAATGACTGAGAAGGCGCGGGACGCGTGTGTCCCGCGCCTTTTGATTTTTGCCGCGTTGCCCTTCGGAGAGCTCAGTCCTGGTAATCATACGAAGCTGAATTGGAATGCAATGACGGGGCCACAAATTCCGTAGGTCAAAGAGTCCGGATGGGTGCAGGGTGGGCGCGGGAATAACGGTCGTTTCACGTAATTCCAGCACAGCTTCGCACGGATTTCTCGTTTTGATCGCGCATGAGCCGAATGAGAGCAAAGCGCCGCGCGAGAACAACCTCCATCGCGCCGTCCCGCGGCGATTTCTCAAGAGTACGAACGCATCTTGAACCCGGCGAGCACCAGCAGCGCGACAATCGCCGCTGCCAGGATCGCATGCGCGGACAGCATCGCCGGGCCGTGCAAGGCGATCTCGGTGAAGAACCCGGTCCAGCAAGAGGTGAGCAGCGCGCCTGCAGCGAGCGCATAGGTGTGCATTGGCTTCCAGTCGGAATTACGACCTGCAACGAACGCAAACCCAAGCAGCACAGCCAGCGCCAAGGTCATGCCGCCCGCTGCGGCTTGCCAGGGCCAATGCTTCACGCCGATGCCGTAGGACAGCACGAACGCGAGCGTCGCGACGAGACCCACAAAGCCCGCGATCCAGGGGCTCGGTGCAGGGCCCGAGCGCTTCAGCCGTGTGCGCGGCAGCGCGAAGGCGATTCCCGCCAGAACGACTATGCCGATCACCGATGCTCCGATTTGAGCCGGCGAAGCGAAGAACTTCTTCGCAAAGTACAGCGTGATGAAGGTCACCCCCGCGGCGTAGAAGAGGGCCGCGACCGCCAGACCGATGCGACCTACCCAAGGCTCATGCCCAATGCCGGGAAACAGGCTCTCCGTCAGCGCGATGGGCACGGCAATGCTCCAGATCACGTGGATACCGAAGGCGAAGATCGTGGCCGGCACACCGATCCCAAGCGCGGGAATGAACCCGGCAGCGAGCATATGCAGCCCCATGAAGTTCGGATTGAACAGCGACTGGTCGGCGATCCCCTCTTCCATAAGGGCATAAGCCATTCCCAGCCACACGATGGAGGGCCAGCCGCGACCGGTGCGCCGCACCAGTTCGCGGATGAGCACCGCACCGCCGCCGTACATGGCGAACATTACTGGCATCGCGCCGATGTTTGCGAACGACATGCTGCCGCTCAGGTATTCCGCGACAAGCGGCGACAGTAGTGCCAACGTGATGACAGCCGCGATGCGCTTCATGATTCTCCCCACGCGGCGTTATTCGCTCGCCGGCCGCAGGGTGGACAATACCGAGCGGATCACGTATTGTCTATGGTTAGACTATCTAATTGCGACCTTTTGCGATGATCCTGTCCGAACCGGCGCCCCGAACCTGCAGACCCAGCCGAGAGACGCCTTCGTTGACCAGTGTCGGCTTCCTGCTGCACGCGGCCCAAGTCCGGCTTTACAAGGAGGTGTTGGAGGCCGTTGCCGGCAGCGGATTGCACGGCGGGCAGTTGGCCATCCTTGGCGCGCTGGCGGACAAGGGGGAAATGAGTCAGCGGCAGTTGGGCGAAGTGGCGCAAATCGAGAAATCGTCGCTTGTGCTGTTTCTCGACGATCTGGAGGACGGCGGCTGGGTAAGACGCCATGCCAACCCCGACGACCGCAGGGCACATTGCGTCCGCCTGACGGAAAAAGGTGCCGCGAAGTTCAGAAAACTCGGACCTTCCTTGAAGAACGTACAAGATCGCTTCCTGGCGCCGTTGACAGCGGTCGAACGCGCACACTTGGTCGGCCTGTTGCAGCGCCTGACGGCAGGCAGCTGAAACGGGAAGTTCGTAACATCCGGACCTAACTGGCGCCGCCGCACCGGAGCGTTCCGGCGCGCGGCCCGGTCCCGCCTCAGCCCGCCATTCCGCCGGACTTTTGCCGCGTTGCCCGCAGGCGGCGGCGAGCCTAAAAATCATACAAAATCGATTCCGGAGGGAACGCCATGCACCGCCGCCATTTCCTCAAGACTTCGGGCTCGCTCGTGGCCGGAGCCGCGCTGGGTGCGCGCGCCTTCGCAGCGGAGCCCGAGCCCGCTGCCCCGGGCCGGATTCTCCCGCTCAACCGCGGCTGGCGCTTCTCGCCCTCCGTGCCGGCTGGCGGCGCCGAGCCTGGCTTTGACGATTCGGGTCTTGCCCGCGTGGTGCTTCCCCACACCAACAAGATGCTGCCCTGGCACAATTTCGACGACAAGGAATACGAGATCGTCTCGCTCTACCGCCGCACGTTCCGCCTGCCTCCGTCAGTGCGCGGCAAGCATGTGTTCGCCGATTTCGAAGGCGCCATGACGGCCTCCACCGTCTTCATCAACGGCACGCGGCTGGGCGAGTATAAGGGCGGCTACACGCCGTTCTCCTTCGACCTGACGCCGCATCTGAATTTCGACGGCGACAATGTGCTGGCGGTGCAGCTCGACTCGACCGAGCGCCCCGACATTCCGCCGTTCGGCAATCAGATCGATTACCTCACCTTCGGCGGCATCTACCGCGAGGTTTCGCTGCGCGTCTTGGGCGACGACCGCATCGAAAACATCTTCGCGCGCACCAGCAACGTGCTCACCCGTCCGTTGCTGGAGGTCGAATGCACGGTCAAGTCGCGCCCGGGACTCGTTCTGGAAGTGGAGTTGCGCGACGGCGCGCGCGCCGTCACCAAGCGCACCGCCCCGGTCTCAACCGACAAGACTGTGGTCAGGTTCGAGGACATGACCGCCGCCAAGCTGTGGGGCCTGGACAACCCGCATCTCTACACCGTGATCGTGCGGCTGCTTGACCGTGGCCGCGTCGTCGATGAGGACAGCCGCCGCTTCGGCTTCCGCGAGGCGCGCTTCACCGATCACGGCTTCGAGCTGAACGGCAAGGTGCTGAAGCTGCGCGGACTCAACCGCCATCAGGCGTTTCCCTTCGTCGGCGGGGCGATGCCGCGGCGGGCGCAGCGGCGCGATGCCTGGATCCTGCGCAAGGAGCTGCGTTGCAACATCGTGCGCACCTCGCATTATCCGCAGTCGCGCCACTTCCTCGACGCCTGCGACGAGCTCGGCCTGCTGGTGCTCGAGGAAATCCCGGGCTGGCAGCATATCGGCGACGCCGCCTGGCAGGACATCGCCGTCGACAACGTGGCGCGCATGATCACGCGCGACTGGAACCATCCCTCCATCATCCTGTGGGGCGTGCGCATCAACGAGTCGCCGGACAATCACGCCTTCTACACGGCCACCAACGCCACGGCGCACGCGCTCGACCCCACGCGCCAGACTGGAGGCATCCGCCAAGGCAGCGGCTACGACTCCGAATTCCTCGAGGACGTGTTCACCTACAACGATTTCGGCTGGCCGCCAAAGCCGCCGCGCCACGCCCGCCAGCTCAATACCGAGTTCTGCGGTCACATGTTCCCGACCAGGTCGATCGACAACAACGAACGCCATCTCGAACACACCGTCCGCCACGCCCGCATGCACGAGGCGATGTTCACCGACCCGCGGTATTCCGGCGCCATCGGCTGGTGCGCCTTCGACTACAACACTCATTACGATTTCGGCTCCGGCGACCGCATTTGCTATCATGGCGTGATGGACATCTTCCGGCTGGCGAAGCCGGCGGCCGGATTCTACAAGTCGCAGGTGTCGCCGAAGGAGGAGATCGTGCTCGAACCGGCGTTCCATTGGGCGATCGGCGATTCGAACGAACACTTCAAGACCGCGATGATCTCGTCCAACTGCGATCACCTGAAGCTCTATCTCTTCCGCGACGGCGCGTGGACGCAGTTCGCCGAAGCCGATCCCGACCGGCTCCAGTTCCCGCATCTGCAATATGCACCGTTCACGGTGGACATCGAAAAGGCGCTGGGCTGGAAATGGGGCGACCTCAAGATCGAAGGTTATGTCGACGGCCAGTTGAAGCTCACTCGGCTCTTCTCGGGACGCGGGGTCGACCGTCAGTTCATGCTTGCGGCCGACGACGCGGAACTTGCCGCAGACGGCGCCGACTGCACGCGCGTGGTGCTGCACGTCACCGACGAGTACGGCAACGCGCGGCCGTTCGCCAACGACGCCGTAGCGCTGGCCCTCGAGGGTCCCGCCGATCTCGTCGGCGACAATCCGTTCGTGCTTGTGGGCGGCGTGGGCGCGATCTGGATTCGCGCACGCGAGGAGCCGGGCACGGTGAAGCTCACCGCCACGCACCCGCGGCTGGGGCCGCAAACCGTGACGGTGCGGATCGTGCCGGCGCCGCCCGAAACGGTATAGCCTCACGCCCGCCGCAGTACGATGTACGGCTGGTTCAGCAGGTCGTCGTTGAATCCGGGGCAAAGCCACGCTCGATCCGGCGCGGAACGGAACTCGAAGTAGTATTGCAGCGGGAAGGGCGAGGCCGTGTAAGCCGCTGGAATGCTGCCGTGCCACCCATCGGCTTGCGAGTCCATCGTGGCTGAGTTCCAGCGTTCTCCCTGGTTCACGTGGCGGTAGAGCAGTTTCGCAGAAGACAGCCCCTCCCGCACCGCGATCACGAGTTCGACCGCCTGTCCCGGCGCGAATCCGGCAGGCGCTCGGTGCACGCAGGGCAGCGGATCGCGATGCGCCGGCATCGCCGCCACCGCCTTTGCGAGATACGGGTCGTTCTGCTGGCTTGCAGTGGCGGTGGCGGCCATCGCTTCGGCTCCTGCGATATCGGCATCGATCAGCGCCAGCCGGTCCCGCCATTGGCCGCGTTCGGTGAAACGATCGCTGATGGAAATGTCGGCCGCATAAGCCCCGTTGGCGCGATCCGCGAGCTTCGCCCAATGATCCCGGGCGGTCCGGTAGAACCGGATGCTCGCTTCCAGCGTCGCGCGGTCCCGCGTCTTCTCGAACATCGCGAACAGCACGCCGGCCCGGAGCTTCGCGGCGAAGAACCGCGCCAGCAGCGCCTGCATCTCCGCGTCGATCGCCAGACGCTGGTCCGGCACGGATTTCACGGCCCCCGCAGCGTTCAGCGCGGTGGACGTCGCATCCGCCAGGCCATCCAGCCGCATGGCGACTTCGAGCGGCGAATATTTCCCGCTGCACTCGCTCATCAGCTCGCCGGCATATTCGCTGCACGTGGAGAAAAGCTGCGGGTCCAGCGCGGTCACGTTCTGGAAGGTTCGCGGCTTCGGCGTATCCCACCAGTCGCCGGAGGCTTCGCTCGCCATCGGCATGTTGTAATAGACCTCCGGCCAATAGCCGTCGCAGGCGGCCGATTCCGAAATGCCTTGCGTGATCAGCGGCAGGATCATGCTGGCGCTTGCCAGTGCCTGTTCGAGATGCCGTGCACCCGCCCCGAAGCTGCGCCGGCAGTCTTCCGGATCGCCCGCGGGATCGAACATCATGCGGCCCCAGGTGCGATACCAGTATTCGTATTTCTGCCAGTCGTATTTGGCCGCCAACTTGCGGGCCGCGTAGCCGTCGCGCGCGATGGCAGGCACCGCCGAGCCGCGCCGTCCGCGGAAGGTGAGCGGCTCCATCAGCTCGGCGCCGGTCATGCCGCAGAACTGGAACGCGCGCCCGTACGCCGCCGCACTCTGGGTGTCGCCGGACGCAAGAATGCGCTGCGTGCCGTAGAACACGCGCGTTCGCACCGTGTATTTGCGGTCGTCGCGCATCAGGTCGGCGTATCCGTAGCGCGTGAAACTGCGCTGGCCGGCGGTAAGCGTGAACAATCCCGTGCCCACTGCGCCGGGCGCGGGAATCTCGCTCGGGCGGATGTCGGCCTGGTGATAGGGCAGGCCAAGGTGCTCGGCCGCGAATTTCGGCGAGACGTTCACCGGCATTCCGGTCGTCAGGGCATTCTCGATCATTGTGTTGTCGATGCCCTTGGCGTGCAGATCGATCTCGATGCGCCGCCCGGCGCCCGCCGCGCCCTGGAATACGGCCTTCCAGAAATCGTAGCTGCCTTCCGCGACGCCGCTCTCGCCATGGATTCGCAGGCCTACCGAGGAGATCGCGGGTACCGCCTTCAACAGCGCCGTCAGCGCGTCGCGGCAGTACGCGGCATGGTTCTCCGCGGTCAGTCCGGTGACGACGTACTTGGCGTCCGGCGAGTCCTTGAGCTCGTAGCCGTGCATCCACAGTCCGAGCTGGAAGTCTAGTCCGTGCGCCGCCGTCTGCTCTCCGATGAAGCGCAGCGCCGCGAGATTGCGGTCGCGTTCGGCGTCGGGAAGGTTGGTCACCTTTACGTCGTATCCCGGCACGTCCAGCAGGAACGGATAAGCGAACAGGAGATAGGGATCGGCCACCTTGACCAGCATGTCGTAGCCGAGCCCGAAGGTCAGATCGAAACGGTTGAAACGGTTCGACGCCAGCATGGCAAGATAATCCGGCCACATCGCGCGGTCCCAGAACCACGGCTTGTCGTAGACCTCGCTGGTGAATTGGCGCATCACGCTGCGCACGGGATTGGCGGGAGCCCCGACCACGGGCTTGGGGAACCTCAGCGGTGCACCGAAGCGGACCCGGTCGGCCAGCTCGCGGACGGCATAGACCAGCCCGCGCGCGTCGGCGCCGCTGACGACCACCGCCGGTTTGCCGCTCAACGCCGTTTCGAACAGGACGAAGCTCTCGGGTGCGGAGGGCTGGGCGACGCGCGCTGCGGCGATGGCGCCCGCGCCTGCCGGCGACGTGCCTGCCGCGATGAGGATGCAGGTGCCCATGGCCAGCCGCGGAACCTGCGCGCGCGTAACCGTATGGCCCGCCTGGCCCAAGGCGATCTGGAGGTCGTGCGCCGCGCGCAGCACCGGCGGGGCCGAGGCAACGGCATCGGAACCGTCGAGCACGAGCGCGATGGGCGGCCCGCTCCGGCCGGCCCCCATGATGATCGGTGCGCTTGCGGCGGCGGCGCTGCGGCGGAGGAAGGATCGGCGGTGAAACATGCGGAAAAAACGCTGCGTGGTGGCGCAGCGTTCTACCGCTTCGGGCATCCTGCGTCGATGCTCAGCCCACGACCGCGTGCCACGCCAAGCCGGGATTGATGGAAAGTGCGGTTCCCGAAAGGATGTTCATGCCGGACATGAGCCGTATCCTGAGGATGCCGCTGGTGTCCTGCATCAGTATGTCGTCGTCGCCGTCGCCGTTGAAGTCCCATGCGCCGATGACCTTCGAGCCGGCGCCGGGATTGGTGCCGACATTGCCGCTGGCCAGGACGTTCGACCCGTTCATTTCCCAGATCGCCGGCTGGCCGTTCGAATTCTGCAGCAGGATGTCCGACATCCCGTCGTCGTTGAAGTCGCCTACTCCGGCAACACGCATGCTCGCGCCCGGCTGGCTGCTGACGGCGGCGCTCGATTCCAGCGTGGTGCCGTTCATGAACCAGATGGTGAGATCGCCAGTGGAAGTGTTCTGCCACAGAATGTCGGCCTTGCCGTCGCCGTCGAAATCCCCGATGCCGGCCAGCACGGAGCCGCTCGGCGCCGCCGTCGAAAGCGTCACGGACGATTGCACGTTGGCCCCGTTCATGAGCCACACGGCAACCTGACTGCCGTTTTCGAGCACGATGTCGGCGTGGCCGTCGCCGTCGAAATCGCCGGCGTCTTTGGCCACCCATGCCGAGCCGGGGTTGGTGGAGATCGCCGTGCTGGCGGTCTTAGACGCACCGTTCATGGTCCAGATGTCGAGCTGGCCCGTGCTCGTGTTCTGCCACAGGATGTCGGTCTTGCCGTCGGCGTTGAAATCGCCGGTGTCGGAGATGATCCAGTTGGTGCCTTGCCCGGTCAGGGTCGCGCCCGACGATTTGGCGGTCCCGTTCATAAGCCAGAGCTTCACCTGGTCCGTGCCTGCGTTCAAGAACAGCAGGTCGTCCTTGCCGTCACCGTCGAAATCGCGGCCGTGCGCCGCCGACGAGTTTCCGCTTGACCCGCCGCCTCCCGATCCGCCGCCGGAGGAGATGGTGCTGGCGAGAACGCTGGTGTCGGAGAAGCTCAGCTTCTCGACGGCCGAAAGGAGATCCGTGCCGGACGAGCCCTTGACCGTTAGGCTTCCGTTCGAATTGGCCGTGAACGCATAGCTCGAATACGTGCCCGAGAACACGACGGTATCATTGCCTGTTCCACCGGTGACGGTGTCGCTGCCGCTGCCCAGCACGATCGTGTCGCCGTCGTTGTTGCAGGTGACGCTGCCGCCGCCGGAACCGAATACCATCTTATCCACCGACGTGTTGAACGCGATGGCGAGATTGTTCTTGAGGCCGGCGACGCTGCTGAACGAGCCGGGACTGAGGTTGACCGTTTCGCACCCCGTGAAGCCCGACAGGTCGAGCGTGTTGTTGGTGCCCTTGTCCCAGATCGTCACGACCGCCTTGGTGTTCTTGGTGAAATCGAAGAACGGCTCGATGGCGCCAGTGACGTTGCAATGGAAGCCGAACACCTGTCCGCCGGACAGCGGCGTGTTCACCGCGACGCCGTAGAGCTGCTGGATGGCCAGGATGTCGAGCGGCCGCCAGGTGGTGGGATAGTTGCCGCTGTAGTTCGCGTACGAAGGGTATTGCGAATAGTACTTCGTGCCCGTCGTCTGGGGATCGATGTAGGACATCAGCGACCACTCGCGCGTGTCGTAGGCGCTGTACTGCTGCGTCGCCACGGCCACGGCACCGTTGTAGGGGCCGTCATGGCCGAGGCCGAGCGCGTGACCTTCTTCGTGGATCAGCGTTTCGAGCGGGTAGCCGCCATAGGAGGAAAAGCCGTTGATCGGGCCGAAGCCGCCGTAGCTTGTGTCGATCGAGATCGTGGCGCCTGTGAGAGTCGCGATTTGCGAGCTTCCGACCGTCATGGAGCCGTTACCGGTGTAGCTCGTATAGGTGCAGGCGTCGCTGTCGCTACCGCGCTTAAACACGATCTGCCCGGTCGATCCGGTCGATTGCACGATGTTGACGTTCGCCACCGCCGACCACAGTGCCAGGCCCGCGGCGAGCCACTTCTGTTCTGTCGAGGTCCAGTTGGAGGAGGGGTCGAAATAGTACGTGACCGTTCCGCCCGGCGTTCCTGGCTTCGAGCTGCCCCATTTGCGCGCAGACCCATAGTTCGAATAGGTCGCCGGATTGTCGTAGTTCCAGGTGAAGAACGAATTGGGGGCGATGGTCCCGTTGGCAGTGACGCCGCTGATGAATGCCACTTCGTCTTGGAGTGTTGGGGTTGTTGTCGTCATGGTCTCCACGCACACAGATCTCGGTTTCGACGATGCAAACTGTGCGGCGGTATTTGTTACCATTCGTTATCGGACCAGATGACGATGTGTCTGCGTAGGAACACGTATCGCAAACCGCTTGGGTAAAGAAAAAGCCTCTGTTTACCGGGCTTTTGTGAACGCGAGCGTGCATCGATCGCGCGCGGGATTCGCGTTCTGTGGGGCGACGCGCCGCAAGGGTTTTGCCGTACACTTCAACGCAACGTATCTGCGAAGCCTGGAATTTTAAAAAAACAAACCGAATTTGCGCTCTTTTCCGCCCGAAAAATGTCACGGCCGCGCTTTGTAATCGTTACAAACTCCGTACACGGATCAAATGAAACGTACACGGATGAAGTGGCTCCGATGCGGACAGCGAAGGCGCCGAGGCCGGTTCGGACGTGGAACGCGAAAACACCGAGCGATCCTCGCAAGACGGGCGGCCCGCGGCGGCCCCGCAAAGGACCTGCCTGCTGCCGGCCGAGACGTTGCGGCAGGAGAGGTGAGAAGGGGTAACCCGTCCCGGCCTGCCCCGCCCGGAGCATCCATTGAAAAGCAATTGCAAATTGTGGCGCTGGGGTTGGCGCATCCGCTCTTCTGGGCGGCGCCAAAGCTCTGGCGGCCTGTAATCTGTGCTCCTGCAAAACCCTAGCTAAATCAGGAGATTACGGCGGCCAACTGCGATTTTACCCCCGGCATCCCTTGCCGTCGCCCGCCCGTGGACGACGTGACTCTGCCGGCACCGGATGGCGATTCGCGCGCTCTCATGCCGCCCGCGCACCTGGAACACATCCTGAGTGATTTCGGTCACAGAGTCGGAAAAGGCTTGGATATCAGTGACTTCCTGTTGACGGCCGCGGGTCGGTCTGACAGGGTTAACCCATGCGGGGGCGGCTTTTGGCAAAGTGCATCAAGCTGTTCCTGCCAGGGGCAAGGGGATGATCAAGTCCGAACTGGTTGCTCGTCTTACGGCGCGTTATCCGCACCTCTATCACCGCGACGTGGAGAGGATCGTTTCCACGGTTCTCGACCAGATTACCAAGGCGTTAGCCGATGGCCATCGCGTCGAGTTGCGCGGCTTCGGCGCGTTTTCGGTGAAGGTCCGTCCGGCCCGCATGGGCCGCAATCCTCGCACCGGAGAGCCGGTTTCGGTCGACGAGAAGCGCGCGCCTTTCTTCCGGACGGGCAAGGAGTTGCGCGAACGCCTGAACACGAACGGAGCGGCGTGAGGCTGCGCCTCTCTTCAGGAAGCGAGTGAAAGCAGGCGCTTGCAGGGCACGCAGTGTGTTTGACTGCGGATGCGCGTGATTCTCCCGCCTTAGCCCACACGTATCGAAACGCTGTATCGGCGGAGTTGCCGGCCGACCGCACGGACCCCACTCGTGGGCGCGCTGGCCATGATCGCGTTTGGACCTGCTCAGGCCAGCCGGTCCATCGCCAAACAGGTCAGTTCGCCAAGGGGTTAAGTACATGAATGGCGTCAACTTGATTTCCGCGGCCCTGGCGGCGATAAGCGGCCCCCCATGGCGCTTTTCGTGAAAATCTGCGGTATCAACTCGGCGCAGGCCGCCGATGCCGTCGTGCGCGCCGGGGCGGAATTCGCCGGGCTGGTGTTCCACCCCAAGTCGCCCCGAAATCTCTCGCTGGAGGCGGCGCAGTCGCTGGCCGGGCGCATGCGCGGGCGGCTGCGCCTTGTGGCGCTCATGGCCGACGCCGATGACGACCTGCTTGCGGCCGTGACGGCGGCGGTGCAGCCGGATTTTCTACAGTTGCACGGCAAGGAGACGCCGGCGCGCGCCGCCGCCGTGCGCGCCCGCTTCGGCCTGCCGCTGATCAAGGCGGTGGCCGTTGCCGAGGCGGCCGATCTCTCATCCGTGGCGTGCTATCACCAATCCTGCGACATGTTCCTGTTCGACGCCAAGGCGCCCGAAGACTCGCGTCCCGGCGGTCACGGCACCCCGTTCGACTGGAAGTTGCTCCGTGGGCGGAATTTCTCCCGGCCCTGGTTCCTCGCCGGAGGCCTGACCGCGCAAAACGTGGCCCGCGCCGTGGCGGCGGCCGAAGCGCCGGGCGTCGACGTTTCGTCGGGCGTCGAGGCCGCACCGGGAATCAAGGATCCCCGGCTGATCGCCGAATTCGTTTCCGCCGCCCGCAACCAGATGGAGGCGCGCGCGTGAGCACGCCCAATTCCTACCGCACCGGTCCCGATATCCGCGGCCACTTCGGCAGCTACGGCGGGCGCTTCGTGGCCGAGACACTGATGCCGCTCGTGCTCGAGTTGGAGAAGGCCTACGAGGCCGCCAAGGCCGATCCGGCTTTCCATGCCGAGCTTGGCGGGCTTCTCAAGCACTACGTCGGCCGCGAGAGCGCGCTCTATCTTGCCGAACGGCTCACCAACCACGTGGGTGGAGCGAAGATCTATCTGAAGCGCGAAGACCTCAACCACACCGGCGCGCACAAGATCAACAACTGCCTGGGCCAGATCCTGCTCGCCCGGCGCATGGGCAAGACGCGCATCATCGCCGAGACCGGCGCAGGCATGCACGGCGTCGCCGCCGCCACCGTCGCCGCCCGGTTCGGCTATCCCTGCGTGGTCTACATGGGCGAGGTCGACATCGAGCGCCAGAAGCCCAACGTTTTCCGCATGCGCCTTCTGGGCGCCGAGGTGCGCCCGGTGAAATCCGGCTCCCGCACCTTGAAAGATGCGATGAACGAGGCGCTGCGAGACTGGGTCACCAACGTGCACGACACCTTTTACATCATCGGTTCGGCCGCCGGTCCGCATCCGTACCCCGCAATGGTGCGCGATTTCCAGTGCGTGATCGGCAACGAGACCCGCGCCCAGATGCTGGAGCGCGAGGGCAGGCTTCCCGATCTCCTCGCGGCTTGCGTGGGCGGCGGATCGAACGCCATCGGCATGTTCCATCCCTTCCTCGACGATCCCGACGTCGAAATCCACGGCGTCGAAGCGGCCGGCAGGGGCGTCGAAACCGCCCAACACGCGGCGACGTTGTCGAAGGGGGCGCCCGGCGTGCTGCACGGCGCGCGCTCCTACCTGCTGCAGGATGCCGAAGGCCAGGTGCTGGAGGCGCATTCGATTTCCGCCGGCCTTGATTATCCCGGTGTCGGGCCCGAGCACTCCTGGCTGCGCGACCAGGGCCGCGTGAAGTACTTCTCGGTCACCGACAAGCAGGCGGTCGATGCCTTCGTCGCGCTGTCGAAGCTGGAGGGCATCATTCCCGCGCTCGAGTCCGCTCACGCCGTCGCGCATGTGATGCGCGTGGCCAAGGCGATGGAAAAGGACAAGCTGATCGCGGTCTGCCTCTCCGGCCGCGGCGACAAGGACGCGAACACGGTGGCGAGCCTGTTGGGGGAGAAGATATGAGCCGCATCTCCGCTCGTTTCTCCGACTTGAAGCAGGACGGCCGCGCCGCCTTCGTGCCGTTTGTCACCGCGGGCGATCCCAACTCGGAGACCACCGCCGCGCTGCTCGATCAATTGCCCGCGGCGGGTGCCGATCTCATCGAACTGGGCGTGCCGTTTTCCGATCCGATGGCCGACGGTCCCGCCATCCAGGCCTCGTCGCAGCGCGCGCTCCGCGCCGGCATGACGCTGGCCAAGGTACTCGATCTCGTGCGCCGCTTCCGCAAGCACGACCAGGAAACGCCGCTGGTGCTGATGGGCTATTACAATCCGATCCACAAATACGGCACCGCGCGCTTCGCCAAGGATGCGGCGGAAGCGGGCGTCGACGGTCTCATCACGGTCGACCTTCCGCCGGAGGAGGACGAGGTGTTGCGCCTGCCGGCCGCCGCGCAGGGGCTCGATATCGTGCGGCTCGCCACGCCGACGACCGACGACGCGCGGCTGCGCACCATCCTCGAAGGCGCCGGCGGGTTCCTCTATTACGTGTCCATCACAGGCGTCACTGGCACCAAGACGTTCGCCGAAGACGATGTCCGCGCCGCCGTCACGCACTTGCAGCTCGCGACCGGCTTGCCCGTCGCCGTCGGTTTCGGCATCAAGACGCCGGAGCAGGCGGCCAGGGTCGCCGTGTTTTCCGATGCCGCCGTCGTGGGTTCGGCGATCGTGGAGCGCATGGCCACGGGCGCTGCCGTTAACGACGTAATCGCCTACTGCGCCTCGCTCGCCGATGCGGTGCATGCGGCGCGCTCCTGAACCGTGTTAGGATGATCCCATGAACTGGCTCACGAACTTCGTCCGCCCCAGGATCAAAAGCCTGATCAGCGCCGTGCAGAGCGCGACGCCGGAAAATCTCTGGCGCAAGTGCCCGGCCTGCGGCGAGATGATTTTCCATCGCGACCTGATTGCCGCGCAGTACGTCTGCCCGCAATGCGGTCATCACATGCGCATCGGTCCGCCCGAGCGTTTCGCGGCCATCTTCGACGGCGGCCAGTTCGAGGAACTGATCCCGCCGGAGGTTGCCGCTGATCCCCTGCGCTTCCGCGACGAGAAACGTTACGCCGACCGTCTGCGCGACGCCCGCCAGAAGACCGGCCGCATCGACGCGCTGGTCGCCGCACGCGGCAGCCTCGACGGCATGCCGGTGATGATCGCCGTGCAGCCGTTCAATTTCCTCGGCGGTTCGCTCGGCATGGCGGTGGGCGAGGCGCTGATCAGCGCCATGCAGACGGCGGTGGAGGAGAGCCGCCCCTTCATCCTGTTCGTCGCTTCGGGCGGCGCGCGCATGCAGGAAGGCGTGCTGTCGCTGATGCAGATGCCGCGCGTGACCATCGCCGTCGACATGCTGCGCGACGCGGGCCTTCCCTACATCGTGGTGCTGACCGATCCAACCACCGGCGGCGTCTCCGCCTCCTATGCCATGCTGGGCGACGTTCACATCGCCGAGCCGGGCGCGCTCATCGGTTTTGCCGGCCAGCGCGTCACCGCCAATGCGGTGCGCGAGCAGTTGCCCGAAGGCTATCAGCGCGCCGAGTACCTGCTGGCGCACGGCATGATCGACATGGTCACGCACCGCCATCAGATGCGCGAGACGCTGTCGCGCCTGGTTCACCTGCTGATGAAGCGCACGCGTCCGCACGCGGTGCTGCCGCTGCCGCCGCGGGTCATCACCGGCAACGCGGTGCGCATCGCCGCGGCGCCCGGCACATGAGCGCAGCCGCCGGAAGCGACGTCATCCTCGAACGCCTGCTTTCGCTTCATCCCAAGAAAATCGATCTGGTGCTGGAGCGCATCCAGCGTCTGCTCGCCGACCTCGGCCACCCCGAGCGCCGCCTGCCGCCGGTGATCCATGTCGCCGGCACCAACGGCAAGGGCTCCGTCTGCGCCTTCTGCCGCGCCATGCTCGAGGCGCAGGGGCTGAAAGTCCACGTCTATTCTTCGCCCCATCTCGTGCGCTTCCACGAACGCATCCGGCTTGCCGGTTCGCTGATCTCCGAATCCGAGTTGGCGGCGCTTCTTGAGGAGTGCGAGGAGAAGAACCGGGGACTTCCCATCACCTTCTTCGAGATCACCACCGCCGCCGCGCTCACCGCGTTTTCGCGCCACAAGGCGGACGCGCTGGTCATGGAGGTGGGCCTCGGCGGCAAGTACGACGCCACCAACATCCTCGACAGGCCGCGCCTCACGGTGATCACGCCTATCGGCCTCGATCATGCCGAGTTCCTGGGCAGCGACATTGCCGGCATCGCAGCCGAGAAGGCGGGCATCATCAAGGCGGGCGTGCCGCTGGTGATCGGACCGCAGGAGGATGTTCCGCGCGACGTCATCCTGCGCCGCGCCGATGCGCTGGGCGCGCCCGTGGTCGCGTTCGGCCAGGACTTCTTCGCGCATCAGGAGCACGGCCGCATGGTCTACCAGGACATGGCGGGCCTGCTCGACCTGCCGCTGCCCCGGCTCGTCGGCCGCCACCAGATCGACAACGCGGCGACGGCGATTGCGGGCCTGCGTCTCACCAACTGGGCGGGCGATGCGGCGATCGAGAAGGGTCTGCGCACGGTCGAGTGGCCCGCGCGCCTGCAACGCCTGACGCAGGGACCGCTGGTGGATCTGGCGCCGAAGGACGCGGAAGTCTGGCTCGACGGCGGGCACAATCCCCACGGCGCCGCGGCGATCGCACGCGCGATGGCCGATCTTGAGGAGCGGGCCGGCAAGCCGCTCTATCTCATCTGCGGCATGCTCGCGAACAAGGACTCGGTCGGCTTTCTCTCCGCATTCCGCGGGCTGGTCCGTCACATCGTGACTGTCGCCATTCCCGGCGAGGAGAACAGCCTCGGAGCGGGAGCGCTTTACGATCGCGCCCGCGCCGCGGGCCTCGATGCCACGCCCGGCGAGGATCTCGAGGACGCCATGATGCAGATCGCCGCCATGTCGCGCATCGAAGAAGATGAGTCTCCCCCGCGCATCCTCATCTGCGGCTCGCTCTATCTTGCCGGCAAGGTGCTGGCCGAAAACGGCTGACTACGGCGCCGCCTTCACCGCCGCGCACTGCTTCTTGGCCAGTGTCGCAGGCGGTTTGGTCTCGCCGGCCGGAACATTGCGCTGGAACTTGAACGCGGCCAGCAGCGGCGTCGGCGCCTTGGAGAAGATGTCCTTCGGCCATTCGTGCACTTCCAGGCTGACGTCGATCTTGCCCGGCGGATTCAATGTCCCGCCGCCTTCCCACACCGACTCCGCCCGGCCGGGATCGAGCATATAGGTGGCACTTGCCGGCGAATTGCTGCTGCCGCTTGCGTCCACGACGCCCTGGCCGCCGATCTTGTAGAGGAATTCGATGTGGGCGTCGGCTTGCATCCAGACTTGAAGGTGGTGGTCGTTGCCGTTCTCGACGCTTTCCTTCATCCAGGCGCACACCTGCGCCGCATGGCACGGCGTCGCCCACGCAAGCATCAGAACGCCCGCCAGAAGCCGCTTCACCATCGCATTCTCCCCCTTTGCATGGACGGGCCGTCAGCCCGCAGCCAGTTTTTGCATGATCGGCAGGATGATCGCGACGTCGGCGCCGGCGTGGAACAGTACGGAGCCCCAGATGCTTTTGCTTTTCTGCATCAAGACGCCCCACAGCAGCCCGAGCACGAACACGAACGCGACGAAACCCCACACTTGCGGCGTATAGGTAACCTGCATGTGCGACAGGGCAAAGACGAGCGCGGTCGAAAGCAGCGCCAGCCACGGCCCGGTCAACGGCTCATAACGCTGGAGATAGAGCCCGCGATACAGAAGCTCTTCGGCGAAGGCGTTCGACAGCACGAACACCAGCAGCCACGGCACCAGCGGCACCAGCTTGGCAACGCCTCCTGCCGTCGATGCGGCGGCGAAGAACGGCCCGCCGGGAACGAAGGTGAGGACGACAAACACGGCCGCGCCTGCAAGCCCCAACAGCAGTCCGAGAAGCAGACGCCCACGGCGGACGTACAGAGATCCAAGGCCGTCGCCTGCCAGCTTGACCACGGCCATGATGCCCGCCACGACGATCACGGCGTTTATCAACCGGGCGGCCGCCATGCCCGTGGGCGTATTGGTGGTGAGACCAAGCCGCGCGAGGACCTCGTCCGACAGATAGAAGCCGAGCGACACTCCGAAAACGGTCGCAAAGAAGGCGAGGAAGACGCCCCGCCACGCATGCAGCGGACCCTCGCGCCGGGCAGCGATCCAAAGAACGCCGAACACGGCGAGCATTCCGCCACGAACGGCCGCGTTGACCAAGGCAGGCATCTGCGTCGCGAACGTCATGTTCACGCCCAGCACGGTCATCCCGACGACGGTCAGGACCAGAAATCTCACGAATTTCAT
This sequence comes from Rhizomicrobium sp., assembly GCA_035524815.1. GTDB lineage: Bacteria > Pseudomonadota > Alphaproteobacteria > Micropepsales > Micropepsaceae > Rhizomicrobium. Next base: position 20,856 of record DATKOE010000014.1, read on the forward strand.
CGGCGCCCCCAGACAAATCGGAGCCCCACTTTAGGCTCTGAGATCGGAGCCGGTCACGGGTTTTGGCGGAGACACGATGGCGCTGTGGCTTCGAAACACGTTGAGAATCAGTATCGTAGCAGTCGCGCAAACGTGCAGGATTGGTCGCGGGTTGGTCGCTGTTCGCCGCTCGCCATTCGCGTCATACTGGCAGCGGGAAGTGGGGGAAAATCGATGTCCTATCTGTTCGGGTTCAAGGGGCGCATCAACCGCGCCAAGATCTGGCTGTTTCTGCTGATCGTCATCGTTTGGGAAATCGTTGTGGGGCTGGTTGCGGTCTTCGGCCTCAAGTGGACCCACTATCTGTCAGCGCTGGAGGCGCACGCCAGAGCCGGAAGTCCCTTCGCGCCGGCACCGATGCCGGTTCCCGATCCTGTCAGCGGAACGGCTTGGATCGCGGCGGGAGCGATTGCGTTTTTGATCGTGTTGTATGTGGTCGCGTGGTTCGCCGTTTACACGAAGCGATTGCACGACCGCAACAAAAGCGCGTGGTGGCTGGTGCCGTATGTGCTCGTTCCGATGGCGCTCAGCGCCTTCGTGATCGCCACGGGAACCTGGCCGTACTTCTACGTCGGGTTCTGGGTTGGCCCGATGGGCATGGCCCGCGCGCTGGCCTATCTCGCCGGGTCGCTGATCGGCCTTTGGGTTCTTGTCGAACTGTGGTTCTTCCGCGGAACGAAGGGCGAAAACCGCTACGGACCCGATCCGTTGGCTTGAAGGGGGGAAACGATGTCGTATCTGTTCAGTTTCAGGGGCCGCATCAACCGCGCCAAGATGTGGCTGTTCCTGCTCGTCACTCTGGCATGGGAAATCGTCGTCGGATTGGTGGCGGTGTTCGGCCTCAATTGGAACCGCATGTCGGCCTACACCGACATCACGAACGGCAATTCGCACACCCGCATCGCCGCCGTGTGGCCGGTGCCGGACAAGATCGATACCCCGCTCGAATGGGCCATGATCGGCGTGATCGGCCTCTTGATTCTGCTCTACGCCGTGTCGCTGCTCGCCGTTTACACGAAGCGCCTGCACGACCGGAACAAGAGCGCCTGGTGGCTGATCCTGTTCGTGGTCGTTCCGTTCGGCGTGAAGCTGCTGAAATTTACCGCTGTTCCGGCTTTCGTCGCGTTCGGCGAAAACTTCAATCCGCTCGGCGTCGGTTGGGGTGCGGCCGAACTGGTCGGAGCGGTGTTCGGTATCTGGGGCTTTATCGAGTTGTTCTTCTTCCGGGGCACCAGGGGCAATAACCGCTACGGCGCCGATCCGCTCGGCCCTTCCGCCTGAAAAGGGGCTGCCGGCATCCTCCCCGACCGGGATAGGATGCCGGCTTCGCTGCTGCATTACTCGTGCTGGATCGAGCCGCCGCCGTGCGTGCTCGACGCCACCTTCGCCGGATTTCCGGTATAGGTGATGTCGCCGCCGCCGTGCGCGCTCGCCGCGAGGGACACGAGGGCATTGACCTTGATGTCGCCGCCGCCATGAGCGTCGGCGCTCACGGAATCGGCAGGAATGGCGCGGGCGTTGATTTCCCCGCCGCCGTGCGCGGCCACGGCCAGATGCGACTGGCGGGGGAACGGGCCTACGGCTTCGATGTCGCCGCCGCCGTGTGCCGCAAGCGCTTGCACGTTCGGGGCCACGACGTCGACATCGAGCTCGTGGTTGCCGAACCAGCACGAATTCACGCAATTCTCGACCATCAGCGTGCCGTTGACGACCGTAATGCGGGAAATGCTCATGTCGCCTTTGATCACGGTGACGCGCTGCCGGTCGCCGTGGTGCAGCGTGACGTGGGCGCCGCCGTGTGCGTCGATGGCGGAGAAGGGGGGAAGCTGCAGGTCGGTCGCCGCCATGCTTGGCGCCGGCACAAGAAGCAGAAGGGCAGTGCAAGCCAGTAATGCGCGCATATGAGTCTCCTCGATCCCCAGACCCGCCGGTTTAGGTAGCATTGCGTCGCTAGTTTGCCGCTATGCAGTTTCACCGGGCGGGGCATCCGATGATGCCAACGGCCCGAAATACCATGTGCGCATCGGCGTGCCCCATGCCGCGGAAGAACGAAGTTGCGGAAAATATGCTTAGCGTAGGACGATGCGCTGCGTTCGGGTTCGTATTGCGAGACTTAATCGCGGCACCGATTGTGCCCGCTGCGTGTCGCGCCATCGCTTGTCCGCCGTATCGGGCGCGCGCGATAGTATCGCGGGGCTGACCATGGGGGGAAACATGGGCGCGCTTCGATTTCTCTTCAGCTTCAAGGGCCGCATCAGCCGCGCGAAGATCTGGCTCTTCGTGCTGATTTCGGCGCTCGCCGGGGCCTTCTTGTCGCTTTTCGATCCGCAATCGGCGGAAACGCTTCGGCACCTCTCTCTGGTTCCGGTGATCAGGCACTTCGGCTGGCAGGCGGAATTCGCCATGACGATCAGCCTGCTGATTGTCTATCTGCTCCTGTCCTGGGCGTGGCTTGCCGTTCTTTCCAAGCGGCTGCACGACCGCGGCAAGAGCGCGTCCTGGCTGATTTTGTTTTGCGGCCTGCCTATCGTCTGCGCGATTGTGATGGTGGTGACCGCCGGTGCTGCAGGGCTTGGGCACGGCGCACCGGACCTTCGCCACTGGCCGGTGGTGCTCACGATGATCGCCGCGCTCGTCGCGCTCGCGATCCTCGTGTGGGGATTTGTCGAGTTCTACTGCCTGCGCGGCACGCGCGGCGCAAACCGCTTCGGCCCCGATCCGGTCGGTTAGGGGAACTCGCGGCGTCGCGTCGGCTGGAAGAGGATCAGATCGAGCCTTCGATCCATTCCTTGATCTTCGACTTCGGCAGCGCGCCCACCTTCGTGGCGGCGACCTGGCCCTGGCTGAAGATCATCATCGTGGGAATGCCGCGCACCCCGTACTTCTGCGGCGTCATCGGATTTTCGTCGATGTTGATCTTCGCGAAGGTGAGCTTATCGCCGAGTTCGGCCGAAAGCTCGTCCAGCGCGGGAGCGATCATGCGGCACGGACCGCACCATTCCGCCCAGAAGTCGACGAGAACCGGCTTCTTGGCGTTCAGCACATCGTTCTGGAATGAGGCGTCCGAAACCTTGATCGGCGAAGACATACGCATACCCTTCGAAAGCGACCCGCTATATCTAGGTATGGGCCTCCCCCCGGTCAAGGCGCGTGCGGATGCGCCTTGTTTCCGCATCCAGAACGTCCGCGGACAGCGGCATCAGGCGGGGGCCTTCGGTCCAGACCAGCGCGCAGGCGATTCGCCGGCCCGGGAAAATGCGAGCGGCGGCAGCCCGGTAGAGCGCCATCTGGCTGAGGTAGAGCGCCGGAACGTCGGCTTCCCGCAGGGCAGGCCGCCCGGTCTTGAAATCGACGATCAGAACCTCGTCCTCGCCGGCACAGAGCCTGTCGATGCGGCCGTGCACGCGCGCCGCAGGCCCGATTTCGGGAAGATCGGCGACCAGCGAAACTTCCGCGCGACTGCCCGGCGCGAAGGCGTCCGCAAATGCCGCGTCGTTCAGCACGCTCAGAGTTTCGGCGACCAGCCTGTCGCTCTCGGCCGCATCGAGACCGTTCGCGCGCAGGAATCGGGTCGCTAAAGCGCCGCGGTCTTGGGGTGCCGCCTCGGGCAGTCGCGCCAGCATGGCATGCACCAGCGTGCCGCGCCTGACCGCCGTGGCGGAATCAAACGGCGAAGCCGCAGCCGGTTCGTCCGTGCCGGCAGCGGCCGAGGGCCGGATCAGCCAGGGTGCCGGCCGCTCCTTTGCCGCGGGCGTCCCGGCCCAATCGGGCATGGCGAAGGGTCCGGCTTCGAGCGCCGCTTTCGCGGGGATCGGCGGACAGGAGTCGTCACCCAGGATGCGCACGCCGGTCTCGTTCTTCGTTGCAAGGGCTTCCGCCGCGCGCGCCGCCAGCGCGTGCCAGGAGTCCGGCGGCGTGCCGCGGCTGTTCTCGAAACCGCAGACGATCAGCCGCTTTTTGGCTCTGGTCAGTGCGACATACAGCAACCGCCGGTATTCGTTCATCCCCGCGTCCTTGGCGGCTTGCCGTGCCGCCTGCACCGGCTCGGGCGCGATGTCCCTGGCAACCGGAAACAGCACGGCGCCGTCGGCATAGAGAAGTTCGCCGTGGCTGTTGGGGTCGCTCGGCAGGCGCGTGGTGTTGGGCAGGATGACGATGTCTGCCTCCAGGCCCTTGGCGCCGTGCACCGTCATCACCCGGACCTCGTTACGGCCGCGCTCCATGTCGCGCTTGACCTCCGCGCCGCCACGTTCGATCCAGGCGAGGAAGCCCTCGAGCGAGGGCGTGTCCGCCTGCTCGTATTGCAGCGCCAGCGACAGGAATTCGTCGATGGCGTCGTTGGCCTCGGCTCCCAGCCGCTTCAGGAGCTTCCGGCGGCCCTGGATCAGCGTTTGCGCGAAGTACTCGAACGGGGGGACGAAGTCGGCGCGCGCCCGCGCTTCGGTCAGGAAGCCGTGGGCTTCGGGGAACTCCTCGTGATGCCGTTCGAGCGATTGCCAGAGCGTTTCTTCTCGGCCGTGCGCCAGCCGGAAAAGATCGTCCTCGCCGATGCCGACCAGCGGCGAACGCAGCAGCGCCGCCAGGTTGAGATCGTCTTCCGGCAGCAGCGCAAAGCGGCCGAGCGCGATCAGGTCCATGACGGCGATCTGCTCGCTCAGCTTGAGCCGGTCGGCGCCCGCCACGGGCACGTCGCGTTCCTTGAGCCGGCGGATGATCTCGCTGCCGAAGGGCTCGCGCCGCGGCAACAGGATCATGATATCGCCGGGCTGGATCGGTTTGTCGGAGCCGGGCAGGGCGGCGCGCGCCGTGAGCCACGCCTTTATGCGCGCGGCGATCTGCTCGGCCAGTTGCGACACCGGGCTTTTTTCGGACGGCCGGTCGACCGGGCGTTGGTCCCAGGGATCGCGCTCGGGCGTGTCGGCCACCTCGATCGCCGGCCAGAATTCGACGCAGCCTTTCAGGTCCTTGTGGATCGGATTGTGCTTGATCGGTTGGTCCGACGAACTCAGCCCCGCGCGCGCGTCGGGCGCCTCGAAGGTCTTGTCCACGAAGGAGAGGATTTCGGGCGCCGAGCGCCACGAATCCTGCAGCGGTTCGAACCGGAACTCGCGTCGCGCCTCGGCCGCGCGTTTGGCGAACAGCTTGCGCTGCACGTCGAACTGCGCCGGATTGGCGCCCTGGAAGCTGAAGATCGACTGCTTCTCGTCGCCCACGGCGAACAGCGTGCGCAGCGGCCGGTCGGCGCCGAGGCCGGCGAAGAACTCCTCCGTCAGCTTCTGCACGATCTCCCATTGCAGCGTCGAAGTATCTTGCGCCTCGTCGATCAGCACATGATCGATGCCGCCGTCGAGCTTGTAGAGCACCCAGGCCGCGCCGCGCCGGTTCAAGAGCCGGTGGGTTTCCTCGATCAGGTCGTCGTAGTCGAGCACATTGCGCGCGCGCTTGGCCGCCGCGTAGTCGTCGCGCACCGCATGCACGACCGTCAGCGCCGCCTCCGCAAGCTGCGCGGCGTGAACGGCGTTGAAGCGCTCCCGGTATTCGATGAGGCGCATTGCGAGCGCGGCAAGCACGCCCGCCAGGTCCGGTCTGGCATCGGCGAGCTTCTTGGTGGCGAGCGTCTTGCGCACGTCGCCCTTGTCCGTGAGCAGTACTTCGCACAACGCGCCGTAACGCTCGAGTTCATCCGCGGTCTCGATTGCCGCGGCCAGAGCCGCGCTGCGTTCCTGGTCGCCCTTCGCGCCGGCGCAGAGCCAGGCGACGGCGTCGCGCAACGTGGTTTCGTCGCCTTTGAGCTGCGCGCAGAACTCCGCCGCAATACGCTCCGGCGTGTCTTCCGGCTTGGCGCCGTGGGTTTCGCGCAGCCGCCGCGACCAGTCGTTTTCCCGTCCGCCCGCGGCCTCGAAAAAGGCGTCCAGTTTGCTGCGGTCTCCGCCCAACGCACAGTCGAGGATTTGCGTGAGGCGCATCTCGCTCAACTGCGTCACCAGGAACGTAACCGCCGCCTGCACCGTGGTGTCGCCGCTCGCCGCCCGTTCCAGCACGCGGGCCCGCGCTTCCGCTATCAAGTCCCCCGACGAGCGTTCGTCGAGCACGCGGAATTGCGGCGGCACGCCCGCTTCGATCGGGAACCGGTTCAGCACGTACTGGCAGAACGCATGGATGGTCTGGATCTTCAGTCCGCCCGGTGTTTCCAGCGCCTTGGCGAATAGCCGCCGCGCCGCGCGCAAGTCCTCATTGCCGCCGGGATCGGCCCCCACTTCGCTTATTTTCTCGGCGAGTGCCGCATCGCCCAGCATCGACCATTCGCCGAGCTGCTTGAACAGCCGCTCCGCCATCTCCGCCGCCGCCGCCTTGGTGTAGGTGAGGCACAGGATGCGCTCGGGCTCGGCACCAGCAAGCAGCAGGCGCGTCACGCGATTGGCAAGGGTATAGGTCTTGCCCGCACCGGCATTGGCGGCGACCCAGGCGGAAACGGTGGGATCGGCCGCCCTCATTCGCCGCCCCAGCCGCTCAGCGACCACTCGCGCACGCGCGCCAGATGATCGTAGTCGCCCGCGATATCCGAGCGGAACGGCGCCACGCGGGATTCGTATCCCGTTTCGGCCCGGTCGAATTCGGCGATACGCCGCGCCAGCCGCCCGGCCGCTTCGTTCGCCAAGGCGACCGCATCCGCGTCGACATAGCAGTACTTGCCCGGTTCGGCGGCGCCGCTCACGCGCACGTATAGCAGCTCGGAAGGCGTCAGCGTCCCGATGTCCTTGAACCCGCCGTTCGCCAGCATCGCCCCTTCCAGCGGCAGTTGCGGCGCCAGATGAGTTTTCACCTGCTTCTGAGACGGCGGCGCGCCGGTCTTGTAGTCGATGATGGCGCCGCCGCCCGTCTTGAGCCGGTCGATGCGATCGGCCTTGCCGCTCAGCGTGAACTCGCCCGCCGGCCCCTGGAACGTCATCTCGCCTTTGATCTCGACGAAGCTCTGGGCGACGTCCGCGCTCCGTTCGCGCTCCTGCTCTACGAACCATGCCGCGGCGCGCAGGAAGCGCGGCCGCCAGACCGCCAGCGTGGCCTTCGGCGTCCGCCGTTCGTTCAGCACTTCGTCCACGATGGCCGCCAGCTTCGCCTCGGCGTCCGGCGGCAGCGCCGGATAGCGCCGCACGAACAGCTCCAGCATCTTGTGCAGCGCCGTGCCGCGCTCCATCGGCCCGATCTCGTCGTCGAGCGGATCGAGCGGGCGCAGCTTCAGCACATGCCTGGCGTAGATCGCATAGGGATCGCGCAGCCAGGTTTCGACCTCGGTCACCGACAGTCTGCGCGGCCGCGCCGCCACGGCGGGACGGGGGCAGGGCGGCTCCGCGGGCTCCGGCCTGCCGGCGTCGGCCAGGGCCGCGGCGATCCTCTTGATGTGTGCCGGCGGCGCGAGCACGTCCGCGATGCCGAGGCCCTTGGCTAGCTGCTGCAACCGCTGCACCCAGCGTGAGGCCACCATCGGCGTGCCTTCGGATTTCGCGGCGCGCGTCAGCACCACGCGCGGCTGGCAGGCGAGCATGGCGAAGTCGTGCGCCGAAAGCCCGATCGCCCGCTCCGGTTGCTCGAGGCCCAGGGTTTTGCGCATCGGACGCGAGAACCACGGATCTTCGCCCGCCGCCGCCGGCCACGAGCCCTCGTTGAGCCCGCCCAGGATGACGAGATCGTAGCTTTGCAGGCGTGCTTCCAGGGGTCCCAGGATCGCCAGCCGCGGATGCCGTCCATAAGCGGGGCGCACCGGCACTTCGTCCATGAAGGCGCGGATCATCGGCGCATAGGAACCGGTTTCGATGTCCGGCAGACCGGTGGCCGCTTCCGACCATGCGCGCATGAAGCGGCTGGCGGCGAGGCCGTCGGGTCCCTTCCACGGCTTGGCGCCCAGCGCGTCCGCCGCCGCGATGTGCGCCCTCAGGAGATCGATCAGCGCCGCTTCCGGCTTAGCGATTACCGCTTCCAGCGGTGCCAGCGCGGCAGCCAGCTTGGCGAACCACGCTTGCAGATCGCGCGGCGCGTCCCCGATGGCGGCGGCGATGCCCCGTAAACCGGAATCCGGCCGCGGCCCGCGCAATTCGAGATCGAGCGTCCGCGCTTTCGCGCGGAATGCGGCCGCGTCTCCGCCCATCGCGGCAAGCGGATGCTTCAGCAGCGCCAGAAGAGGCACCGGCGCGAACTTCTCGTCGGCGGCCTCGGCCAAGAGACAGAGGAACGAGCCCGTGGGCGTCCGCGACAGCGGCTGACCGGCCGAATCGTCGATGGCGATGTTCCAGCGCCCCAACTCCGCGGTCACCCGGCGCGCCAGCCCCCGGTCGCGCGTGACCAGCGCGGCCTGCAAGTCCTTCGTCTCCAGGGCTTCGCGCAGCATCAGCGCGATCAGCGCGGCCTCTTCGGCCGGGTCGGCAGCTTCGAGCAGCGAGAGACCGGCCGCTTTCGGCGGGTGAGTGCTTTCGGCGAGGGCACGCCAGGCATCCGTCGTCGGCGCTGGCCGCAGCACTTCGCGCACCAGCCGCTCGCGCTCCGCGTCCGCCGGCGCCTCCGCCCAATCGCCGACTTGATCGCGGCGCACGCCGATGCGTTCCAGCAACTGCTTGAGCGCGAATTGCGGATGGCCGGCGTCCACGCGCTCCCACGCCTCCGCATCCAGTTCCCGGTCCAGGCCGGGCAAGACCACCGCGCCCTTGGGCAGGCGCGCAATCACACCCAGCAATTCCGCCGTGGCGGGAATGCTGCCGGTCGAGCCCGCCGCGATGACCGGCCGGTCGGGCCGGAAATGCGCGAGGCGGAAGGCGAGCGCCCGCAGCGCTGCGTTGCGATGCTGCTCCGGGCTCACGCGATCCTGCGCTGCTAGCACCTTCGGCCATTCGGTGGCCATGAGCAGGAGGAATTGCCGCACCTCGGCCCAATGATCCGCCAGCGCGATGGGGGCGAGCCCGTCGAGCTTGTCGAGGTCGGTGCCCTGCCGCTCGATCTCGTCCATCACCTGGGCCAGCGCCTTGGCGAGCGCCGATGCTTGCACGAAACTCATCGCGCCGCCGTCGCGATTATGGCTCCAGCGCCGGATGATGGCCGCCAGTTGCATGCGCCTGTCGAGCGGCGCGATCGCCGGCTTCAGGTCGAGCGCGTCGATCGACGGATCGAGCAGCAGTTCGTCCTCGTCCACGTCGCCGAGCGGCCGGAAGTCCGGCAGCAGCGAAGCCCCGCCGGCCTCGCGCGCGAAGATCTCCGCAACGGCCCGCGCCGCACGGCGCGTGGGCAGGTAGATCGTGGCGTCGGCCAGCGCCATCGGTTCGGGGCCGACGCGCCGCAACAGCCCGCGTGCCAGCGTGGCGGAGAACGGCGCGCTCGCCGGAATCGCAAAGACCTTTGGTCTGTCAGGCTGCGGGGGCAAGGTCTGCCAGCAATTCGTCGGCTTCCGCCACGGCCTGGGGCGTGCCGACATGGATCCACAGTCCGTCGAGCCGGATGCCGAACAGCCGTTCCTTCTCGATGGCGCGGTCCCACAAGACGTTCGTGGAGAAGCCGCCCTTGGGCGCGTTCTCGAACAGCCGCGGGTGGACGATCTGCACGCCGGGGAATGCGAAGGGCGACACGCGGCCGGGCGGCACGCGCTTCAGACGGCCTTCGGAATCCATCAGGAAATCGCCGACGCCTTCGTAGCCGACGGAATTGATCATCGCCGCCATCAGCAGCAGCCCGTCCATCGCGTCGGGGTCCCAGCGCTGTTTCATGCGTTCGAGCGCCATGCCGAAACCTTCGATCCAGATCGTATCGGAGTTGTGGATGAAGAACGGCTCGCTGCCGAAATACTGAAGCGCCTTGGCGACGCCGCCGCCGGTGCCGAGCAGGCCGTCGGTTTCGTCCGAATAGAGCAGTTCCACGTCCTTGCGGTCGGCCAGGTGCGCCTTGAGCATGTCGGCCTTGTAGTGGAGGTTGACGACAATTGTTGTCACCCCCGCGGCGGCCAGGCGGTCGATGGCATGGTCGATCAGCGCCTTTCCGCCGACTTTGACGAGCGGTTTGGGCACGGCGTTGGTCAACGGCCACATGCGCGTGCCAAGGCCGGCGGCCATGATCATCGCGCGCGTGGGTGAACTCATGTGATGCTCCATGCGCCCGGAACTCCGCGCGCCCCGGGCGGTATGGCGCGATCATACCACGATTTGAGCGGCGCCAGCGCGGGATGGTCGAGGTCTGCGGTCAGATAGGACCACACCCTCGGCAGATAGGCGAGGTAGCGCGGTTTGCCGTCGCGGACGCACAAGCGGGCGAAGATGCCGGCGATCTTTGTGTTGCGCTGGGCGGCGAAGACGGCGGAAGCGAGCGCGAACGACTCCTCATCTACGGGCGTGCCCTGGTCGGTCATCGCCTTCGCATAGTGATTGATCGTGAGCTGGCCGATCTCGGCAGGCACGTCGCGGCGCGCGTCTTCGATCAACGAGATCATGTCGTAGGCCGGAGAGCCGGCGACGGCGTCCTGGAAATCGATCAGTCCCACGCGCGCCGCTCCCCTCCGTTCGGGCATCCACATGAGGTTCTGGGCGTGATAGTCGCGATGCACGAACACGCCGGGCGCGGCGAGCAGCGGGAGAAGCGTTTTCCGCCACAGCCCGAGGAATTCGGAAACCTCGGCTTCGCTCGCCTCGCGGCCGAGCGCGACCGGGAAGAACCACTCGGTCAGCAATTCCACCTCGGCAAGCAGGGCCGTTTCGTCGTACGGGTGAAGGTCCTTGCCTTCGGGAAGCACGCGCGGCGCGTCCGCGGCATGCAGCTTGGCCAGAACCTCGGCCGCGCCCTCGTAGAGCAGTTTTTCATCGACGCCCTTCGCCAGCGAGTCGACGAACAGGTCCGCGCCCAGGTCCTCCATCAGCACCAGCCCCTGTGCGGCGTCGTCGGCGTAGATCTCGGGTGCGCTGAGCCCGAGGCTGCGCAGGTAGTTCGCGGCAGCCACGAAACGGGCGCAGTCCGCGCCCGCAAGCCTGGCCACGGCGTTGTAGCCGAGCGCTTTGCGTTCTTCCGGGGTGGCATTCGAGCGGGCAACCGGCGCTTCCGCGCCCGGGGGCTGGTCCATCAGCAGCGCGCTTGTTCCGTTCTGCCCGAGCCGGATGTAGCGGCGGGTGGAGGCGTCGCCGGTGAGCGGCACGCGCACCGCATCGCCCCAGCCGGTGTGTGCCAGGAAGTCGTTGATGGTCTGTGTGCGATCAGAGGACACGATTCGGTTCCAGGAGGATGGATGCCCAACGTGACGGCCCCGTGATATCGGCGCGGCGCGTTCGGGCACCGGTTGCGGCCAAGGTGATGGTAAGCGGCGCCTCGGGCAGGCGGCTGCCTGCGCGTTCCGGCCATTCGATCAGGACGGCGCCTTGTTCGACGGCTTCGTCGAGGCCGAGTTCGTCGATCTCGCGTTCGTTCTCGATGCGGTAGAGATCGAAGTGGCGAACCGTGAGCCCCGGCGTCTCGTAGGTCTGGACCAGGGTGAAGGTGGGGCTCGGCATGGTCTCGGTCACGGCGAGCGCCTTCAGGATGGCGCGGGCGAGCGTCGTTTTCCCGGCGCCGAGATCTCCCGCCAGCGCAATGGTGTCGCCCGCGCGCAGTCCTGCGGCAATGCGCGCGCCGAGCGCATCCGTGGCGGCGAGACATTCGAGGTCGATGCGGGCCGAAAACGGGCCCGATTCGCTGTTCATCGCCAAGCTTTTAGCGTGACGGGAAGCCGGCCTCAACGAGACCATTGGCGGATTGATTTGGCGGCTCCGCTCGGACATATGGTGGGCCCGCAATGCCGCAGAACATCGTCATCATCGGAGCGGGGCAGGCCGGTTCCCAGGCCGTGACCTCGCTGCGCGCCGAGGGCTTCGACGGCCCCATCGCCGTGGTGGGAGACGAGCCCTACGCACCTTACCAGCGCCCGCCGCTGTCCAAGGCCTACCTCATGGGTTCGATGGAGCGGCCGCGGCTGTTCCTGAAGCCGGACTCGTTCTACCGGGAAGCGCGGTGCGAACTGATCCTGAAGGTGTCGGCCACCGCGATCGACCGGCAGGCCAAGGTCGTGCGCCTGTCCGACGGCCGCGCGTTGCCCTACGATCGGCTTCTCCTGGCGACGGGTACGCGCGTGCGCAAGGTGAAATGCCCCGGCGCCGATCTTCCCGGCATCCACTACCTGCGCAGCATTGAGGACGTGGATGCGCTCCAGGCGGTGTTCCGGAGCGGCAAGCGGCTGGCGGTCGTGGGCGGCGGCTATATCGGATTGGAAGTCGCTGCGGTCGCGGCCAAGCACGGGCTGGACGTGACGGTGTTCGAGGCGCTCGACCGCGTGATGGCGCGGGCGGTGTCCAAGCCGGTGTCCGATTTCTTCGAGGTGGTGCATCGCGCCGCGGGCGTGAAGCTGATGCTGAACACCGCCGTCGAGGCGTTCGAAGGCGAGGGCGCTCTTTCGCGCGTGCGCGCCGGCGGTAAACGGTTCCCGGCGGACATCGCACTCGTCGGAATCGGCGTGGTTCCGAACATGGAATTGGCGAAAAGGGCCGGTCTCGCCTGCGAAGACGGCATCGTCGTCGATCGGCACTGCACGACCGGCGATCCGGCCATCTTTGCGGCGGGCGATTGCACCTGGCATGTCGGGCGTGAGGGCGTACCGCTCCGGCTCGAAAGCGTGCAGAACGCCATCGATCAGGCCAAGCACGCTGCGCTTGCGATGGTGGGCAGGCCCAGGCCCTATCGCGAAGTGCCGTGGTTCTGGTCCGACCAGTATGACCTCAAGCTGCAGATCGCGGGGCTGGCGCGGCCCACGGACACGATCGTGATGCGCGGCGACCCGTCCGCGCGCAAGTTCGCCGTGTTCCACCTGCGCGAGGGCGCGGTGGCGGCGGTGGAATCGGTCAACACGCCGGCGGAGTATCTCGTGGGGCGCAAGCTGATCGCCGACGCCGTAGGGGTTCCTGCGGAGCGCCTGGCGGATACCTCCATTGCGATGAAGAACATTACGGGCTGAGATCGCGCGCATGCCCAGGATCAAATACATCGACTCAAACGGCAAGGAGCGCGAGGTGGAAGTTCCCCTCGGCTGGTCGGTGATGGAAGGCGCGGTCAAGAACCTCGTGCCCGGAATCGATGCCGATTGCGGCGGCGCCTGCGCCTGTGCCACCTGCCACGTCTATGTCGATCCGGCGTGGGTGGAGAAGCTGCCGTCGAAGGAAGAAATGGAAGAATCCATGCTCGACTTCGCCCAGGACGTGAAGCCGAACAGCCGGCTTTCCTGCCAGATCAAGGTCACGCCCGAGCTCGACGGCCTCGTCGTGCGCACGCCCAAAAGCCAGCACTGAGCTTGGCCTGTCGCCTCCATTTTGTAGTACAAATACCGCCTCGGATTGAGGAGGGACATCATGAAGCGAAGGTTCTGCGCCGCAGTTCTGACGGCCGGCTTGGCAGTTTCAATCTCCGCGGGGGCCGCGCCTCTCACGCGCGCGCAGGTGGAGCAGGGAAAGCTCGAAGGCTTCGCGCGCGGCGGCGTCGCGGCCTATCTCGGCATCCCCTATGCCGCGCCGCCGGTCGGCAGCCTCAGATGGCGCGCTCCCAAGTCGGCGCCGGCATGGAAGGGCAAACGCAAGGCCTATGCTTTCGGCGCCAACTGCATGCAAATCATCACCCCGCACGGCCACGGGCCCTGGACCTGGGAGTACAGCGCGCAAGGCAAGGTGAGCGAAGACTGCCTGTTCGTGAACGTGTGGACGCCCGCCACGAGCACAAAGGACAAGCTGCCGGTGCTGTTCTGGATCCACGGCGGCGGCTACTTCGAAGGATCGAGTTCGGCGGCGATCTATGACGGCGATTCCTTCGCCCGCAAAGGCATTATCGTGGTGAGCCTGAACTACCGGCTGGGCGCGCTGGGGTTCCTCGCGACGCCCGGGCTCTCTGCGGAATCGCCCCAGCATGTGTCGGGTAACTACGGCGTGCTCGACACCATCGCCGCGTTGAAATGGGTGAAGAAGAACATCGCCGCGTTCGGCGGCGATCCCAAGCGCGTCACCATCTACGGCCAGTCGGCCGGGGCCGGCATGGTCACGACGCTCACCTTCATTCCTCAGGCCAAAGGACTGTTCGAGGGCGCCATCGCCCAGAGTGGCGTCGCCGCGAATTTCCCGATGCAATCCATGAAGCAGGCCGAGCAATCTGGCATCGATTTCGCCGCGTCCGTGGGGGCGCCAACGCTCGCGAAGCTGCGTGCATTGCCCGCGGAGGACCTGCTGAAGGCTCCCGTGCCCGCGGGAGGGCCACCGATGCTCCGCTTCATGCCGATCGTGGACGGCTGGCTGCTGCCGGGCCAGCCCGCTGACCTGAGCGCCAAGGGCGAGATCAACGACACGCCGTTCCTCACCGGCCAGACGGCGAACGAAGCCAGCGCCATGAGCCCGAAGTGGGGAGATCTCACGCCTGAGGAATGCGATGCGGCATTCGCGCGCATGACCGGCGCGTGGGCCGGCAGGTTCAAAGCGGCCTACCTGAAGCCGGGCGAGGACTGCAACACCGGCCTGGCGCAATTCCAGACCGACCGCGGCGTATTCTCCGCTTATCAGTGGATCGCGTCCCGCCTCAAAGCGGGCAAGGGACCCGTCTACGCCTATCTGTACAGCCACTTGGAGCCGGGTTCGGATGCCGCCCGTTACGGCGTGTTCCATTCCTCCGACATCGCCTACGTGTTCGGAACGCTGGACAAGACGCCGGAACGCCCGTTCACCGGCAAGGACCGCGCCATCTCGAACACCATCTCGGATTACTGGGTCAACTTCGTGAAGACCGGCAATCCCAACGGCGCGGGCCTGCCCGAATGGCCCGCCGCCGATCCGGCCCGTCCCGTGGTGATGGAAACCGGAGACGACTTCCGCGCCCGCGAGCCGATGTCCCAGGAGAAGTGGAAGCTGATGGAAGAATTTGTCGCTCAGGGTGGGACGGCGGGGATGTTCTAGGCCGTCGCACGCGGTGCTAAGGATGTGCGGCGGAAGCGCCGTTCTCAACGGTGCTTTCGCCGCCACTAATCCTGGCGCAGGCTGGCGTGAACAGCGACGAAAGGCTCTTCGGAAACCGGGATGAACAGGGAAAACACCAAGCCTGCCGAGGCCGCTGGCTCGGCGCTTGCGGCATCGCTGCCGTTCGACCTGCGATGGATCAGCTTCGGCTCGCCTGCCGCCATCGTCACCTGCATGGCGCTGATCGTCGGGCTCGACGCCGCCACGGCGACAAAAACCGCCGTGCTGGCAAGCCTGCTCATCATCGGAATCGCCGACAACCTGACCGATTCCCTGAGCGTCCATATCTATCAGGAATCGGAGCGGATGGCGCAGCGCCGTGCGTTCCGGGTCACGGCCGCCAACTACGCGGCCCGCTTCGCGGTTTCGGGCAGCTTCATCGTGCTGGTCCTGGCTCTGCCGCCGGCGGCTGCCATCCCCGCTTGCCTGGTCTGGGGAACGTTGCTCCTGTCGGTTCTGACCTATTTGCTCGCCAGAGACAGGAGCGTTTCCGTGTGGCTGGAAATTGTGAAGCACCTGGGCGTGGCGGCCACCGTCATTCTGCTTGGCAACGCGATCGGGCTGTTGGTCGGAACAATGTTGGGGCCGGTCTGAGCCCCTGTGGCGTCCGCCGTTCACGCCATCTCGCGGCGGCGTTCGGCGGAAGGCGGCTGGTTGTCGTCGATCCGGCGCGGGAAGTGGCAGCGCACCAGCGTGCCGGCGGTCTTACCGCCGTTGCCGCTTTCGATCTCGACCCAGCCGTCGTGCAGTTCGACGAAGCGGTTCACCAGCGCCAGGCCCAGACCCGCGCCGCCGCGCTGACCGGCCGTCGATTTCGCCGCAAAGCGCTCGAACACGTTGGGGCGCACGTCGGGCGAAATGCCGGGGCCGTTGTCGCGAACGAAGATCTGGACGTCCTCGCCGTCGATGTGGCCGCCCAGCACGATCACGCCGCCCTTCGGGGTGAACTTGAAGGCGTTGGAGAGCAGGTTGAACACGATCTGGCGAAGCCGGCGCTCGTCGGCGAGGAACGTGCCCGTCCTGACGGCACATTCCACTTCCAGGTTCAGGCCTACCTTGGCGCCCCAGTCGCGGGCGTGCACGGCGACTTCGTTCAGCATCGCCGGCAGATCGACCTGCTCGAGCTCCAGGCGCAGCGCGCCGGATTCGATCAGCGCAAGATCAAGGATGTCGCTGACGAGGCTCGTGAGCGTGCCGGAGGCGGCGACGATGTCCCTGACGTAGTCGCGCTGGCGCGGATTGAGCGGGCCGGGCTCCTCGCTCGCCAGCAGTTCCGCAAAGCCGGCGATGCTGTTGAGCGGCGTGCGCAGCTCATAGGAGACGTGCTTGATGAAGTCGGACTTGAGCCGGTCGGCCGCTTCCAGCGCCTCGGCGCGCTCGCGCAGCACCGCCTCGATGCGGAAGCGGTCGGTGACGTCGGCGAAGGTGACGAGGGTTGCTCCGTCGGGCAGCGGCGACAGCCCGATCGACACGATGGTGCGGTCGTTGCGCTCGATCTCGCCCAGACGGCGGTCGATGTCGGCGCCGGAGACGATGTTCTGGATCAGCCGCTCCCACACCGCTACTTCGCCGTACTTCTCGGCGCAGGCCGCCGCGATCGCGCGCACATGCGGCTCGCCCGCCAGGTCCCTGCCCGCAAGTCCCCAGATCTTGGCGAACGCGGCGTTGTGCAGCTTCAGCTTGCCGTCGGGGCCGAATACCGCCACGCCTTCCTGAAGCGTGTCGAGGGTTGCCGACTGCACCTTGATGAGCGTGTTGTATGAGCTTTCGAGCGAAAGCTTCTCTGTCACGTCCTCATAGAGGAAGGTGAGGCCGCCGAACGGGTGCGGCTGGGCGACGACGCGCAATGTCTTGCCGCCGGGGATGTGCCAGAGGTCCTCGGAAGGATAGTCGCGCGCGGTCTGATAGAGCCCCAGACGTTCGCGTTTCCAGCCCTGGTAATCGCGCTGCTCGGGCAGGCGGCGCGCCTCGCGCAGCCGGTCGAGGACTTCGCCGTCGGAGGGATGCCGGTCGAGCCAGTCTTCCGGCAGGCTCCACAGCTTGGCGAAGGCGCGGTTGTAGAAATGCAGCTTCTGTTGCGCGTCGAAGATCGCCACCGCGGTGGCGAGCTTGTCGAGGGTATCGGTGTGCGCGTCGATGTGCTGCTGCAGTTTGGCTTCGCCTGCGGCGATGTCCGTCACGTCGTTGGCGGCGCCGACGATTCCGGCCGGTGTTGGCACTTCGCAGATGGCGAGCGCGCGCCGATGGCCGTCGAGCACGGCGAAGCGTTTGGCTTCCACGGCCTGTTGCTGGGCCCGTGCTGTGGCCGCCAGGTCGCGTTCGCTCTTTTCGAGCGCCGCGTTTGCGCGCTGTGCCGCCTCCACGTCCGCCGCCCCGGCGATCTTGAGGAATGCGCGGTTGGCCCAGACGAGCGACAAGGTTCTGTCGCGCAGCCACACCGGCACGGGCAGGGCGTCGAGGATGCCGCGGAAATCGACCTTTGCCGTTTCCGGTGCGGGCTCGACCCACACGGCCGCCTGTCCGCCGACGGCGCGGCCGCGCAGGGTGAGGTTGCGGCCGGACGCATCGCGGGCGGAAAGCGTGAACGGCACGCCGTGGGCGCCGAGGTCGTCGAGCGCCTTCGACACCTCGATCGCATCGGGCCCCTTGAGGCAGGAGTCGAGCTGCTCTTCGCCGCCGCCGTAGGACGCCGGCGCCGTCCCGTCGCGGCCCCACACGACGAGCGCATCGCGCGAAACGTCGAGCAGCGCGTCGCGCTCGCCGACGGCGGACTTCATGCGCGCGACCGAGCTGCGCAGCAGGCGGCGCAGGTGCATCGAGGCACTCTGTTCTGCCAGCGCCCACAGCCCGGCGGCGGCCGCCAGCGCCGCCGCTCCCGCCGCGACCCCGATCAGCACCGACGAGGGCTCGCCCGGGCTCGCAGCCCAGGCAGGGCTCGCCAGCAAAGCCGACGCCGCCGCTATGGAGAAGAAATTCCTCCCCCGCATCACCCCAGCTTCCGGTTCTTTCTTCTGTCCCATTGTGGGACGGTTCCGGTTACCCCTGAGTCGCGCACCATGCTGCGAATCAGTGTGGAATCAACATGATACGGGCGTTAACCGTACGCGCAACACCTTGTGGTTAAAAAAGTGTAAAAGGCCAGATGTTGGTACCCGCCGCGAGGGAAGGTCTGCCAGTCGTTTTATGAGTCAAAACAGCGGACTAAAAACTCCGGCCACGGAGGGATTGCCTCGCGAAAAAATTTTTCGAGTCGGGCACCGCCGTCTCCGTCTTGACATGGAATCACGGGCCCAAAACGCGATTCGTAGCGAGTCCATATCAATTGGATTTGGGCGAGGGCGTTCGCGCAGGCGAGTCGAAGACGTGCAAATCGAGCTTGCGAATCTCGACGGTTCCGGAACCCTCCAGCACCTCGTTGCCCAATTCAAGACTGGTGAGATAGGCGTCGGGGGTCAGCAGTCCCCGTCGAATCAAGTATCCGGTCAACACGCCGGTGTCGAGCGTGCCCTTCAGCAGCGGCTTCTCCGCGATGAATGCGACATAAGTCCAGGTGAAGGCGACCGAACCGGAGTCGTCCCGGTGGTTCTTCTCCACATAAACCTCGAACGGCATCCCGCCGGCGGCGACGGTGCCGATCTTCTCGCCAGCGCGCGGCTGACCGGAATCGACGTTCCAGATCATGATCTCGTGCGTGATGTTGGAACGCGATGCGGGCAGTCCCGACACCGCCCAGAGCGTGAACGACATGTTGTAGCTGCCGGCGGCGCGCAAACCGGCATCGAAATCGACCACGAGATGCCTGTCTGCCGCGCGGAAGGGGAAGTCCCTTCGCAATCCGGACGCTGGGTCCCACGGCTTGTCGCCGCAGACGATTTGGGGTTGCGAAATCACGGCCGGGATGATCTGCCGCGGCGCCCGCCACTGCCACCCGCCGATGATGCGTCCGCCCGCATCTTCCAGGAACACGCGCTGGCGGAAGCCGTTGCCCGCAGCTTGTTTGTTCCAGGTGTTGTTGACGAAAGCGCAGCCGGTCCGCTTATCGATGAGTTTCCCGAAATCGTCCGTCGCCTCCTTTAGGATGCGCCCGGACACGGCCGGCGGTTCGGGAACGCTACCCAAACCGCGCAGCGCCCACCCGGCGAAGACGAATGCCGGCGGCACGACGATCACTGCCGCCACGATCGGCGCCCAGCGGCGAACTTTTCCGGTCACGATCCTCACTCCGCGAGCCTCACCGCAGCACGAAGGCCACCGGGCCGGTGCCGGGCACGAAGGAGACCTTTTGTTCGACCGTGCGCCCGCCGGCCGTGACGGTGATCCGGTAATCGCCAAAGAACGCGCGCACGGCGGCCGTGCCGTCCGCGCCGGAGGTGCGGGTCTCGTCGGTCCACCAGTCGTGGTAGATGAGCTTTCTCCACACCTTGAAGTTGGGCTTTTCCGACCAGTCGCGGCGCAGCATGGCCGCCGACGGCTTCCAGTGGTCGCCTTCCCACCAGCCCCACATGACGAACGCGTCCGTCGCGGGATGGCTGAACACCGCGGTGAGGATGTCGCGCGTGTAGTCGGCCTGCGCCTCTTTGTCCGTGGTGTCGACGTCGAATTCGCTGATCTCGATGGGCATCTTGTAGCGCGCGAAATCGTCGAAGATGGCGATCAGGCGCGCCGGATCGGTGAGGTCGGCGCCGAAATGGCCCTGGAAGCCGATGCCGCTCACGGGAGCGCCCTTGGCCAGCATGGTCTCGATCCATCGGTGGTAATAGTCGATGTTCTTCTGGTTCTGGCCGCCGCCCTCGATGATGGCGTAGTCGTTCACGAACAGATGCGCGTCCGGCGCCAGCTGGTGCGCGAGTTTGTAGACGTCGGGGAAGATGTCGGGACCGGCGATCTGCGGCAGGTAATCGCCGTCGCGGGGTTCGTTGACCACGTCGAATGCATAGACGCCGTTCTTCGCGGCGACCGGCACGACGTCGCGCACGTGGTCGAGGATCGCCGCGTGAACGGCCGCGGGATCGCCCGCCAGCTTCTTGATCTTGCTCGGCGTCAGATCCTCGCGCGGATAGATCACGGTGTGGGCGCGGAAGTCGTAGCCGTGGCCGTGCAGCCATTGCATCGAGGCGATGTCGGCGGCGCGCTGCGCCGGGTTCTGCCAGCCCCAGTCGGACCAGTAGATCGGCGTGGTAGCGAAGTTGAAGTTCTCAAGGAAGCTGGCGCGCAGCTTGTCGGCGTCCGGACCGGAGGCGCCGGCGATGTTCATGCCGACGAATGTGCCGAAGCGGAAAAGGTGCTTCTGCATGGCGAAATGAACGGCGGCACCGGGCACGGGCTTGCCGCTCGCGTCGGACACCGCAACGCGCAGATCGCCCATGCGGACTTCGCGGATGCGCTTCTCGGCGGCGGCGCGCCAGGGCGCGTTCGGCTCGCGCCCGGGATAAGTGATGGTGTTGACCGGCAGGCTCGACAGATTCACGCCCGGGCCCAGGTCCAGCACGAAGGCGGGGCCGAAATCGATCGTCTGCTTGCGGCTGCCGATCTGGGCAGTGAGGGTTGCGGTGCCCGACGGATAGTCCATTTTCGCAACCGCCGAGGCATAGAACACGCGCCAAGTGTTGAGCGGCACCAGCGCTGCGGTTCCGACTGCGATCACGTAAGGCGAGGCGCTCTGCTGGACGTTATAGGCGGAAATCACACCCGATTGTGCCTCGTTTGTCGCCTCGGTGGTGCGCGCATAGAACGCCAGCAGCAGCACGTCGTCCTTGTGGATGTCGCCGTAGACGGGCGAGGCGGTGCCGATTAGGTAGGGTTCGGCGCCTCCCTTGTCGACCGCGACGCGCAGCGCCTGTCCTCCGGGAATCTCCGGCGCCGGGATGAGCTGACTGGTCTGGCCGGCGCCGTAGGTGCCGATCGTGGCGACCGAGGGATCGTTGAGGAGTTGACCGTGCACCGGCAGCAAGGCGCGGATGCGGGCCAGTTCCGCGGCGAAGCGGGCTTCCGCGGTGGCGAACTCGGCCGGAGGGGCCTTGGGCGCGACGCCCGCGGCAGAGGGCAGGGCGTTCTTCGGAAGTTTCGAGCGGTCGTAGTTCGGTCCGAAATCGACGATGAATACCGGCCCCAGGTCTATGGTCTGTTTCGCCGACGCAAGGTGGAGGGTAAGGGTCACCGCGCCCGGATCGTAGTCACGATCGGCCGTACCGGATGCGTAGTACATCGCCCATTTCGCGCCGACGCTGGCGCGGTCGCCGAAGACCGCGGTGTACGGTGCAGCCGAAAGCTGCATCTGGATGAGGGAGATGTCGGCCGTCGGCTGTCCCTCGGCCGGCACTTCGGAGCGCGCCCAAAACGCTACGAAGATGACGTCGCCCTTCTTGATGTGTTTGTTGACCGCGTTGGTCGCCTGAACGTCCCAGGGATTGGCGCCTTTCGAAGCCACCGTGATGCGGATCGCCTTGCCGCCCTGCACGGCGGCATCGTCTACGATTTCCGACGAGCCGCCCTGGACGTTCCACGACGGTGAGTTGATCAGCTTGTTGACGATGCTGTTCTCGTCTTCGGCGCGCGCACCGACGGCTATCAGCGCCGCGAGCAGCGCGGTGAGAATCCTCGGCATGTCCCCCTCCAGTTGTTGTTTTCGGGTCGACGGGCAGAGGATACCAATCCGCCCGCCCGATGCGGGATGCGGCAAACGCAACCCTTTGCGCCCGTATTGCGTGAGAATGCTTAACGGCGGCTCACCGCGAACCGTGGCTGGCGGCCCGAGACCTCAGTCGACGCTCAAGGGAAAGCCGACGGCGAAGTCCTTCAGGACGATGCGACCCGCGCCGTCCACGATTTCGGTGCCCAGTTCCACATCGGTCACATAAGCTTCGTGTGGGAGAATCTTGCGGGCGAGCAGATCGTCGAGGAAGGGCCCGAAGTGGAGTTCTCCCTTGGCGAGGGGTGTGCGGGCGACGAACGTCACCAGGGTCCAGGTGAAAGGATCGGGACCGGTGATGACGCCTTGGTGCGGGTCGAGGTAGATATCGAACACCGTGCCGCCCGTATCCAGCGTTCCGACTTTGTCGCCTTGCGGTGTCATGCCGGAGTTCATCGTCCAGATCGTGATCTCGTGGGTGATATACGCCTTCACCGCCGGCAGCTTCGATACCGCCCATAACGAGAAGGCCATGTCGTAGCGCCCGGCCACCTTGATTTCGGCATCGAACACCACGAAGGGCCGTCGGTAGATGCCGGGATGGAACGGAAAACCGTCGTGCAGGCGCTGCGTGTCGTCCCACGGCTTCTGTCCGCACACGATCTCGGGCATGCCCAGCACGATCTCGCGTTTTCCCGGAGCGTTCCAGCGCCAACCCGGTAGCTGTTCCCCGTCGCGGTTTTCAAGAAAGATGCTCTGCTCGAATCCTTCCGGCGTCTTCCTTCGATCCCAGACGTTGTTGACCAGATCGCATTTGGAGACCGGGTCGATGATGCGTGCCCAGTCTTCGCCGGATTCCTGCGTGATGGTTTGCGCGTTTGCCGCGCCGAATGCCGCCGCGACCATTGCCGCGAACAGCCACGCCTGCCTCGATCCCATCGACGCCCCCCTGATGCCGGGCGGCATGTTATCAGCGATCCGCCTGCCTGTTGAAGGGTGTCGCTGAAAACGAAAACCCCGCAGAAGGGCGTTCTGCGGGGTCAGTGCATCCGGCGGTTTTTGCGAGCTTCGCGCGCCGGTTCGCGTGGGAAATCAGTAGCGGTAGGTGTCCGGCTTGAAGGGGCCTTGCTCCGGCACGTTGATGTAGGCCGCCTGCTTGGGCGTGAGGTTGGTGAGCTTCACGCCGATCTTGCCGAGGTGCAGGCGCGCCACCTTCTCGTCGAGGTGCTTGGGCAGGGTGTAGACCTTCTTCTCGTACTTGCCGGGGTGCGTATAAAGCTCGATCTGGGCCAGGCACTGGTTGGTGAAGCTGGCGCTCATCACGAAGCTCGGGTGCCCCATGGCGTTGCCGAGGTTCACCAGACGGCCTTCCGACAAGAGGATGATGCGCTTGCCGTCCGGGAATTCGATCTCGTCAACCTGCGGCTTGACGTTGTGCCATTTGTAATTGCGCAAGGACGCGACCTGGATCTCGGAATCGAAGTGGCCGATGTTGGCGACGATGGCGCGATCCTTCATCGCCCGCATGTGGTCGAGCGTGATGATGTCGACGTTGCCTGTGCAAGTGACGAAGATGTCGGCCTTCGGCGCGGCCTCTTCCATGGTGACGACTTCATAACCTTCCATTGCGGCTTGCAGCGCGCAGATGGGATCGATCTCACTCACCATGACGCGGCAACCGGCCTGGCGCAGCGACGAGGCGGAGCCCTTGCCCACGTCGCCGAAGCCCGCAACCATGGCGACCTTGCCGGCCATCATCACGTCGGTGCCGCGGCGGATGCCGTCCACCAGGCTCTCGCGGCAGCCGTAGAGGTTGTCGAACTTCGACTTGGTTACGCTGTCGTTGACGTTGATGGCGGGGAACAGAAGCTTGCCTTCCTGCGCCATGACATAGAGGCGATGCACGCCGGTGGTGGTCTCCTCGGTCACGCCACGGATGTTCTTGGCGATGTCGTGATACCAGCCGGGTTTGGCCTTGAGCCGCTTCTTGATGGACGCGAACAGTGCCTCTTCCTCTTCGTTGCCGGGCTTGTCGAGAAAGGCCGCATCGCCGTTCTCCGCCCGCACGCCGAGGTGGACGAGCAGGGTGGCGTCGCCGCCGTCGTCGAGGATCATGTTGGGCGTGCCGCCGTCGCCCCATTCGAAGATGCGGTGGGTGTATTCCCAATAGTCCGGCAGGCTCTCGCCCTTGACCGCGAACACCGGCGTGCCGCCGGCCGCGATCGCCGCCGCGGCGTGGTCCTGCGTCGAATAGATGTTGCAGGAGGCCCAGCGCACGTCAGCGCCCAGCACCTTCAACGTCTCGATCAAGGCCGCCGTCTGGATGGTCATGTGCAGCGAGCCCGCGATGCGCGCGCCCTTGAGTGGCTTCTTGGCGCCCAATTCCGCCCGCGTGGCCATCAGGCCGGGCATCTCGGTCTCGGCGATATCGAGTTCCTTGCGGCCCCAATCGGCGAGGGCGATGTCCTTCACGACATACTCAGCGGCAGCCATGGCGCGGTCCTTTTTGCGAATAACGGGCGGGATATAGCAGCGCCCCGCCGGGGCGGGCAAGGAGGATATAAAGAAATACGCATATGCTTATTTGACTGCCCCGGAGCTGCCGGATAGGAAGAAAGTCGTTGGATTTCGGGTTACCGAAGAGGAGGCGCTCGCCCGCAAGAACCAGAGAAAGCTGCTCGAACTGCTCGGCAAGCTCGAGTGGGACAACCTGTTCGATTACAAAATTGAGCGGACGCGAATTGGCGACACCTGCTACACCAGCCCCATGTCCGACCTCGGCCTCACGCACGTCGCTTTCCTGGTCAAGGACATCGAGCGATCCATCGCCTTCTACGCCAAGTATGCGGCGATGAAGGTGGTGCACCGCCGGGACGATGAAAAATCGAAGGTCGCCTGGATCGGCGATCACACCCGGCCGTTCGTGATCGTGCTGGTGGAGTCGAGAGAAGCGGCGGCGGAAGAGCCTCTTGGTCCGTTCGGCCATCTCGGTGTGGCGGTGGAAAGCCGCGCCGAAGTCGAGCGGCTGGCGGGGGAGGCGAGGCGCGAGGGCATTCTCGCGCGCGAGCCCAAGGACTCCGGTCCCCCGGTCGGTTACTGGACCTTCATCGCCGATCCTGACGGCAACATGCTGGAGCTGTCTTACGGCCAGGAAGTCGCGTTCACCGAGCAATCGGCTCGCACGCGACCGAAATGATCCTCATGCCACCCGTTTCTGCTCGACGGCAAACGGGCTGCGGCCGAGCCATAGCTGCATGCGCGATTTGAGCGCGTCGTTGCCGGTGAGGCGGAGGCGGCCGGCGCGCTCTTCGCCCGCGACGGTCGCAAGCCCCATCCAGATCGAGGTCATGGTGCGCAGGTCGGTGGAAACGTAGAGGTCCACTTCGAAGCCGGGATCGATGCGGCAGAGGTCGGTTTCGCCGCCGTCGACGATCAGCCACCACGCCCGCTTTGACGCAGGAAGCTCGGGATACACTATCTGTATCACCGAGCGGCCGGGCAACATCGGGCGGGGGTCGAGATTGCGGCGCATGTCCCACATCAAGAGCGAGGGGTCGAGGTGTTTGAGGGAGCTTCGCGTCTCGATCCAGCGCTGTCCCCAGACCCCGAGTGTGGACACGAAGGCCTTCAACTCCTGGCCCGCCGGCGTGAGCACATAATAGACATTGGTGTCACGGCTGTTTTCTCCGGACTCGGCGATGCGCTCGATGACTCCCGCGCCCTCCAGTTCCTTGAGGCGTTTTGACAAGAGCGTCGGCGAGATGCGCGGCAGTCCGCGGCGCAGATCATTGAAGCGCGTCGAGCCGGCGGCAAGCTCCCGCAGGATCAGCGGCGTCCATCGCGTGCATACGATTTCCGCCGCCATCGCGACGGGGCAGAACTGGCCGTACGATCCGGTTTCCTGCATGTCCCGCGTCTCCGTTAGTGGCACTGACGAATTCTCGCTGCTCACGGTACAGATCGTGGAGTTGAGTAGTCCGCCAAATGCGCTTCATGTGTCGCCCATGCAGGGCGGCGTTGTCGAGAAGCAATACTCGCATGCCCGTCAACAGTTCGGGAAAGGAAGCAAACAATGACGAGTAGTGTTCAGAAAGCCGCGCGCAACGCGCTGGAGGTGCCGGCGAAGGCGGTGGAAACGCTGCGTTCGGCCGTGAGCGGCAAGGTGCTGCTTCCGGGCGAGGCGGGCTACGACGACGCGCGCCGCGTGTGGAACGCCATGATCGACCGCAGTCCCGACATCGTCGTCGCCTGCGCGACCGCCGGTGACGTCGTTCGCGCCGTCGATTTCGCCGCCGATCACCGCCTGCCGATTTCGGTCAAGGGCGGTGGCCACAATATTGCCGGCAGTGCCGTTGGGGAAAGCGGGCTCATGATCGACCTTTCGGGCATGAAGGAGGTCCGCGTCGATGCAAAGGCGCGGCGCGCGCGGGTTTCGCCCGGTGCCACGCTCGCCGACGTCGACCGCGAAACCCAGGCGTTCGGACTTGCGGTGCCGACCGGCATCAATTCGACCACGGGCATTTCGGGTCTCACGCTGGGCGGCGGCTTCGGCTGGTTGACGCGCACGTTCGGCATGACCGTGGACAACCTGATCGGCGCCGATGTGGTGACGGCGAGCGGGCAGTCGGTGCATGCGAGCGCCACCGAAAACCCCGACCTGTTCTGGGCGCTGCGCGGCGGAGGCGGCAACTTCGGCATCGTGACTTCGTTCGAATTTGCGTTGCACGCGGTGGGACCGCAGGTGTTCTCGGGACTGATCGTGCACCCGTTCGCGCAAGCGAAGGATCTCCTTAAGGGCTATCGCCGCGTCGCGGCGGAGGCTCCCGACGAACTCACCGTGTGGAGCGTGATGCGCAAGGCGCCGCCGCTGCCCTTCATCCCTAGCGAGTGGCACGGGCGCGACGTACTCGTCTTCGCGGCGTGCTACGCGGGCGCGATGGAGGCGGGCGAGAAGGCGGCCGCGCCGCTGCGCCGGCTCGGCACGCCGATCGCCGATGTGCTCGGACCGCACCCGTTCGCGGGATGGCAGGCGGCGTTCGATCCGCTGCTCACTCCCGGCGCGCGCAATTACTGGAAGACGCACGACTTCGCCGAACTCAGCGACGGAGCGATCGATGTGATCGCAGAGGCGGTGTCGGGTCTGCCCAGCCCGGAATGCGAGGTGTTCATTGCCCATGTCGGTGGCGCGATGAGCCGGGTTGCGCCGGACGCGACCGCCTATCCCGAGCGTAACGCGCATTTCATCATGAATGTGCACACGCGCTGGCGCGAGGCTTCGCAGGACGGCGAGTGCATTGCGTGGGCTCGCAAGCTCTTCCAGGCCGCCGCTCCCTATGCGACCGGCAGCGCCTATGTGAACTTCATCCCGGCCGACGAACCCGACCGCACGGAAAGTGTGTATGGCGCCAACTACCGCCGGCTGGCGGAAATCAAGCGGCGCTGGGACCCGGAGAACCGGTTCCACATGAACCAGAACATCCGGCCGTCTCGCTGAAGCCGTCCGGTACGCCGGGCCGGCACGTATGGCCGAGGGCGGCGGAGTAGTCCCGCCGCCCTTCGTTCTCGTCGTGCATTCGGCCGAAAGACGCTGCAACTCGGCCCGGTGTTTTGCCCGTGTTGAAATAGGCATGGCATACGCATATTGGAGCATTTGCCGGGCGGCCGCGGCGGAATCGGCGCGCTGACGCAGTGCGCGGCGGGTCCGTCTTTCCCGGCTGTGCCCACCGGCGCAATCAGCCGCGCTCTTTTTGGCGCGGCGGCGCCGCCGATTCGCGCTCGACGAGCAAGTGCGGAACGATGATGTTGCGATATTCGGGCTCGCGGCCGGAGCGCAGGTCGCGCAGGTTCTTTACGATCAGGTCGATCGCCATCGACGCGATATCGCTGATCGGCTGCCGCACGGTGGTCAGGGCCGGCCACAGAGAAGAGGCAGTCGTATCGTCGAAGCCGACGATCGAAAGATCGCGCGGAACGCTGAGGCCTCTGCGGTGGGCCATCGACATCGCACCCGAGGCCATGTCGTCATTGCTGGCGAAGATCGCCGTGGGCGGAATCCGTGCCGACATCAGCTCTTCCGCCGCTTCCAGGCCCGAGCGGTAGCTGAAATAGCCCTGGGCCACGCGAGGCTTGTCGACCTTGTTGCCGGCGTCGCGCATCGCGGCCTCGAAACCCATCAGGCGATGGGCGGCGGAGGAATGCGAAGGATGGCCCTTGATGAATCCGATCCGCCGGTGTCCGAGCCCGATCAGATACCTCGTCATGTCGTAGGTGGCGCGGTGGTCGTCGATACCGACGCAGGTAAGTTCGCCGCGGAATGCCCCGGTGGCCACACCCACCGGCGAAACGCCCTGGTTTTTCAGTTCGGCGATGAGCGCGGAGGAGTCGCTGATGGGCGTTCCCAGCACCATGCCGTTGACGCCCCCCTTGATAAGGTCGCGGACGGCCGCCACCGCCGCGTCGTGATCGCTGATCCTGCACTTCGACACCACCAGCTGCACGCCGTTGCGGCCGGCGCCTTCCAGCGCGCCCATCAGGAATTCCATGAAATAGGCGACCGACGGATTGTTGTAGAGCAACCCGATCCTGGTTTCGGCCGCGCCCGCCAGGCTCCGCGCCGCCCGGTTCGGCCGGAACTGCAGTTCGCGCATCGCCTTTTGCACGCCTACACGCGTCGATTCGCGCACGTTGGCTTCGCCGTTGACCACGCGCGAAACCGTCATGGGCGATACGCCGGCGCGCTTGGCGACGTCGTAGATGGTGGCTGCGTTGGTTCGTTTCGCCTTGCGCGCGCTCTTGGTCCTGGCTTGCATGGGAATCCCTGCCCCAGGACACATATTCGGGCAGATGCCACCGATGCCGCAAGGTCGCCGTGGCGGCAAAGAGCGGACACCTCACGGTTATTTGCCGTCCGCGGACTTGCCTGCCGGCAGCGTTATGCCAGCATCCGTCCCTCGAGTCCTGAAAGGGGTTTGGCATGCGGGCGATCACGGTGGCGCTGCTTGGGGCCTTGGCGCTGGCGACGGCGGCTCTGGGGGCGGCGAGTCTGTCGAGCAGCCCGAAGGAAGTGGCGCCGACGCCCGATAAGCCCGGCTATTTCCAGCCGGAAGAGGTCCGATCGAGTTCTTCGCTCCGCGCCGGTTTCGGCGTCATCCCCTACGACGCGGTGGCGGGCACCATCGTCGTGCATCCCAAGGGCTGGGACGACGCGCCGGTGCCCGACAAGGCCAAGCCGGGAAATCCCGATGCCGAGGCCTCGATGTTCTTCGTGGCGTATTTTCGCAAGGGTGCCAACCCCGCTTCGCGGCCGATCACGTTCCTCTATAACGGCGGACCGGGTTCATCGACCGTGTGGCTGCACATGGGCGCATTCGGGCCGCGGCGCGTGGTGACGCTGGACGACAAGCACACGCCGGCCGCGCCGTACAAGGTCGTGGACAATGCCTACTCGCTGCTCGACGCCAGCGATCTCGTGTTTATCGATGCGCCCGGCACGGGCTTCAGCCGGATCGCCGGCAAGGACAAGGAGAAGTCGTTCTGGGGCGTAGACCAGGACGCCTACGCCTTCACCCAGTTCATCAAGCAGTTCCTGTCGCGCTACGGCCGCTGGAACTCGCCCAAATACCTGTTCGGCGAGAGCTACGGCACGCCGCGCTCGGCCGTCGTGGTCAACGAGCTGGAGCAGGAGGAGGACATCGATTTCAACGGCGTCATCCTGCTGTCGCAGATACTCAACTTCGATTTGAGCCCGGACGGACCGCAGAACAATCCCGGCGTCGATCTGCCCTACGAGCTGGCATTGCCGACCTATGCCGCGACCGCCTGGTACCACAACAAGCTGCCGGGCAGACGCCCCGACGACCTTATCGCCTTCGTGCAGTCGGTCGAACGCTTCGCGATGGGTCCCTATGCGCGGGCGCTGGCGAGCGGCAACAGCCTGAGCGGCAAAGAACGTCAGGCGATCGCGGGCCAGCTCCACGCCTACACCGGCCTGCCGCTGTGGTACATCCTGAAGGCAGATCTGCGCATCGACGGCGGCGAGTTCGAACAGACGCTGCAGGACCAGGCGGATCTGACGACGGGTCGCCTCGACACCCGCTTTTCGGGCCCGACGATGGACCCGCTCGGCAAGGAAGCCGAGTACGATCCGCAGGCGGCGGCGATCAGCTCGGCCTATGTCTCCGCCTTCAACGACTACGTCCGCTCCTCGCTGAAATACGGCGACGGCAAGACCTACAAGCCGGAAATCGAGTTGTGGAAGACCTGGGATTACAAGCACCAGCCGCCCGGTGCCCGCCAGGCCCTGCAGAGCAGCACCAACGTGATGCCCGACCTGGCTCAGGCTATGAAATACAATCCCGGTCTCAAGATACTGCTCACGGGAGGCTATTTCGATCTGGCCACGCCCTATTACGAGGGCTGGTTCGAGATGCACCACCTCGCCATCCCGCCCTCGCTTCAGGGCAACATCGAATACCAGTACTATCCGTCTGGTCACATGGTCTACGCGCACGAGGATTCGCTGAAGCAGCTTCACGACCGCGTCGCCGACTTCATCCGGCGCACCAGCAACGTGAGGTGATCGCTCCGGCGCAAGGGGGGTGTATGAAGACCTTGCTTGCCGCGACAGGCGTGCTGTGCCTTTGCCTCGCTGCCGCGCGCGCGGAGGTGATCCTGCGGCTGCCGACCGATGATCGCGTCGTCGCACTCACCTTCGACGGCTGCGAGCAGCGCGAACCGATGAAGCTCGACACGCGCATCTCGGATTATCTCGTCGCGCACAGGGTCCCCTTCACGCTTTTCCTGGCCGGGCGCTTCGCCGAGGACAATGCCGAGGCCGTGAAGGCGCTCGCCAGGCTGCCTTTCGTGGAGATCGAGAACCACAGCTGGGACCATCCCAACAACATGCGCGCGCTGTCCGACGACGAGGTGCGCGACGAGATCCTGAGGGCCGACGAGGCGATCGCGCGGATCACCGGGCGCGGCACGGCGTTCTTCCGGTTTCCGGCGATCGTCTACAATGCGCGCACGCTGGCCGACGCCGAGGCGCTGGGCTTCCGCGTCGTGCATTACCGCTGGGAGGTGGGCGACCCCGACCGCAGCGAGACCGCGGACAAGATCGTGCGCGAAACCCTCGAATCCACGCGGCCCGG
>DATKOE010000015.1:0-16740 GCA_035524815.1 Rhizomicrobium sp.
CGACCAGGATGAAGAACTTCTTCATGGCCTCACCTACCCCCTAGGCCACCTCTGCGCCCGCATCGGACGCGGTCACGCCGCCCGCGTCAAGATCAGGCAGGCATTCGTTCCGCCGAAGCCGAACGAGTTCGACATCGCCACGTTGACCTCGCGTTTCCTGGCCGTGTGCGGAACGAGGTCGAGCCTGGTTTCGACGTCCGGGTTGTCGAGGTTCAGCGTCGGCGGCACGATGCCGTCGCGCATCGCCAGCATGCAGAAGATGGCTTCGACCGCGCCGGCGGCGCCCAGCAGGTGGCCGATCGACGACTTGGTGGACGACATCGCCGTTCTGGCCGCCGCGTTGCCGAGCAGACGCTCCACCGCCTTGGCCTCGATGCCGTCGGCCATCGTGGAGGTGCCGTGGGCGTTGACGTAATCGACGTCGGAAGGTGCGAGCCCCGCGTTCTTGAGCGCCGAACGCATGGCGCGGAAGCCGCCGTCGCCGTCTTCCGACGGAGCCGTGATGTGATAGGCGTCGCCCGACAGGCCGTAACCCTTCACTTCGGCATAGATCTTCGCGCCGCGCGCCTTGGCGTGCTCGAGTTCCTCCAGCATCACCGCGCCCGCGCCCTCGCCCATGACGAAGCCGTCGCGGTCCTTGTCGTAGGGGCGCGAGGCCTTTTCGGGCGTGTCGTTGTAGG
Source organism: Rhizomicrobium sp. (assembly GCA_035524815.1). Lineage (GTDB taxonomy): Bacteria > Pseudomonadota > Alphaproteobacteria > Micropepsales > Micropepsaceae > Rhizomicrobium. Next base: position 681 of record DATKOE010000015.1, read on the forward strand.
CGGTCGAAATCGCGCGGCAGGCGTTGAAGCCTGCAATGCCCAGCCGGCAGATCGCCGCCTCGGCACCGCCCGCCAGCATCACGTCGGCGTCGCCGAACATGATGAGGCGCGAAGCGTCGCCGATGGCGTGCGCGCCGGTGGCGCAGGCCGTCACCACGGAATGGTTCGGCCCCTTGAAGCCGAAGCGGATCGAGGCGTTGCCCGAGACGAGATTGATGAGCCGGCCCGGGATGAAGAAGGGCGACACGCGGCGCGGCCCCTTCTCCTGCATGAGAAGCGTCGTTTCGGCGATGCCCTGAAGCCCGCCGATGCCCGAGCCGATGAGGACACCGGTGCGCTCCTTGTCCTCTTCGGTTTTCGGCTCCCAGCCGGAATCGGTCACCGCCTGCTGCGCCGCCGCAAGTCCGAAAACGATGAACTCGTCGATGCGCCGCTGCTCCTTGGGGTCGACCCAGGCATCGGCATTGAACGTGCCGTTGCTGCCGTCCCCCCTGGGCACTTGGCAGGCGATCTTGGTGGCGAGATCGTCAGTTTCGAACTTGGTGATCCGCCCCGCGCCGGACTTGCCGGCGATGAGGCGCGACCATGTGTTCTCCACGTCGCCGGCAAGCGGCGTGACCAGCCCCAGCCCCGTGACAACAACTCTACGCATTGCTGTCCGCGAGAGGTCAGGCGTTCGCTTTGTCGATGTACTTGACGGCATCGCCGACGGTCACGATCGACTCGGCCGCGTCGTCGGGGATTTCGATGCCGAATTCTTCTTCGAACGCCATCACCAGCTCGACCGTATCCAGGCTGTCGGCGCCGAGATCTTCGATGAACGACGCTGTGTCGGTGACCTTGTCCGCATCCACGTTGAGATGCTCGACGACGATCTTCTTCACGCGTTCGGCAGTATCGCTCATTTCTTTGCTAAGCCTTTCCTTTGCTTCTCGCGCCGCGCTTGCGTTGGACACGGCCCGCGGCAAGGGCCCTCACTTCGACAAATCCTCGTGGGGGTTGGCAGTTTCGTAACACAAAGCCTCTCCATCCGCCACAAGGGTGTAACCTCCTGACACACCTATCAGATCATTGCCATCCCGCCGTTGACATGCAGGGTCTGGCCGGTGACGTAGGCACCCTCCTCGCTGGCCAGATAGACGACGGCCGCCGCGATCTCCGCCGGCGTTCCCATGCGCCCCGCCGGGATGCGCGTGCCGATGGCCTGCTTTTGCACATCGGTCAGAACGTCGGTCATCGCGGTCGCGATGAACCCGGGCGCAACGCAGTTCACGGTGATGTTACGGCTGGCGACCTCGTAGGCGATGGATTTGGTCATCCCGGCGAGCCCCGCCTTGGCGGCGGCGTAGTTCGCCTGGCCCGGATTGCCGGTGGCGCCCACCACCGACGTGATCGAGACGATGCGGCCCCAGCGCTTCTTCATCATGCCGCGCAGCACGGCGCGCGACAGGCGGAACGCCGCGGTGAGATCGACCGCGATCACCATGTCCCACTCCTCGTCCTTCATGCGCATCGAGACGTTGTCGCGGGTGACGCCGGCGTTGTTGATGAGGATGTCGATCGGTGCGCCCGCGGCGGCCTCGGCCGCTTTCGGCAGCGCTTCCACCGAAGCCGGGTCCGCCAGATTGCAGACGGCGACGAAGGCGCGGCTGCCGAGTTCGTTCTTCAGCGCTTCGAGCGCCTCGGCGCGCGTGCCCGAAAGCACGACTGTCGCGCCGTGGGCGTGCAGCGCGCGGGCGATGGCGCCGCCGATGCCGCCCGAGGCGCCGGTGACCAACGCGACTTTGCCGGTGAGGTCGAACATCTAGAGCGTCCTCGCGAAGGCTTCGATGTCGGCGGGGGTGTCGAGCGTGATGTTCGCCAGATCGCGGTCGATGCGCTTGACCATGCCGGTCAGAACCTTGTTGCCGCCGAATTCGACGGTCGCATCGACGCCGAGGCCGCGGAACGAGGCGACGCTTTCGCGCCAGCGCACGCGCTTCGTCACCTGCTCGACCAGAAGGCGGCGGATGGTCCCGGGCTCGTTGGTTTCGGCGGCCGTGACATTGGCGACCACCGGCACAGCAGGCGGACGAATCGTCACCGCCGCAAGCGCCTCGGCCATCGTCTCGGCGGCGGGTTTCATCAGCGGGCAATGGAAGGGTGCGCTCACCGCCAGCGGCAGCGCCCGCTTGACGCCCTTGGCCTTGGCCAGTTCGCCCGCGCGCTCGACCGTCGCCTTGAGGCCGGAGATCACCACCTGCCCCGGCGCGTTGTCGTTGGCCACGACGCAAACCGGATTCTTTTCGGTCGGCGGCGCGTCCGCGATCGCCTGCTTCGAAACTTCTTCCGCCAGCGCCACCTCGGCGCCGATCAGGGCGAACATCGCGCCCTCGCCCACCGGCACCGCACTCTGCATGGCGCGCCCGCGCGTCTTCAGGAGTTTCGCCGTGTCGGCCAGCGTGAAGGCGCCCGCCGCGCACAGCGCCGAGTACTCGCCGAGCGAGTGTCCGGCCACCAGGCGGGCATGCTTGGCCAAATCGAGTCCGCCCTCCTTCGCCAGCACGCGCACCACGGCGATCGACGCGGCCATGATCGCGGGCTGGGCGTTCTCGGTGAGGACGAGATCCGAATCGGGGCCTTCCCACATCAGCCGCGACAGGTTCTGCGACAGCGCATCGTCGACTTCCTGGAACATGTCGCGCGCCGGCGCGAAGGCTTCGGCGAGCGCCTTGCCCATCCCGACCGCTTGGCTTCCTTGTCCCGGAAAGATGAAGGCTCGCGTCATCCCTTGCTCCACGGCTGACGGCGGAACCGCGCCGACGCAGGGCGCGAGACAAATCAAGCACCGCGCACCCTGTCAAGCGCGCGGCGGCGTGACACGAATTCCGCGTTAACGGCCTTCGCGCGCGATTCTGGCAAGCTCTTCGCTGCCGTAGGCCGCGAGGAAAATCGCGGCGACGCGGCGCGCTTCGAGTTCGATGGTGGCCGCCTCCACCTTGTTCACTACGCTCCACAGGCGCTGCTTGTGGAGGTTTCCGGCGCAGAGATCGAAGAACACTTCGGCCGCGAACATGGTGCTCGACGGGCGCAGGTATCCGGCATCCATCGCCTTCTGGAAATAACCGGCGAGCTGTTTCAGACCGCGCCGTACAGTCAGGCCGTAGGCCGTGCGCCCCATCTCGGGGAAGCGTCCCGCCTCGGCGATGATCAGCCGGTGGCCGAGGATCATGCGGTCTGAGACCAGCACGCTGAGAAAGCGGCGGGTCAGTTCGGTCAGGTCGGCGCGGAAGTCGCCGCGCGACGGCGTCACCCGGAACAGTTGTTCGATGAGAAACTCGCTTTCGCGCTCCGCGACGGCTTCGAACAAGGCCTTTTTCGAGGGGAAGTAGCTGTAAAGCGTGGCTTTTGAGCCGCCGACCTCGGCCGCGATGCGCGACATCGAGGTGGCCGAATAGCCCTCGCGCAGGAACGCGGCGTGCGCGACATCGAGAATGGCCGCGCGGCGTTCGTCCGGGCTGGGCTTTTTGGCGCGTTCGGCAACCATCATTCGCACTCTTAACGGTTATCAACCGTACGGTACAGTATGGCCACTTGACTTGCGGTCAAAGTTCATCTGTACTGTACCGTACAGTCAATCGTCTTTCTTGCCACGATTACGCCGGTGCGTTGTACCGGCGGGGACTGACAAGGGCGGCGGCGCATCCTTGCGTGGCACGTTTCCCCCAAAACTTGCCGTGCCGCCCTTGCAACCCTCTTCCCGAAACAGCAGCACGCGCGCCGCAGATTACCCCTGCGCGCCCGCCATCTCTATCGCGTGCGCGCTGTGACGGTAGACCGCATGCATCGTGGATCAGGCGGCGTCCCGGCGGCGCAACACCGACAGGATGAAGCCCGCGATCATCACGGCGTAGGTCGCGAGATTGATCGCCGTGCCGAACGACAGTGGCCCCACCATCATGGCGCTGCCGCCGCGCACGATCGGGTGCAGCGCGACGATGGCGCGGCTGCCGAGCGCCTGCACCAGCAGCAGAATGTAGACGAGCGGAATCATGGCGCGGTAGCGGATCATCGCCACGACGCCGATGAGCGCCGTCAGCACCAGGGAAAATCCCAAAAGCGTGAACAACAGCACCACAGCGGCGGCGGCCTGCGGAGCGTAGGAGGCGACGGGAATGCGATCGGCGCCCATCGCGGTCGCGACGGGATCGGCCATGATGCTGATTCCCTGGGCGAGCCGCAGGGCGACGATGAGCGCGAGAAGCGCTGTGGCGAGCCGCCAGCCGTCATACGTGTTATCGTACTGCTTGGGAAAAATCCGGCCGAGCATGCGCGTCCCCCGTATCTTCGTGGCACCGCCGCCAGTCTAGCCTGAGCCGCCGATTCGACCATGACGCCTTACGCCAAAAACTTGACCGCACGCGCCACGATCGCCGCCGGCTATGCGCGGGCCTTGTTCGAACTCGCCGTCGGCAAGGGTGCCGATGCCGAACTGCTGGCGGCGCGCGCAGGGCTTGCTCCCCAAGAGCTTGCGGATCAGGACAAGCGTATCTCCTGGACCCGGTACGTGGCCCTGATGCACGCGGCCAAGGAACTCACCGGCGATGACGCGCTGGCGCTGCATTTCGGGGAGTCGTTCGACATGGCGGACCTTTCGATCGTCGGTCTGATCGCGCAATCTTGCGAAACGGCCGCCGAAGGCTTCGCCCAGATCGACCGCTATCACCGGCTGATCGTGGACATCCCCGTCGACGATCCCAGGGGCCGAAGGCTCGTGCTGGTGCGCGAGAAGGGCAAGTCCTGGCTCAAGGACACGCGCAGCGATCCCAACGCGTTTCCCGAGCTGACGGAATCGAGCTTTGCGCGCATGGTCTGCATGGCGCGGCGCTCGCCAGCCACAGCCGAAATCGCCAAAGCGATCCATTTCACGCACGCCGAGCCCGCCTATCGCGCCGAATACGACCGCATCTTCGGCGTGCCGCTCGTCTTCGCCAGCGATCGCAACGCCATGCTGCTGGGCAGCGATGCGTGGATGTCCGAGAAGGCCTCGCAACCGTCGCGTTATGTGTTCGGCATCCTCAGCGCCCATGCCGATGCCCTACTCGAATCCCTTAAGGCATCGACGACCACGCGCGCCCGCGTCGAGGCCTTGTTGATGGCCGTCCTGCACACCGGCGAAACGGACATGGAGACCATCGCCCGCCGGCTGGGGCTCGGCCGCCAGACACTGCTGCGCAGGCTGAAAGACGAAGGCACCACGTATGAGAAGGTGCTCGACGAACTGCGCTGCAGGCTCGCGCTCGATTATCTCGGCGCCAGGAAGGTCTCAGTGAACGAAACCGCCTACCTCGTCGGCTATTCCGACGCCGCCGCGTTCTCGCGCGCCTTCCGGCGCTGGACCGGAGCGAGCCCCGGCAGCAAACGGGGCTGATGCGGACCGCCTATGCCGGCAGTTCCAGCCCGGCGATGATCCCGCGCAGCGCGTCCGCCGATTTCACCAGCGCTTGGCGCTCGTCCGGCGGCAGATCGACTTCGAGCACCTGCTCGACGCCCTTCCACGACACGATCGAGGGAACGCCCACACTGACGCCGGAAAGCCCGTACTCGCCCTCGAGCACGGCGGAAACGGTGAGCACGGTGTGCTGGTTGCGCAGGACCGCGGCGGCGATCTGCGCCATCGCCAGCGCCACCGCGAACCAGGTGGCGCCCTTGTAATCGATGATGTGATAGGCCGAATGCCTGACGTCGTGGACGATCTTGTTCCGCCCCGCCGATTTGTCGTCGCATTTGGCGCAGACGCGGCAGAAATGTTCGAACGGCATGCCGGCCATGTTGGTGGTCGACCACGCCGCGAACTCGCTGTCGCCGTGTTCTCCCATGATGTAGGCGTGCACGTTGTGAACGTCGATGCCGCAATGCCGGCTGAGCAGATGGCGGAAGCGCGCGCTGTCGAGCACGGTGCCCGAGCCGATTACCCGTCCGCGCGGCCAGCCGCTGCGCTTGTGGGCGACATAGGTGAGGATGTCGACCGGATTGGAGACGATGAGCACCACCGCGTGCGAGTCCTGCGCCACGATCTCGTCGATGATGGCGTGCATGATCGCCGCGTTGCGCTGCACCAGTTCCAGGCGGCTTTCGCCCGGTCGTTGCTTGGCCCCCGCCGTAATGACGATGAGCGAGGCATCCGCGTAATCCCTCGCATCGCCCTCGCGGATGGCGATCGAAGGGAAAAAGGCCTGGCCGTGCGCCAGGTCGAGAACCTGACCCTTGGCCAGCTCGCGGTTGGCGTCGAGAAGCACGATCTCGTCGGCGAGGCCGCGCAACGCCAGCGTGTAGGCGAAGGTTGAACCCACCTGACCCGCCCCCACGATCACCACTTTCCGGGGTTTCCAGTGCTCGACGTTCATTTCATCCTCTGGCGATAAGTCGTGCGGTGAATACCGCAATGCCGGGAAATGGCAAGCTGCTGCGCGCGCTGCGCGGAAAGCGCCCCGCCGCGATCCCTATCGCCCTGTATACGTTCGACAAAGCAGTTCCTTAACCAGATCGCCTTAACCTCAAGCGCGCGTCATCGACCACGCGGGCTCGACCATGCCGGCTTCGAAAACGGGTGCGACTGCGACAGGCTTCGCGGCGGCCTTCGGATTGACACTCAGCCTGTTCGCCCTCTGGGGAATGGGCCAGCAACTGTGCGGCGTGCTGCTGCCGCAGATCGCCGGACCTCTCAAGCTGAAGGGTCTCGAACTCGGATATTCGCAGAACGTCTCCAGTGTCATCTACATGCTCGGCGCGATCCCGGCGGCGTTCTATGCCATGCGCCTGGGGTACAAAGCCGCGATCCAGTTCGGCCTCGGGTGCATCGTACTGGGCTGCTTCGCCCTTTATCCCACCGTTTCGCTCCACGCCCACGGATATTTCCTCGTCGCCATGACCACCATGGCGCTGGGCTGGGTGTTCCTCGACGTGGCCGCCAATCCGCTGGCCGCCCGCCTTGGCCCGGAAAAGACGTTCGTGTGGCGGCTGAATGTGGCGCAGGCGGTCTATCCCCTGGGCACGATCGCGGTCCTGGTGCTCGAGAAGTGGCTGATCGGCACCCATGAGATCGCGGGCACGAAGTTCACGATTTCGGCGGCCCATCCTTACGTGCTTCTCGGCGCCGCCGTCCTCGTGATCGCGTGGCTGTTCGAAGACCGCCGCTTTCCGCCCGTGGCGAGCGAGCGCGCGTCGGGCGGCGAAGGCGCCGGGCTGCGGAGCCTGCTGACGGATCGCAAGATCCTGTTCGCGATGGCGGCGCAGGCGGTCGGCATCGTCATCCTCATCACCAACGGCGCCATCGGCGGCAAGTATCTCGTCGCGGCTTTTCACGCAAACGACTCCTCGCCCCTCGCCAACGTGTTCTTCTGGGCCGCGGTGATCTTCGCCGCCGGGCGCTTCGCCGGTTGCGCCCTGATGCGCTTCATTTCGCCGGTGCGCCTTCTGGCCGTTTTCGGCATTGCCGGCATTGCCTGCTCGCTGATCGCCGCGACCGGGTGGACGTTGATCTCGGGCCTGGCTGTTCTGGCAAACCAGTTCGCCGCCTCGATCATGTGGCCGACCATTCTCGGACTCGCCATTCGCCGCAAGGGGCCGCTGATGAAACTCGCCACGGCGCTGGTCTGCATGGGGGGCGCAGCCGGCGCCAATCTGTATCAACTGGCGCTGGCGGTGTGGCCGCCGCTGAATGCCGATGCGGGAATGCTGCTGCCGGCCCTGTGCTTCGCGGTAATCGTCGCGTTCGCCTACGCCAGAAGCCGCTGGGACGCCAAGGTGGACGCTCCCGCCCCGCGGCCGGTCCCGCAGCCCGCCTGAAAACGCGCCGGTTCAATCCCCGGCGAACTGCCGTGCCGCGCGGGAAATCTCTTCGTTGCCGAAGGCGGCGAGGAACGTGCCGGTCACGCGCTCGGCTTCCTCTTCGATCTGATCCGCCGTCACCCTGCTCAAGACATTCCAGAGCCGCTGCTTGTGCAGATGGCCGCAGGCAAGATCGAAGAACTGCTCGGCGGCGAGCTTGGGATCGGCTTGCCGCATCTGTCCCGCTTCGATGGCGCGCCGGAAATACGCGGACAGCCGCGCCAGGCCCTGCTCGAGCGCGATTTCGTTCGCCGCCTGCCCCACCTCCGGAAAGCGCGCCGATTCGGCGACGATCAGCCGGTAGCCGTTGACGAGACGGTCCGACAGCATCTCGGTCAGAATGCGCTTTGCCAGATCGCGCATGGCGAGGCGGAAATCGCCGACCGACTCGTCGAACGCGAACAGTTGATCGAACAGGCTGGCGCACTCGCGCTCGGCCACGGCCACGAACAACTCCTTCTTCGATGCGAAGTAGTTGTAGAGCGTCGTCTTCGAGCCGCCGAGTTCGGCGGCGATGCGCGACATCGAGGCCCCGGCATAGCCGTCGCGCATGAAGGCCGCGTGGGCGATGTCGAGGATCGCGTTCCGCCGCGCGTCGGGAGTGATCTTCTTTGCTTCCGCCAAGTCCATGAGATTCCAGGCTCCGTGAACCGTACCGTATCGGCCCCTTGACAATTGCGCCAACTTGAGGCTTGTACCGTACGGTATCGTACAACTTCTCGGCCGCCGATGGCAAATTCCAGCCGAAATGCTCGTTTTCCGGGAATCCGGGCGGTTCTCGCCTGCGGCTCCGCTTTGATTCTGGTCTTTCTCGGTGCCTGCGCCCCCGATCTGGGACCGCGCCCCGAAGTCCGGCCGCCCGCGGCCTACGCGACTGCCGCGAGCTTTGCCGCGCCGCAGGCCGCTTGGCCCGACGAGCAGTGGTGGAAAGCCTACGGCGATCCGCAGCTAGACGGCCTGATCGAGGATGCGCTGAAGGACTCGCCCGACCTCAAGATGGCCGCCGCGCGCGTTCGCGCCGCCGCCGCGATGACCGACATCTCCGAAGCCATGCTCTGGCCCACCGTCGTCGGCGACGGCACGCTCATGGAAGCGCGGATGACCGAGAACCTCGGCTTCCCTCCGATGTTCCAGCCTTATCTGCCCAAGGGCTTCCACAACGCCGCGCTGCTCACGGCAAGCGTGCAGTATCAGCTCGACTTCTTCGGCAAGAACCGCGCCGAGCTCGACGCGGCGCTGTCGCAAGCCGAGGCGGCGAAGGCCGAGGAAGCCGAAGCCCGCCTCCAGGTCGCGAGCGGCGTCGCCGCCTATTACGCGGGGCTGATGCAGCTCTACGCCGACGCAAAGACGGCCGACGACGCCGTCGAAGTGCGCCGTCAGAGCGCGGAACTGGTGGAGAAGCGCTTCGCCAGCGGGCTCGAGAACGAAGCCTCGGTGAGCCAGGCCCGCGCCCAGCTCGAAGCGGCCAAGGTGCAGCGCGAGGCCGTGGGCGCGCTCGTCGCCAGGACGCAGCATGCGCTCGCCGCGCTTATCGGCAAGGGCCCCGACTACGCGCTGTCGATCAAGCCCGCGGCCGGGCACGTGCTGCGCTCGACCGGGCTGCCCGCGTCGCTTGCCGCCGATCTGATCGGCCGGCGTCCGGACGTGGTCGCGGCGCGGCGCAACGCGGAAGCCGCCGCCTACGGCATCGAGTCCGCCAACGCCAATTTCTATCCCAATGTCGACCTGACCGGCCTCTACGGCCTCGGCACGCTCGATGCCAAATTCCTGCTGAAAAGCTCGTCGCAGGTCGGCGGTTTCGGCCCGGCGATTCACCTGCCGATCTTCGACTACGGCCGCAACACCGGCATCTATCGCGCCGCGCGCGCAAAGCACGACGCGGCGGTGGCGCTTTACGACAAGACGCTGACCGGCGCGCTGCGCGACGTGGCCGACGCCTGGTCCGACCGCAAGGCGCTGGAGGGCGAGCTTGCCCATGCCCGTGCCGCGCTCGCCGAGAGCGAAAACGCCTATCGCGTCGTGCGCGTGCGTTACGACGCCGGGCTCGCCCGCTATCTCGACGTCCTGACCGCCGCGAACATGCTGCTGATGCAGCGCATGGCCGTCGCCGATTTCGAAGCGCAGGCCTTCGCCTATGACATCGCCCTCGTCCGCGCCCTGGGCGGCGGATACGCCGGGAAGAATTGAGGACACCATGGACGGCTGGTTCACCCGCAAGCGACTCTTCATGCTGTTGGGCGGCGCGATCGCCGCGATCGGCGGCGCGGTGGGACTGTGGTGGCTGCTCGTCGCTTCGCACTACGCCTCGACCGACGACGCCTATGTCAACGTTTCCTCGGCGCAGGTGACGCCTTTGACCAACGGCCGGGTGATGGACGTGCGCGTGCACGACGCCCAGGCGGTGAACAAGGGCGACGTGCTCGTGGTGATCGATCCGGCGGACGCCCGGCTCGCGGAGGAGCAGGCTGAAGCCGCCTACGGCGCCACGGTGCGCAAGATCGAGACCTACTTCGCCCAGACCGCCGCGCGCCGCGCCGACTACGAACGCACGCGCCTCGATTACGAACGGCGCGCGAAGATCAGGGGCACCGGCGCGGTCTCGAACGAGGAGCTGTCGGGCTATCAGGCAGCCTACGAAGCCTCGACCGCCGCGCTCGCGGCGGCCGAGGCGCTGACCCGCAACACCGACGTCGCCCATCATCCCGAGGTGCTGGCCGCCAGGGCGCAGCTCGATACCGCGAAGCTCAATCTCTCGCGCACGGTCATCACCGCGCCGGTCTCCGGCATCGTGGCGCAGCGCAACGTCCAGGTGGGCCAGATGGCGGCGGCCGGCCGTCCCGTCATGACCATCGTTCCCGTGCAGGACGTTTATGTCGATGCCAATTTCAAGGAGAACCAGCTTGCCCGCGTGCATCCGGGCCAGAAGGTGGTGCTCGAGTCCGATCTCTACGGCTCGTCGGTGACGTTCCACGGCCGCGTGGCGGGATTGGGCGGCGGCACGGGCGCGGCGTTCGCCGTCATCCCGGCCCAGAATGCCACCGGCAACTGGATCAAGGTGGTGCAGCGCGTGCCGGTGCGCATCACCCTCGATCCCGCCGAGCTGAAAGCCCACCCCTTGCGCGTCGGGCTGTCGATGAAGGCGACCATCGACGTCTCGGACTGATCCGATGTCGAGCATCGTCGCCGCCGCCGCCGATCTCCCCGCCAAGCGCGAGCCCACCGGACTTCTGCTGGTTGCCGTCGTGCTCGTGCTGGCGATGGCCAATTTCCTGGCGGTGTTGGACCTCACCATCACCAACGTATTGGTGCCGCATATCTCCGGCGCGCTCGCGGTGGCGGCCGGCGACGGGACCTGGGTGATCACCAGTTACGCCGTCGCCGAGGCCATCATGGTGCCGCTGACCGGGTGGCTGGCCGAGCGTTTCGGGCCGGTCAAGGTGTTCGTCTCGGGCATTCTCGGTTTCGGCGTCGTCTCGATCCTGTGCGGCATGGCGACCAGCCTTCCCATGCTGATCCTGTTCCGCATCCTGCTCGGCATCTGCGGCGGGCCGCTGATCCCCCTGTCGCAAACGCTGCTGTTGCAGATCGTGCCGCCGCGCCACGAGATCAAGGCGCTGGCCGCCTGGGGCGCGACGACGATCATCGCCCCCGCCGTCGGCCCGACGCTGGGCGGCTGGATCGGCGACGACTGGAGCTGGCCCTGGGCCTTCTACATCAAGGTGCCGTTCGCGCTGGCGCTCGCCTTCGTCGCCTGGCGGCTTCTGGCCGAACACGAGCAGCCGACCGCGAAGACCCGCGTCGATTATGTCGGCCTGGGGCTTCTGGTGCTGTGGGTCGGCGCGCTGCAGGTCATGCTCGGCAACGGCCAGAATCTCGACTGGTTCAATTCCGATTTCATCGTCGAGCTTCTCATCGTCACCGTCGTGGGCTTCCTCGCCTTCATCATCTGGGAGGCGACCGACAAGGCCCCCATCGTCGACTTGCGCGTCTTCCGCGACCGTTCGTTCTCGATTTCGATGGTGGTCATCGCGCTGTCGTTCGGCGCCCTGTTCGGCTCGCTCGTGCTGGTGCCGCTGTGGCTTCAGATCGACATGGGCTACACCGCGCTATGGGCGGGCTACAACACCGCTATGCTGGGCGTGTTCTCGGTGATCTCCGCGCCGATCACCTCTTTCCTGATGACCAGGTATGATCACCGCTGGATCGTCTTCGTCGGCTTGTTGATGGCGGCCGCCGCGACCCTGGTGCGCGTCACGTTCACGCCCGACATGACCTTTCTGCAGCTTCTCTGGCCGCAGATGCTCCAGGGGTTCGCCTTCCCGCTGATCGTGGTGCCGCTGATGGACATGTCGGTCAGTTCCCTGCCCCCCAAGGACACCGCCGCCGGCGCGGGCCAGTTCAATTTCGTGCGCACCCTGTCGAGCGCCGTCTCCACGGCGGTCGTGGTCGCCGGCTGGACCAATGCCATCGACACCAAGAAGGCGATTCTGGCCGGCGAACTGCACAACCCTGCGGGCGTCCTCTCGCTGCTTCAGGGCGGCGGCTTCACCCAGGATCAGGCGCGCAACCTGCTCGACCTCGCGGTCGAGGGACAGAGCGTGATGCTGGGGACCAACCAGATGTTTCTGGCAGTGGGCGTGGTGCTGCTTCTCACCGCCGCGACGGTGTGGCTTGCCCCCAGGCCGCCGCGCCACGTCAATGGAAACGGCAAGGCGCCCGTGGCAGATTGATCCCTCACAGGGAATGCCATGTACGAGCTGCTGAAGAATCTGGTTGAACGGCCGGCGCCGTTCTCCGTCGACACCGCCGCCGCGTTGTGGACCGACAAGTACATTTCGGCGCGGATGCTGGAATGCCACCTCGATCCCGAGAGCGATCTGGCGTCGCGCCGGCCGGAGGGCGTCGACCGCATCGTCAAGTGGATCGAGACCCGCCTCGGCCTTGCCGGGAAGGCGCTCACCGACCTCGGCTGCGGGCCCGGCCTTTACGCCGAGCGCATGGCCATGCACGGCGCCCGCGTCACGGGCGTCGATTTCTCCGTGCGCTCGCTGGCCTACGCCAAGCAGTCGGCGACCGCCCAGCGGCTCACCATCGCCTACCGCCTCGCCGACTACATGAAGGACGCGCTGACCGGCGGGCAGGACATCGTCACGCTCATCTACGGCGACTATTGCGTGCTCTCCCCGCCGCAGCGCCGCGCCCTGCTCGAACGCGTCCGCGCCATGCTGAAGCCGGGCGGGCACTTCCTGTTCGACGTTTTTTCGCTGGCGCAGTTCGGCCAGCGCAGCGAGGAGTTCCGCTGCGAACGCCGGCTGATGAGCGGGTTCTGGGCCGACGGCGACTATTTCGGCTTCCGGGCCACGCACCTTTATCCCGAGCTGTACCTGGCGCTCGACCGCTACCTCATCGTCGAGCCGGAACGCACCAAGGACATCTTCAACTGGATGCAGTATTTCAGCCCGGACGACGTCGCCGCCGAACTGCGCGAGGCCGGCTTCGAGGTGGCCGAGATCTTCGATGTCGAAACCGGCAAGCGCTGGCTCGAACGCTCCGCCCCGTTCGGCGTGCTGGCGAAGCGGAACTAAACCGCCACGGCGTGGACCGCCTTGCCGTTCCCGAGAAACGTGTCGAACTTCGATGCCACAAGGCGCACCGCCGCGCGCGCCGCCGATGGAACGCGCAAGCGCGAGCCTTCCACCACCACCAGTCCCTGCGCCGCGAGCGGCTCGAGCAGCTTGAGCTCGTGCGCGAAATTGCCCGCGCTCATCCCGTAGGGTGCGCCCTCGCGGTCGAGGTCGGCTTCGAGATCGCACATCAGCCGCTCGATGATCGCGCGGCGCAGCCGGTCTTCGTCCGTGAGTTCGATGCCGCGCGCCACCGGCAGATCGCCCGCCTGCACCGCCTTGCGCCAGGCGGGCACGTCGGGGTGGTTTTGGACGTAGCCCTGCGGCAGCGAGCCGATCGCCGAGGCTCCCAGCCCGATCAGCGCGGGCGCGTCGTCGGACGTGTAGCCCTGGAAGTTGCGCGCCAGCCTTCCCGCCTTGGCGGCGCGCGCCAGGGAATCGCTTTCGCGCGCGAAATGGTCGAGCCCGATCGGCACGTAATCCGCGGCGGTGATGAGTTCGTGCGCCAGCTCGAACTGCTCGAAGCGCGCTTCGGTATCGGGCAGCACCGTTTGGTCGATGAGCTGCATGTGCTTCTTGAAGTGCGGCACGTGCGCGTAGCCGAACACCGCAAAGCGCTGGGGCGACAGCGAAAGCGACAGGTCGATTGTGCGCGCGACATGGGCCAGCGTCTGGTGCGGCAGGCCGTAGATCAGGTCGATGTTGAGCGCGCCGATGCCCGCCGCGCGCAGCCGGTCCACCGCGCTCTTCGTTTCCTCGAACGGCTGGATGCGGTTGATGGCGCGCTGCACGGCGTCGTCGCAGTCCTGCACCCCGATCGAGGCGCGCGTCACGCCAGCTTCGGCCAGCGCCGCCACCATCTCGTCCCTCAGCCCGCGCGGATCGATCTCGACGGCGAACTCGGCATTCGATGAAAAGTCGAAATGGCTGGCCAGCGTCCGTTTCAGCGCGCGCACGTCGTCCGGCGACAGCATGGTGGGCGAACCGCCCCCCCAGTGAAGGTGCGTGACGCGATGGCCGCGCACGAGCGGCCCCATATTCGCGATCTCGGTGAACAGATCCTTGAGATACTGTTCGACCGGCGCGTAGCGGTTCACCACCGTCGTGTGGCAGCCGCAGAACCAGCACAGCGTGTCGCAGAACGGGATGTGCAGATAGAGCGACAGCGGCATGCCCGGCGGTAATTCGGCGAGCCATCGCTTCAGCGTTGCGCCGTTTATGCCGGCGTGGAAATGCGGGGCGGTGGGATAGCTCGTGTAGCGCGGCACGCGCGCGGAGAAGAGATCGGCCTTCGACTCCGCGGCTCGCGATTGCACTGTGTACGGATGATCTGTCATTGATAAGACGCAAGTTTCGGTTGCAATAAAGTGATCAGCATACGCTCCCGTTTTCTTGACCTCGGGCGCGTTTTGGTATCTACTCCATCTGCCTCGCTCGTGACGAGCAGATGAGGCGCAAAGACGGGCCCGCCCGCCGGGCCGGTCGGCCTGATGGCTACGTGCCAAGGCCTGGAAAGGGGGCTGCCGATAGCGACAGCCCCCGGGCCTTTTCTGGGCCTTTCGAACGACGCCGCGAACTTGACGCCGGCATTCAAGACCGCAAGAGCCTGTGCGAAAAGTCGCGCCTTCCGCAACGGCGGCCGTTGGCGAGTTGCGTCCGCGATGCATACATTGTTCCGGTTCGGAGGGGCCGGATGACGAACGGAACCAGCGCAATCGTGGTCGCAGTGCTCGCGACCGTATTCTTCGCCGTGTACGGATTCATTTTGCTGGTGCTGCCGCACCGGCTGCGCGACCGCCATGCCCATCCGCAGTCGCCCGGCGGCGTGATCGCGCTGCGCCTGTTCGGGGTTTTGATGCTCCTGCTCACCGGCGTCGTCATCTGGGCCGCCACCGAAGCGGCGCGGTAACGGCATGGCGCGGCGGCGCGTCCGCATCGGCCCTATTCCGCCGGCCGCACGAGGCGCAGCTCGAACAGTCGCGCGATCGCGCCGCGCACGAAGGCTGCGTCCGAGCATTCCGCTTCCGTAAACGTCAGCACGCGCCAGCCCTGGGACGAGAACCAGCGGCTGCGGGTCTCGTCCTCCTCGCCCGCGAAGATGGCGAGTTTCGCGGCCGGGCACACGAAGTCGGCGACGAAGGGACCGATGCGCGCGCGCTCGCGGAAAACGAGCCCGCCCGGCAGGCGTTCAAGCGTCTCGCGCAGTTCGCGGCCGAACGACTCCGTCCGCTTCGCGCGCGCCTGCTTCAGGCTCCGTCGCCGCAGGAGCGGTTTGCGCCTTTGCATGTCCGGTCGACCCCTCCCCGCCGGGGAGTCTGCGAAACCTCGCGCCCCGGCGCAAGCGGCAAGCGCCACCGGTCCGCTATCGCATCCTAAGTGAACGTGCCGAGACCGAGCGCCCCCGTGTTCGATGGATTGACGAGCCGGATCACGAGGTCCGCACCGGCCTGGTAGCCTGCGACTCCGTTGGTATCGATCACCAGGAACTGCTGGCCCGCCAACGCGCCCGCGTCCGGCGTGAACAGCACCGCATGATGCGACAACAGCTTGCCGGAAAGGTCGCTCGC
>DATKOE010000016.1:0-36701 GCA_035524815.1 Rhizomicrobium sp.
TCGTGAAGATCGGCGTCCGTTATGCCGATCGTCACCAAGTCGTGCGCTATTCGGCCTATAACTGGGTCCAGGTGGCTGATCCCTATATGTGCGACGGGCCGGGCTTCAGCATCGACAACACGACGCCGTCGGCCTACCCGGCCAGTTGCGGCAACTCCACCCAGTTCACGGGTTACGGCTCCAACATCTGGTATACCGCAAGCCTCGGCAACGACTTCTACAACGGCAAGGTCTTCAATCCGGGCCCGACCGTCTGGCTGAAGGACTCCGTCCTGAAGGATCCCAACGCCGTCGCCATGGCGCTGGGTCACAAGGAAACCGGAAGCCCCGGCGGATGGGACCCGATCTGCTCTCGCGCCGGCACTACCGACTGCTTCCTGCCGTCCGAAGTACTCGACGTCAAGGAGAAGACGACGGCCGGCTATCTGATGATCGCCTTCGGCGGTGATGCGCTGGAAGTCTTCGGCGTTCCGGTGTCGGGCAATATCGGCGCCCGCTACATCAAGACCGAACTGACCAGCACGGGCGGCATCTCGTTCCCGACCAACAGCTGGTACCAGGCCCAGCTCGGATCGAACTGCAGCGACGCATTGAGCGGCAACAACGTCACCAACATCGGCTGCTGGCTGACGGCGGCCGAGGGAGCGTTCAGCAACGGTGCCTCCGGGCTCAACACCTACGGCAAGACCAGCTACAACCTCCTGCCGAGCGCTAACCTCAAGCTGTCGCTCACGGAAGACTCGATCCTGCGCTTTGCTGTTTCGGAAGCCATGTCGCGTCCTGACTTCGGCTATCTGCGCAACTACGTGGGGATCAGCTCGCCGCCGATCGACGTGACCAGCACGTCGCCCTACGTTGTCTACAACTCGCCGACGGCGACGCACGTTCCGGCGAACGTGACCGGCTACAACTTCGAGTTCATTGCCAACGCGGGCAACCCGGCCCTGAAGCCGATGACGGCCTGGCAGTACGACGCCAGCTACGAGTACTACTTCAACAGCACCAGCTCGTTCACGGCCGACATGTTCCTGAAGGAGCTGAACAACAGCATCGCCTACGGCGACGTCACGCGTGCCATCACCAACAACGGCGCGACCGAGAACATCCTCGTCCGCGGTCCGGTCAACTCCGCGAACGGCGGCGAGCTGTGGGGCTTCGAAGTGGCGTATCAGGCCTTCTTCGACTTCCTGCCCGCTCCGTTCGACGGCCTGGGCACCCAGCTCAACTACATCCACACCCACCAGGCGGGAATCCACAATTCCAACCTGGCGGTTCAGCCCGGCTATATCGCGGGTTCGACCATCGCCTTCGGTGGCGGTCTGCAAGTGGACAATGCAATCATCGATTCGCATCGTCTGGCCGGCATCTCCGACGACTCGTACAACATCATCGCTTTGTACGAGAAGGGGCCGATCGGCATCCGGTTGGCCTACAACTGGCGTTCGGGCTACCTGACCGACAACCTCGACTGCTGCACCGGCACGCCGATGTATCAGAAGTCGGCGGGCTTCCTCGATGGATCGATCCGCTATTCGGTGGACGACCACTGGGAAGTTTCGCTCGACGGCTCGAACCTGCTCGACACGACGACCATCTTCCAGCAACAGGTCTTCGGCGACACCTCGCTTTCGCCCAAGGCGAAGCCGGTCCTGCTTGACACCGGCTGGAGCAAGAGCGGCCGCCTGGTGCAGTTCGCGGTCCGCGTGAAGTACTGACAGTGCGCGGCAGGGCACCGTTGCGTTCGCCGCAATGGTGCCCTTCGCCGCAAATGTCCCCTCTCCGAAGTTGAGGGGTCCGCCTGGCAGGGCGGGCCTCTTTTTTTGGCTTTGTGACACTTCGCGGTTGTGAATGCGGGCGAGCCGGTTTGCGGTCCGCCGCCGCACGGACCGGACACCGCGGCACGCTGCATTTGCCTGCGGGCTGTGGCATGTTTGGCGCGCCGCCGGGACACGGGACTGGTAAACCATGACGGAAAAGCGCGGCTCTCAGTCGGGACCGCCGGCCACATACAGGCCCACGTCGTTCGATATCGCCCGCGAAGCGGGAGTGTCGCAGCCGACCGTCTCCCGCGCGCTGCGCGGCGATCCCACCATCAGTCCGATCACCCGCCGCCGCGTCGAGTTCATCGCCCAGGAACTCGGCTACAAGGTCGACAAGAACGCCTCGAATCTCCGCGGCCAGCGCACCCACACGATCGCCATCCTGTTCTTCGAGGACAAGCGTTTCGCCGCTTCGCTGATCAATCCGTTCTTCCTGTCGATGCTGGGATCGATCACCGGCGCCTGCGCCAAGCGCGGCTACGACCTGCTGATCTCCTGCCAACATCTGTCGACCAACTGGCGCACCGACTATGAAGATGCCCGCAAGGCCGACGGAATCATCCTGCTCGGTTACGACGACTTTCTCACCTACAGCGCCGAGCTCGAGCGCCTGGTGGAGCAGGGCACGCATTTCGTGCATTACGGCGCCGCGATCGAGGGCCATCCGAGCCTTTCGGTCGGCTGCGACGACTACAAGAGCGGCTACGAAGCGACCCGGCATCTGATCTCACTGGGCCGGCGCAACATCGCATTCCTCGGCCACGCCTCGAACCACTATCCGGAGTTCTTCGGACGCTACCGCGGTTACGTAGGCGCCCTGTGCGACGCCGGGCTTCCTGTCGTCCCCGAACTTCAGGCCGACGCGGTCAGCGCGCTGCCCGACGGCGAGAAGGCCATCCGCCAGATCATCGCCGGCGGCGTGCCCTTCGATGCGATCTTCGCCGCCAGCGACCTCATCGCCATCGCCGCCCTGGGCGTGCTGCGCGAGAGCGGCATCACCGTGCCGGGGCAGGTATCGGTGGTCGGCTTCGACGACATACCGGCCGCGAGCATGGTGACGCCGCCCCTGACCACCATGCAGCAGGACACGCAGACCGCGGGCGAAGTGCTGGTCGAGACGCTGCTCAAGCTGATGCGGGGCGAGGAAGCCGAGGGCACGGTGCTGCCCTGCCGCCTGGTGGTAAGGGGCTCCTGCGGCGGGCAGCCGGCCTGACGGCGAAACCCCGCTATCGCGCGAAGGCGATGAACCCGTTGGCCGGAATCGTGATCGCCGCCGATGCCGGCATGCCGTCCCAGCCGTAGCCGTCCTCGGCCGTCACGCTGCCGCCGTTGCCGACGGGGGCGTGGTTGCCGACATCGTCATAGGCGTCGCTGTTGAACACTTCGCGCCACACGCCGCCGGACGGGAAACCGACGCGATAGGCGAACCGGTTCGTCTCCTGCAGGTTGAACACGACGAGCACGTCCTGTCCGCTGCCCTCGATCCAGCGCTGAACCGCCATCACCCGGTCCGTCGAATTGCGGGTCGACACGCGCAGCGACTCGCCGCGCAGCGCGGCGAAATTCCGCCGCAATCGGATCAGGTCGCGGCAAAAGGCGCGAAAGTCGCGCATGACGGGGTCGCTGCCGAGGCCGTCCCACCAGATCAGAAGATTGGCGTGGAAGTTGATGTCGTCGCTCCACTGCTTGTCTTCGAGGATTTCCTCGCCCATGAAGAGCTGCGGAATGCCGCGTGCGGCGAACATCAATCCGGCTGCCACGCGTGAGCGGCTGCGCGCGTACCAGGAGCGCGCGTCGGAAGAATCGGCGAGCGCCGCGATGCGCTGGTCGCGTCCGGCATAGACGAGGTCGTGGTTCTCGATCGCGTTGACGGCGCGCCAGGCCGCGTCGAAACCCCAAGGCGTGTCGAACGCGCCCGCCAGCGCATC
The DNA here is from genome assembly GCA_035524815.1 of Rhizomicrobium sp. Lineage (GTDB taxonomy): Bacteria > Pseudomonadota > Alphaproteobacteria > Micropepsales > Micropepsaceae > Rhizomicrobium. Next base: position 3,749 of record DATKOE010000016.1, read on the forward strand.
GATGTCGACGAAGGCGTTGAAGCCGCCCGCCATTTGCGTAAGCGCGCCGCGGATGCCGCCGCGCAGCTTGTCGGCCCAGGCCGCATCGAAGCCGAGCCCCGAGGGCGAGGGGCGCACCGCGGCGGCGCGGTCGTCGGCCCAGTATTCTGCGATCTGGATCGCCTGCGGCTTCTCGTAGCGAAGCGTGCCCGTCAGGTCCTGGCAGAAGCCGCCGCCGCCGTGACTGTCGATCACCGTCACTTCGTCGTAGCGGATGCCGTCGATGTGGAATTCCTCGAAGCACTGCTTGCCGTTGTCGATCAAGAACTGGCGCACGGCCGCGTTCCAGTAGGCGAACACCAGACCGCCGGCCCAGCCCTGATCGGTGAAATAGAGGCTGCGGTTGTTGTCGCCCTGGGGCTGGAGGTCGAAGAACCACATGGAGCGGTCGTCGAAGCCGCCGCCGGCGTGGTTGAACACGAGGTCGAACAGCACCGCAATGCCGTTCAGGTGCAGGATGTCGATCACGCAGCGCAGCTGATCGGGACCGCAACGTATCTGGTCCAGCGTCAGCGGCGGCCGGCCCGCGCGGACGAGGAAGCCGTTCGCCTTGGCGAGGTAGCGCGCCAGCTCGGTTTCGTCGGCAACCTCGTAGTCCATTTCCGGCGAATAGAGATCGAGCCCGTTGTAGCCGAGGCTCGTCGGCGTCGCGAATTCCTGGATCGGCATGAGCTGCACGGCATTGATGCCGAGGTCGGCGAAATAGTCGACGCGGTCGAGCAGGTCGAGGAACTTGGCGATCGAGCGGCGCTTGTCGTTGCCTTGCGCGTCGACGCCGTAGAACACGCCGATATGGAGCTGATAGAGGATGAGGTCGCGGAACTCCGGCGCGCGGAATCCCGCGTCGTGCCAGGGATAGCTCTGCGGCCGGCACACCAGGCAATTGCTGTCGGGATAGGCCGGCGCCACGCTCAGTTCGCGCGCCCTGGGATCGCGCTTGAGGCCGAAGCCGCCGTTGCCCACGACCCAATAGAGGTAGGCATCCGACTCTGCGGCGCCCGGAACGAACGCGCCCCACGTGCCGTCGCCGAGCGCGGTCATCGCATCGCCGGGGTCGGGCACGAACCCCTGTTGGCGCGCGGCCGCGAGCGCGGGACCGGTCAGGACGTAGAGGGCTTGCGCATTAGGCGCCCAGGCGCGGAACGCAACGCCGCCGGCCTCAGCCGTCGCGCCCAGGGGCGTATTGGTGTCGGCTGCGAGCGGCGCTCCGCTGGTGTCGAAATCGCGTTTGTCCATCGCCCGTCCTCCGTTGCGGGGAGTTCAGCGGCGATGGTTCCCGCTCGTCAAGGCGAAACGCATGACGCGCACGTCATCGCACGCGCCTTCACGCAACACGGCGCCGGTCTCGGACTACTCCACGGCAAGGCGAACGCCGGCGTGGTAGTCGCGCTCGCCACCGACGAGCCAGCGATTGAGACGTGCCGTCAGTGCGAGCAACAGGCGCCGCCACGCCGAGCGCGGAGGAAAGTGCGAAGCAAACTCGCGGTTTATCTCGAGGGGGCGCCAATAACTGGCGTGCCAGCTCTCGAAACTGTCGCTGAGCCGGCGCTCCTGTTCGGGATGAATGGCCAGGAACGCGCCATCGCACTCGGCCCGGATATGGACCTTTCCGCTTGGCTCGAACCTGAAGCTGTGGCGGCTCGGAATGTGTCGCAACCAATCACCTCTAAGATCGAATTCCTCCGGCTGGTTGCGCAGAGACGCCATCATCGGGCTTACGTCGAGGTACGCCATCACCTTTTTCCTGCAAGACCTGCCCGACTAATCCGGGCAAAGCGAAAACGAGCCAGTTTGCGGCAGGTTCCTGACGCTGTGGCATCTTCCTCCGTTCGCGGCGCCGCCGTTTTCTTAGGTGCATTTTCCATGCATGATTTCGCCCGTTGGGAGACGAAGAACGCCGTGCCCGCACGCGACCGACTGAATCCGAAAGAACTGATGTCAGCCGCGCTCAGGCGCTCCCGCCGCGCGCGCTTTTCCGATTCCTCTTTCGTCGAGCCGCTCGAACGGCTGGTCTGTGCGTACGAGAACGAGGCCGACCTCTCCGATTTCGGACGGGCGGCGGCGCGCTTCGACGTATTGCGGTGTCTTTCCAACCAGCTCCGCTTCGACGAAGCCGAAGACGAAGACCCCGCCATCGTGCAGCGCCCGATCGGACAGCCGCTTTTCATCACCGGGCTGCCGCGGTCGAGCACGACGTTCCTGCATACGCTGCTGGCGCACGATCCGAACAATGCCGTCCCGCGCTGCTGGGAGCTGATCTACCCCTATCCGTGGCGCCCGCGGCTTTTGGGCCTCGACTTCCGCCGCAGCTGGGTGGAGCTGCAATTCCGCATCTTCAAGCTCCTGTCGCCGGGCGTCGCGCGCCTGCATCCGCTTGCCGCCGACACCCCGCAGGAATGCACCGACATCACCGCGCAGGTGTTCCAGAGCCTGCGCTTCGACACCACCCACTACATCCCCTCCTATCAGCGCTGGTTCGACGCGCACGGTCACCGCGATGCCTTCCGCTTCCATCGCCGCTTCCTCCAGCATCTCGATGCGCAAGCGCCCGGCCGGCGCTGGGTCCTGAAGTCTCCCGATCACGTTTTTGCGCTGGACGCGATCCTGGAAACCTATCCCGATGCCCGCATCGTCTTCCTTCACCGCGACCCCTTGAGCGTGGTGGCGTCCTGCGCCAAGCTGACCGAGCTTCTGCGCCGGCCCTTCACCCGCCGCCTCGATCCGCGCGTGGTCGGCCGCCAGGTGGCGGACCGCCTGATCGAAAGCGCCGAGCGCATGACCGCCGAATCCGGCGCGCGCAACGGGCGCATCCTGCACCTGCACTACCGGGACGTGGTGTCGGCACCGATGGCGGCGGTGTCGGCGATCTATGGCCATTGCGGCTTCGAGCTGGACGAATGCTCCCGCAAGGGGATGCAGGGGTGGCTCGCGCGCAGACGGCACCACCGCAGAGTCCGCTACGAGCTGTCGGAGTTCGGGCTCGATCCCGGCCGGCTGCGCGAGTCCTTCGCACGCTACATGGACGCCTTTTCCGTCCCCCGCGAGACCGCGGCATGAAGCGCATCGTGGCGTTTGCGGGCGGGCTCGCGACGGTCGGCTTTCTCATCTGGTACGCGGGTGCGGATGCCGTGCTTCGTTCCCTCGCCGAACTGGGACCGGCTGGCCTTGTCGCGATTGCGATGCTGCACCTTCCCGTCATCGCGCTGATGGGCCTCGCGTGGTGGTCGGTGCGCGGCCGCGGTCACCACGACGCGCGCGCGAGATTCCTCGTCGCGCGGCTGATCCGCGACGCCGCCGGCGAGGTGCTGCCGTTTTCCCAGCTCGGGGGATTCGCCATCGGGGCGAGGGCGCTTTCGCTGGCGGGCGTCGATCTGTTCCGCGCCGGCGTTTCGATGTTCGCCGACCTCGTCATGGAATTCGCCGCCAAGCTGCCGTACGCGCTCGCGGGTGTCGTGGTGCTGTTCCTGTTGCGGCCGGATTCGAGCCTGCTGCCGCCCGTCGCGCTCGGCCTTGCGTGTGCTTTCGCCGGCGCCGGCGCGGCGTTCGCGTTTCGCCGGCCGCTGCTTGCCGCCTTGGAGCGTTCCGCGCTCGCCGTCGTGCGCCGATGGACGAATCTGGCGCCCCGCGGCGAGGTCGCTCCGGCCATCGCGGCGAGCTTCGCGCCGCGCGGACTCGCCACATCGTTTGCGGTTCACCTGCTGTGCTGGTTGCTGGGTGGGGCGGAAACCTGGGTGATCCTCCGCCTGCTCGACGTGCAGACCGGCATCGCTCAGGCCATCGTCGTCGACAGTCTGGCCAACGGCCTTCGCACCTTCGCCTTCTTCATTCCGGCCGCCGCGGGCGCGCAGGAAGGCGCCTACGTGCTCGTCTGCGCGCTTGTGGGCATTCCTCCGGCGTCGGCGCTGGCGCTGTCGCTGGCGCGGCGGGCGCGCGAGATCCTGATCGGGATACCGGGGCTCGCGGCCTGGCAAGTGCTGGAATCGCGCGCGTTACCGCGCCCGATACAGGTAATCCGCGGCAAGTCCCAACCGCCGGCATGACTGCACCGCCGGGCCGGCATTGAGCACGAGGCGGCCGGCACGTTCGTCCACGCGCCGCTGGACGAAACCGGGCAGGACGATGGCCGAGAAGCCCACTACCCCCGCAAGTCCGCGAGCGAGCGCAGCGCCGCCTCCGCCGATCCCAGCAGGGAAGCGAACGGATGCACGATCACCTTGGTCGGGATGATCGAGACGTAGCCGACGAAGCGGCCCTTGTCCTCGAAGCAGCGCCGGAACGTGCCGCCGTTGAGCTGCACCAGCAGCTTGGGGGCGATGCCGCCGCCGAGGTAGATGCCGCCGCGCGCGCCGAAGGCCAGCGCCATGTCGCCGGCATAGCGCCCGTAGACGCCGCAGAACCGGTCCAGTGCATTGACGCAGAGCTGGTCCGTCTTGGCCGCCGCCCTCCGGCTAATCTCTTCCGGCGTTAGCGGATCGGCCTTGATGCCGCCGATCTGGGCCAACGCCCAATGGATGTTCGCAAGCCCCGGTCCCGACAATAGGCGCTCGACCGATACGCGGCAGAACCGCGTCCGCAGCACCTTCAGGATTTCGAATTCGACCTCGTCGACCGGCGCATAGGCGATGTGGCCGCCCTCGGTCACCATCACGCTCGACGCGTGCGCATCCCGCACCAAGGCAGCCACGCCGAGACCGGTGCCCGCGCCCAGAACTCCCACCGTCTCGCCGGGGATGCCGGGCTGGTTGCCGCCCACGGGGGCGAGATCGTCGCCCTTGAGATGCTCGACGGCATAGCCCAGCGCGGCATAGTCGTTGATCAGCCGCGCGAAACCGAAGCCTTTGGCCCGCAGCGACTTCTCGGAGATCGACCATTGCCCGTTGGTGAGGCGGACCTCGCCGTCCTTGATCGGGCCTGCCACCGCCACGACGATGGCGTCCGGCATCCCGTTACCGAGGTCCTTGAGATAGCGGTCGACCACGTCTTCGAACCTGGCAACGCCGGCGTGGGGCAGGCTCTTGGGGGCGCCCAGCTTGGGCGTGCCGTCCGACAGGTCCGCCACCGCGAGACGGACATTGGTGCCGCCGATGTCGCCAACCAGACAAGTCTTGAATTCCTTGGTCACGCGACGTTTCTCCGGCGCTTTCCGGAGGGTTCTAGCATGCGCCGGGGCGCGTCAAAATGCCGGCCGGGGCTTTCCGGCGGCTCAATCGTCGCAACGCGTCACTCGTGGCGGAGAGCCTCGATAGGATCCAGCCGGGCCGCCCGCCGCGCCGGGAAAAAGCCGAACGCCACCCCCACCGTGGCCGAGAAAATCACCGCGATCACAACGATTCCAGGCTGGAACACGAAAGGCAGCTTCAGGGCCGCGGCGCCTGCTGCCGCTCCCGCCAGCCCCAGGGCGATGCCGACCGTGCCGCCCAGCGCGCTGAGGACGATCGCTTCGATCAGGAACTGCAGCAGCACGTCGCGCTCGCGCGCGCCGATGGCGAGCCTTATGCCGATCTCGCGGGTGCGCTCGGTGACCGAAACCAGCATCACGTTCATGATGCCGATGCCCCCCACCAGAAGGCTCACCGCCGCGATCGCCGCCAGGAACGCCGTCAGGATGCCGGTGATGTTGGTCAGCATGTTGCCGATCTCGCGCAAGTCTTGGACCGAGAAATTGTCCTCCATGTTGGAGGTGATGTGCCGCCGGACGCGCATCACCTTGGCGATCTCGTCCCTCGCCTTGGGGATGCCCGCCTCGTTCTGGACCGACACCATGATGTAGTAGGCTTTGTTGTTGCCGGACAAACGGCGCTGCACGGCGCGGATCGGCATGACGACGTAGTCGTCCTGGTCCTGGCCGAACGTGTTGCGTCCCTTCGCTTCGAGAAGGCCCACCACGTCGCAGGATATCTTGTTCAGGCGGATGCGCTGGCCGACCGGGTCCTGGCCGCCGAACAGTTCGCGGCGCACGGTTTCGCCGATGACGCAAACCGATTTGCCGTTCTTGTCTTCCGAATCGCTGAATGGCCGGCCGGAAACGATTTTCCAGTTGCGCGCGACGAAGAAATCGACGCTGGCGCCGTCGACATTGGTGGTGTGGCTGCGGTTGCCGAGGACGGCCGAGGCGGTCGTGTTGTTGACCGGCACCACGGCCGAGAGGTTGAGCACCTCCCGTCTCAGCGCGTCCGCGTCGCCGAGTTCGAAGGGCGGCGCCGCGGTGGGCGAACCGCCCTGGCGCTGCTGGCCCGGCGTGACGAACAGAAGGTTGTTGCCGATCGAGGAGATCGTATTCGTCACCGACTTGGTGGCGCCCGTGCCAAGGGTCACCATGGCGATGACCGCGCCGACGCCGATGACGATGCCCAGCGTCGTGAGCGCCGCGCGCAACAGGTTGTTGCGGATTTCGCGCAAGGCGAGGATCAGGGCGTTTCCGATCATCGGAAGCTCGCTCCGGTATCGGAGTGGATCTGCCCGTCGCGAAAGCGGATCTGCCGCCTGGCGTACGCCGCGATGTCGTTCTCGTGCGTCACCAGCACGATGGTGATGCCGCGTTCGTCGTTGAGCGAGCGCAAGAGCGTCATGATCTCGTGGCTCATCACGGTGTCGAGATTGCCGGTCGGTTCGTCCGCGAACACCACGGCGGGTTCGCTGACGAGGGCGCGGGCGATGGCCACGCGCTGTTGCTGGCCGCCGGAAAGCTGGGCAGCGGTGTGCTTGCCGCGGTCGCCGAGGCCGACCTGCTGCAACGCCGCCTTCGAGCGCTTGTGACGTTCGCGGCGGGGCATGCCGCGGTAGATGAGCGGCAGCTCCAGGTTCTCGATCGCCGTGGTGCGCTTCAGAAGGTTGAATCCCTGGAACACGAAGCCGATGTAGTAGCGCCGCAGCAGCGCGCGCTGGCCGCGGTCGAGCGAGCCGACGTCGACGCCGCGGAAGAGGTAATGGCCCACGGTGGGGGTGTCGAGACAGCCCAGAATGTTCATCGCCGTCGATTTGCCGGAGCCGGAGGGGCCCATGACGGCGACGAATTCGTGCTCGTTGATGGTGAGATTCACCCCCGCGAGCGCGGCGACGGCCGCTTCGCCTTCGCCGTACACCTTATAGACGTCGCGAAGCTCGATCAGCGGCGCACTCATGGCGTCCCGGGCGCTTTGGTGTCGGTGATGACCTTGTCGCCGGGCTTCAGATCGCCCTTGATCACCTGCGTGAAGTGCCCGTCGGTGCCGCCGAGCCTGAGGTCGTGAGGCTTCAGCGTCTTGCCGTCCGGAGTGGTCCAGACCCGAGCCCGTCCCACGCCGGTGGGTGCGGCGGGAATGTCCCTGGTCGCGTCGGCCGCAGGCACGAAGCGCAAGGCCGCATTGGGCACCAGGGTGGCTTGCGGCAGTCGTCCGGTGATGATCTCCGCCGTGGCCGTCATTCCCGGTTTGAGCAGGAGCTTGGCGTTGTTGACGACCAGCACGCCCTTGTAGGTCACCACGTTCTGCACCGTCTGCGAGCCGGTGTGGATGGAGATGAGCTTGGCCGCGAATTTGGTGTCGGGATAGGCCGCCACCGTGAATTCGGCATCCTGTCCGGCGCGCACCGTTCCGACGTCGGCCTCGTCGATGTCGACGTCCAGTTCCATCTGCGTGAGATCGCTGGCGAGGGTGAAAAGCACCGGCGTATTGAACGAGGCGACCACGGTCTGTCCCTTCGACACCTTGCGATCCAGCACCACGCCGTCCATCGGCGCGTAGATCGTCGCCTTGGTCAGCATGGTCTCGTTCTGCTGGACCTCGGCGGCGGCCTGGGCCACTCCGGCCTGGGCGCGTAGATAATCGGCCCGTGCCTGGTCGAACTGCTGGGGCGACAGCGCCTTGCTCGCGATCAGCGACTGATCGCGCTTGTAGGTCGCTTCGTTCTGGGCTTCGGTCGCCTGCTGCTGTTGCAGGGTGGCGCGCGCCTGGCTGAGCTGGGCCACGATCTGGTCGGTGTTGATCTGGGCCATCTTCTGGCCCTTGGTGACGTGATCGTTATAGTCGACATAAAGTTCGTCGATGCGGCCGGAAACTTCGGCGCCGACATCCACCTGCACCCGCGGCGCCAGCGTTCCGGTGGCGCTGACCGTGAGCGTCAGCGCGCCCCTTGTCAGCGGCTGGCTGACGTAGATGGGTTTTGGCCCGCCACGCCCGAAGATCAGCCAGCCCGCGATCAGCACGATCAGAATGCCGCCGACCCACCACATCCATTTCTTGATGCGGCGCTTGGGCTTGGCCGCCGCGAGGCCAAGACGCTCTGCGAGTTCCGTCCCCGACAACGGACCCTGTACCTGGTCGTTCAACGAACCCTCCCAACAGCCGGCACCTGCGTCAGATAGGTGTCCGGCCGCACAACTGTAAGGGTAAAACCGCCAAATTAATGACGCAGCCACATCGGCCGCCGCGTCGCAGCCCCGATCCTGCCGGGGATCGGTGCTTCGGCATGGTTAGCGAGGGGTTATTCAGTCGCGGCGGCGTTGGCGGTTCATTCATCCAATTCCAAACTGAGCCCCAACCGCCACTACTCATTTTAGAAACTCGAAATTCCTATCGCGGCAGAATTGCAGGCGGTGGGTGTCTTTGTACGCGGTGGGAAGATGAGTATCGCACCGGCTTTTCGCGAGCGGAAGGAAGTCAGAAGCTTCCACCGGATTCGTCATGCGAATTCGGGGCGCATCCTTAATCTGATCGATCTCAGCGACGCCGCCACGGCCGCGGTGCAGGGCAGCGATGCCGAGGTCAAGCCCAATCGCATTTTCCATGCGAACGTCCTCAACTACTCGATTCTCGCCAAGCACAACGTGCGCGACCACGAACGCGAGCTGTTCACCCGCGCCGTCCAGGTCGCGACCAAGGTCTTCATCCCGTTCGATCCGAAGCGGCTCGACATCGGCGGGCGCTCGTTCTTCATCGAAGAGCACCAGTTCAAGGATCACCTCAAGGAGCTGGTCCACATCGATTACACGCAAAGCCATCCCAACACGCTGCACGACCTGAAGGTGCTCGACACCCTCAGCCGGGCGCCGACGCTCGATCCGTTCATCGTCACGGAAAGCCTGAGGACGGCCGGCATCGCGGTCGAACCCAGCTTCTTCGCCGACGGCTACGCGATGACGAGCAAGGCGTCCTCGGACGTGTTCCAGGTCTTCAATCCGCTGCTCCAGAAGGCGCTGGGAAAGATGGCCTCCGCCGAGGAGTTGTCCCGCTTCGTCGACCAGGTGTGGAACGTCACCGCCGCGACCACCACCAACCCGTTCCTCGAGGCGCTGCAGATACCGCGCTCGGAATGGGCCAACGTCATCTTCGCGTGGAAGGCGCTGATCTACTACGACATCGTCTCGCGCAACTCGCCGCAGCGCCTGCAGCTCGTCCTCAACGTGCTCAAGGGGACCGAGCCGAAACGCCGGGCCGGCGGGGCCGACATGGCCAACATCGCGATGCTGAAGCGCGATTTTGCCCGCAACCTCTACAAGCTCCACGACGGCTCGACCGGCTACATCCAGGCGGCCTTGCAGCGCATCGTGGGCGCCATCCTCTCCGAGAACGGGGCCTCGGCCATCTCCGACTCCCTGCGCAACATGGCCGACAACATCTCGATGGTGGGCACGAACGTGGTTCTGTTCGACCAGGTCACGTCGTATTTCCTCTTCCTGTACCCGAAGCCGTCGGTGGACATCGTCGATCCGGCCGAGCTGGAAATGCAGCTCGCCAACCTGTGCGAGATCGTGCGCCTGCGCGACAAGCTCAGGCTGCCTCAGATTTGATAGGTCGAAAGCAGCAGGCTGGTTTCCGAAGCGGCGATGCCGTTGATCTGCCGGATGCGGTGCAGCACCCGGTCGAACGCTTCGAGCGTGTCGGTCGAAAGCTCGATGACCATGTCCCAGCGCCCGTTGGTGGTGTGCACCGCGGTGACCTCGGGATGGGCGCGCAGCTCTTTCAGGATCCGGTCGGAACGCTCGCCTTCGACCCCGATCATCATGATGGCGCGGACGCGGGGTGCTTCGGCGCCCTGCTTCACGCGCGCCGTGAAGCCCTGGATGACGCCGCGCTGGATCAGGCGGTTGATGCGGTTCTGGACCGTTCCGCGCGAAACCCCGAGCGTCTTGGCCAGGGACGCCACCGGCAGGCGGGCGTTGGTGCGCAGAAGCGCAATAAGGTGATGGTCGGTATCGTCCACAGGCAAACTGGCGATTCGTCAACACTGTTGATCATTGTGTCATGAAATGGTGCAAATATCAACATGTTGCTGCCTATCTGTTAGCAGGCGCAGCGCGCATAATTTTCGCGTGTCAGTCGCGTAATCAGGGCTCGGAACGAAAATGGCCAACAAACCCACCCTCGTCATGGTCGATCCCTCGCACTTCGAGGTTTCCTACGTGATCAATCCGTGGATGAAACCCGGCGCGTGGAGCCAGGATCCCGAAGGCCATTTCCGCGCCGCGCAGGCTTCGTCCGCCGCCCTGCACGAGGCGCTCGCCGAGGCGGGCGCGCAGGTGATGGTCGTTCCCGGCGCGCCCGGACTGCCCGACATGGTCTTTCCGGCCAATGCCGCGGTGGTGCTCGATCGCCGCGTGATCGTGGCCCGCTTCCGTTTCCCCGAGCGCCGGGGCGAAGAACCGCTGTTCCTCAAGGCGTTCAACTCTTTCAAAGCCCGCGGCATGCTCGATGAGGTGGCCCAATACCCCGAAGGCTGCTTCCAGGAGGGGGCGGGCGACGCCATCTGGGACGACCGCCGCCAAGTCCTCTGGTGCGGCTACGGCCAGCGCTCGGTGCACGAATCGCTGAAGGTTACGCGCGACTTCTTCAAGGTCGCCGTCGTGCCGCTGGAACTTGTCTCGCCGCGCTTCTATCACCTCGACACCTGCTTCCTGGTGCTTTCGGGCGGCGAGGTCGTGTACTACCCGCCGGCCTTTTCCGACGAGGGCAAGGCCCAGATGCGGGCCGTCGCGGGCAAGGACAATCTGATCGAAGCCTCCGACGAGGACGCCGAGGGCTTCTGCGTCAACGCCGTGAATTTCGGCCGCGAGATCGTGATGGCGCGGCCGCGGGACGGCCTGCGCGCCCGGCTTTCCGAGCGCGGCTATCACGTCACGGGCGTCGATCTCGATCCGTTCATTCTTTCGGGCGGCGGAGCCTATTGCATGACCCTGCGGCTGAACCGCGAAAGCGCGGCGGCCAGGGCCGTGAAACGGGCCGCTGCCTCGGTCTGATCGCCAGGGAGGGCAAGATGGACCTGGTGAAAACCGCTCCGCGAATGGAACATCCCGGCCTCTCGACCAGGGCTTTCATCGATCTCGAGGAGGCCTACGGAGCCTCGAACTACAAGCCGCTCGACGTGGTGCTCACGCGCGGCCAGGGCGTCTATGTCTGGGACGTGGAGGGCAAGCGATACCTCGACTGCCTGTCGTCCTATTCGGCGGTCAACCAGGGCCATTGCCATCCCAAGATCCTGGCGGCGCTGACCGAGCAGGCGGCGCGGCTTTCGATCACCTCGCGGGCGTTCCGCAACGATCAGCTCGGCCTTTTCTACGAAGAGCTTTGCGCGCTCACCAACTCGCACAAGGTGCTGCCGATGAATTCGGGCGCTGAGGCAGTCGAGACGGCGCTCAAGGTCACCCGCAAGTGGGGCTACGAGGTCAAGGGCATCGCGCCCGAAAAGGCGGAGATCATCGTCGCCTCGCAGAATTTCCACGGCCGCACGCTCGCCATCGTCGGTTTCTCGACCGATCCCGGCTCGCGCCAGGGCTTTGGTCCCTTCGCGCCGGGCTTCGTCACCGTGCCGTTCGGCGATGCGGACGCGCTCGAGCGCGCCATGAACCCGAACACTGTCGCCTTCCTGGTCGAGCCGATCCAGGGCGAGGCGGGGGTGATCATCCCTCCGCCGGGCTATCTCAGGCGCGTGCGCGAGCTGTGCACGTCGCGTCGCGTGATCCTCATCCTCGACGAGATCCAGACCGGCCTGGGGCGCACCGGCAAGCTGCTGGCCGAGGAGCACGAGGGCGTCGAGGCGGATCTTACGCTTGTGGGCAAGGCGCTATCGGGCGGCTTCTATCCGGTGTCGGCGGTGCTTTCGAACAAGGAAGTGATGGACGTGCTGCGCCCCGGCGAGCACGGTTCGACCTTCGGCGGCAATCCGCTGGCCTGCGCCGTGGCGCGCGCCGCCATCCGTGTGCTGACCGAAGAAGGCATGATCGACAACGCCGCGCGCATGGGCGCGTATCTGATCGAAAGCCTGAACGAAATCCGTTCCAACCTGATCAGGGAAATCCGCGGGCGCGGTCTGATGGTGGCGGTCGAATTCCATCCCGAAGCGGGCGGCGCACGGCACTACTGCGAAGCGCTGATGCGCCGTGGGATCCTGTGCAAGGAAACCCACGGCCACACCCTGCGCATCATGCCCCCGCTTATCATCACCCGCGATCAGATCGACGAGGCGATGGTTCAGTTCCGGGCGGTTCTGTCGGGTTCCGTCTGACCGTCCGGACCGGGGCTGCCGTCAGCTCGCTTTCCTGCGGCGGCGGCGGATCGCGATGCCCGCCAAACCGGCGCCGAACAGCGACAGGCTGAAGGGTTCCGGAACGAAGTTCTGCGCCGGCTGATCGCTGAACGTCAAACCGCTGAGAAGCGCGTTGTCGCCGTCGGTCACCTGCGTGACCGTGAACGAGGCGATCGTCTCGGTCGCGAAGCTCGCCGGCAGGGTGAACTCGCGGACGTCGAAGCGCTGGCCGATGCCGTTGTTGAACCACTCTGTGGTCGTGTTGGCGATGGTGTTGGTGAAGACGTTGGAGTTGTAGTCGCGCGTATCCACCCCGCCGATCGACTGGTAGGTGACGCTGTCGTTGTTTGTCGCCGTGATGGTGACGTCGTATTCGTCGGCGCCCGGCGTGCCGTAGTAGTTGTTGAGGAGCGCGTAGAACGAGGCCTGACCGCTGATGTTCATGCCCGTCAGATCGACGGTCACCGAATCGCCCGGCAAAGCGTCGGAGAGCCAGGTGCCCTCGACTCCGCTCGCCGCAGGATACTGGGCGATGAAGAAGGGTACGTTGGTTCCCTTGTTCCCCATGCTGAGGCCGGTCGGGTAGGTCGCCGCGTTTATGGCGACGTTCCCGTTGACGTAACTCGAAAGATCGACTGTCGTGAAACTGGCCTGTGCGGAGGTCGCGGCCGCCAGCAAGGCACCTGCAGCGATAATCGGAAAGCGCATTCTGATGTCCCCTGAACAGTGTCGCCAGAAGACAGAGCAACGCGCATGCCAATCGCTAATTACTTGATTTCATAGAGGGCGCGCGCCGATCCGCTTCCCGGATGTAAAGCAGATTGACAGATCGGCGCGACGTTCAGGCGGAACCCGGCGGTTCACAGAGCCGGCTTCTGCTCCTGATTTGCCGCCTGCTTGTCCCTGGCCGCCGAGGCATGCCGCTCTTTGTATTTCAGCAGTTCGGATTTCTGCTGCTCGGTCGGCGGGCACGCCGCCGCTGCGGTCTGCGCCTGGGTCCTGAGGCCGGCAGTCTTGTGGTGATGGCGGCTGTGGTGCTCGTGCCTTTCCTTTTCCTCGTTCAGCTGCGCGATCACCTTGTCGACCTTGTCGTTGGCCTGTTGGGCCAGCGTCATGGCGTCCTGCGCCATCTTGGCGGCGGCGTCGGCGGAGCTTTGCGCCCGGTCCGCGGCCGAGCGCGCGTCGGCGGCGGCGGTTTTGGCGCTGTCGGCGGTGGATTGGGCTTGTTCGACGGATTCCTTGGTGGCGCACCCGCCGAGGAAAACTCCCGCCCCCAGAACAAGTATCGATGCAGTTCTCGCGATCGCTCGCATGCTGTTTCTCCCATAGACACGGGCGCAGCGCCCGCGCGCGCTTCGGCGTCTCGCAGCATGGCACGCGCGCCGAAAACCGCTCGTGACAAGGTTGAGTCACGATTCGGCCGGCGCCGTCACGGCCGGCGCGTCACCTTGCGTCAGGCGCCGTCAGAAGTCGGCAGAAGGGACCGCGCAGGTCCTTGCCCGGCTTGGGTCCGTCGGGCGTGAAGGCGAGATAATTCCGGTCGTTTCCCAGCGACGGCCACTGGGGAAGATCGGGGCCGTTGGGATCGCCGGTGGCCGCGAAATTTGCCCAATACCGCTGCAGCGGCGGCCAGGTCGCGAAGGTGGATCCCGTCGGCGCCGATTCGAACACATAGGACAGCTCGGCGTTGTGCGCGGGCGGCCAGGGCAGACCTGCGCGCGGCAGGCCGAACTGATAGCGCCAGACCTTGGCGCCCGCCGCCGTCTGGGATGCAGCCAGCCCGTTCGCGGGACAGCGCATGATCACGTCTGCGAGCACCTGGGTTCCCACGCTGCCAAGGACCGGATCATCAGGAGGATTGCCGTTTGGGCCGTAACCATAGAGTCTCAGCGCCGCATCGGCATTGGATCCATACATTGCCTTCACGAGCCCGATTTGCGCATCCGCCGGTCCGTCGAACGGGAATTCGCGCGTCACATCGCCGATGATCAGCGGCACATGCGCCTGCTTGCCCTCGGCCAGCAGTTGCAGCGGCGGTTCGCGCAGGACATAGCCGTCGATCATCTGCTGGCCCCAGATCAAGCCGGAATCGAACGGCGCGGGCGGCTTCAGGCTCTCTCCTGCCGTCAAAATAGTGTCGGCGGGCAGGGCGCGCAGCGCCGTGATCCCGTGGGTGCCGGTCAACGACTCCAAGTCGTTGCCGATCTTCTCGTTCTCGGCCAGCGTGCGCGGCGGCAGGCTGAGGCCGGCCGGCCCGCTCTCCATCACGGCTTTGGTGAAAAGCCCGTGCGCCAGAGGCGAGAACAGCAGCGTGCCGACGTCGTTGCTGCCGGCCGACTGGCCGCCGATCGTGACGTTGGCGGGATCGCCGCCGAACTTGGCGATGTTCGCCTTCACCCATTTGAGCGCCGCGATCATGTCCATGATGCCGTAATTGCCCGAAGCGTGCTTGGGCGATTCGGCGGTCAGGCCGGGATGGGCGAGGAACCCGAATACGCCCAGGCGATAGTTGATCGACACCAGCACGACGCCCTGGGTGTACATCGTGGAGTCGGCGTCGCCATATCCCGAACCGGCGCGGTTCGAACCGCCGTGGATCCAGAAGAACACGGGATGCTTTGTTCCTGCCTCCGGCTTCGGCGCATGAATCGTGAGATAGAGGCAGTCTTCCTTGCCGGCGAGCGCATCTGCGTGGTTCCAGCCTTCGTCGTGCTGGATGCAGGGCGCGGCAGCCGTGCTCGCGTCGCGCACGCCCTTCCAGGGAATTACCGGCTGCGGCGGGCGCCAGCGGTTTTTGCCTACCGGCGGGGCGGCGAAGGCGATGCCGCGGAAAACGATGCTGCCGTCGGGCATGTCCTGTCCGCGCACGATGCCGCCTGTGACACGCACGTCAGAAGCGAATGAGGCCGTCGAGAGCGCGGCGATCCCCGCCACTGCCAGCAGCAATCTCCGCATGCAAGCTCCTTGTCGCTGACTTCCGTCGGCATTATGCCAGAGCGCGGCGAGGCAGGGCAGTCACCGAAGCGTGAGTGCGGATCGCTCGCGCGCCAGCCTCTCTCGCGTAAGCCGCCGCCGATTTGAGGCCAATCGCGGCTACGGGCCCGCAGCGCCCGTTCTGCCGTCCGCGCTTTCCTGTCCGCCCCGGTTGAGACACTGCGCCTGCCGTGTCAGCTTGGTCAGCAACCCGTCCAGGATCGCGCGTTCCTCGCGGCTCAGCGCCGCCAGGAACGTCTTCTCCAGGCCGAGCGCCAGCGGCACGATCTGGTCGTACACCGCCTGTCCCGCGCGTGTCAGGGTGAGGTGGCCGACGCGCCCGTCGTCGCCGTCCGGGGTGCGTGCCACGCGCCGCGCCGCGATGAGCGATGCCACCGCCCGGCTCACCTGCACCTTGTCCATGGCGGTGCGCGCCGCCACCTCGCGCGCCGAGAGTCCCGGCGTTTCTCCCAGCACCGCCATCACGCGCCATTCGGGGATCGAAAGACCGAAGCGTTCGGAATAGCGCCGCGCGATCGCCCCGCTCACCTTGTTGGTCAGGACCGAAAGCCGGTAGGGGATGAAGCGGTCAAGCAGCAGGCGTCGCATCGGGCTGGTTCTCCGGCGCCGCGTCGCGGAAGGCGGCAAGTTCGCAGGCGGCCTTCTCGATGCGCAGGAGTTTCGTATAGGGCGCCAGGTCGAGTTCGATGCGGCGCGCATTGTAAAGCTGCGGCACGAGGCAGATGTCGGCGAGCGTCGGCACGTCGCCGACGCAGAAGCGGCCGTTCCCGGCCAGCAATTCGACCGCGGCAAGGCCCTGCCCGACGAAATGGGTCTGCCAGGCGGACTGCTCGGGCCCGCTCAGGTTGAGGTCGTCGCGCAGGTATTCGCGAACGCGCAGGTTGCACAGCGGGTGGATTTCGCAGGCCACCGCCTGCGCGATCTGGCGCGCCCGCGCGCGTTCGAAGGGACCGGCCGGCAGCAGCGGCGGCTCGGGCACGATCTCGTTCAGGTATTCGATGATGGCGAGCGATTGGCCGAGCGCGCGACCGTCGTGCACCAGGGTCGGGACGGCGCCCTGCGGATTCAGGGCGCGGTAATCGTCGGACCTCTGCTCGTGGCGCAGCAGGTGGACGAATTGTCGATGCGGCGTGAGCCCTTTCATGTTCATCGCGATCCGCACCCGGAACGCGGCCGAGGAGCGGAAATAGCCGTAGAGCGTGAGCGCGCCGCTAAGCGCCTCGATATTGGCGGACATCCTGGTCGATCGCCCCGAACACGGAACGCCCCTCCTCGTCGAGCATCTCGATGCGGACGCGGTCGCCGAACTTGAGGAACGGCGTCCGCGGCGCGCCCGACTCGATCTGCTCGATCATGCGCTTCTCGACGATGCAGCACGATCCGGCGGCGTCGTCCTGGTTGGAGACGGTGCCCGAACCGATGATCGTTCCGGGGGAAAGCGATCGCGTCCTGGCGGCGTGCGCGATCAGGTCCGCGAAGGAGAACGTCATGTCCGTGCCCGCGTTCGGCGCGCCGAACGGCTCGTCGTTGAGGAAGACGCGCAGCGGAAGATGCACTTTTGCATCCCTCCAGGCTTGGCCGAGTTCGTCCGGCGTCACCGCCACGGGAGAGAACGCGGTCGCCGGCTTGGACTGGAAAAAGCCGAAGCCCTTCGCCAGCTCCCCCGGAATGAGGTTGCGCAAAGACACGTCGTTGACGAGCATCAGCAGCTTGATATGCCCGGCGGCATCCTTCGCGCCGCATCCCATCGCCACATCGTCGGTGACGACCGCCACTTCGGCTTCGAAATCGATGCCCCAGGCCTCGTCCGCCGCCAGAATCGGATCGGTGGGACCGATCATGGCGTCGGATCCGCCCTGGTACATCAACGGATCGGTCCAGAACGATTTCGGCATTTCCGCGCCGCGCGCCCGCCGTACCAGTTCGACGTGCGTGACATAGGCCGAACCGTCCGCCCATTGATAGGCGCGAGGCAGCGGCGCGGAACATTCGCGTGCGTCGAACGCAATCACGCCTTCGGTGGCGCCCTCGTTCAGATGCTCGTAGATTTCGCGCAGCCGCGCCTCGGTGTCGCGCCAGCGGTCGAGCGCGCCCTGAAGCCGGTGCGCCACATGCGGCACGGGGATGCAGCGCGTCAGGTCGCGCGAGACCACCACCAGCCGGCCGTCGCGGCCGGACTTCAGAGATGCCAGCTTCATTTGCGTTTCCAGCTCTCGGCGTAGCCGCGATCCTCCACCTCTTCGGCGGCCGGTCCCATGTCGAGCGGATCGCGCGTATCGATCATCACGGCGACTTCGTCGGTCATGGTCCTGGCCGCCTTGGCGCCGGTCTCGAACGCCTTGGGATGCGGGCCGTGCGTGAAGCCGTTGGGATGCCAGGTGATCATGCCCGGGCGGATGTTGTCGCGGCTGAAGAATTCGCCGGCGTGATAGAAGATCACTTCGTCGTAGTCGTCGTTGGAGTGGAAGAACGGCACCTTCAGCGCGCCGGCGTCGCTTTCGATCGGCCGCGGCACGAAGGTGCAGACGACGAAGCGGTCGGCCACGAAGGTCGAGTGCACGGAGGGTGGAATGTGGTAGCGGTGGCTCATCACCGGACGGATGTCGCGCCAGTTGAGCCGCACCACGCTCAGGTTTCCCTTCCATCCCGCCGCGTCGAGCGGATTGAAGGGGTAGGCGATGACCGAAATCGCGCCGCGCCGCTTCACTTCCACCCGCCACGGCCGTTCGTCGGCCTGCGCGCGGAAGGCGTCGTCGAGCTTTGGCGTGTCGAGCACCGCGGGATCGAACAGCGCGTGCGGGCCCAGGATGCCGCGTTCGGGAAGCATGTAGGCCGCGTTGGTGGCCTCGATCATCAAAAGGGTCGTGCGCGCGTGCGGTTCCAGCCGCCACATGGTTCCGCGCGGCAGGAGCAGGTAGTCGCCTTCGCGATAGGCAAGGTGTCCGAAATCGCAGAACAACTCGCCGCCGCCGGCGTGGATGAACAGAAGCTCGTCGCCGTCGGCATTGCGCGCGAGTGCCGCCATCGCGCGTTCGCAGGTCCAGATGCGCAGTTTCACGCCGGCATTGGACAGCAGCGGCGGCGCCTCGAACGGCGAGGCGGTTTTGCGCGCCGCCGCCCCGGCGTCGAACGCGCGCGGGCGCAATGGCCCTTCGAACGAGGTCCAGCCGGTCGGCGGATGGCGGTGGTAGATGTGGCTGGCCGGCCCGAAAAAGCCGCTGCGCCCGATCTCGCGCTCATAGGTGCCGGCCGGCAGATCGGCATGCGCCTGGCGCGAAGCCTCGCCCTCGATCCTCGGAAGTTCGATCCAGCGTTTCATGTCAGCACGCCCCGGCGGATCTGGTCGGCCTCGATGGATTCGAACAGGGCGCGGAAATTGCCCTCGCCGAAGCCTTCGTTGCCCTTCCTCTGGATGACCTCGAAGAAGATCGGCCCGATGGCGTTCTGCGTGAAGATCTGCAGCAGCAGGCCCTGGCCTGCGCCGCCGTCGATGAGAATCCGGTCGCGCTTCATGCGCTCGACGTCCTCGCCATGGCCCTTCATGCGGTTGTCGATGCGCTCGTAATAGGTGTCGGGCGTGCCCTGGAATGCCGTGCCCAACGCCTTCAGGCCCTCCACCGCGGCGTAGATGTCCTCCGTGGCGAGCGCGATGTGCTGGATGCCTTCGCCGTGATAGAGGTGCAGGTACTCCACGATCTGCGATTTGTCGTCGGACGATTCGTTGATGGGTATTCTGATCTTGCCGTCCGGGCTGGTCATGGCGCGCGACTTCAGGCCCGTCAGCTTGCCTTCGATGTCGAAGTAGCGGATTTCGCGGAAGTTGAAGAGCTTTTCGTAGAACCCCGCCCACTTGTCCATGTTGCCGCGAAAGACGTTGTGGGTAACGTGATCGATCCCGCAAAGCCCCACGCCCGCGTGCGCGAAGCCGCGGCTCCCATCGGTGGGCACGAAATCGACGTCGTAGATGGAGTGCTCGCCGTAGCGGTCGACCAGGTAGATCACGCTGCCCCCGATCCCCTCGATTGCCGGGATGTTGAGTTCCATCGGCCCGATCTGGTTCCTGAACGGCGTCGCGCCCGCGGCGATCAGTTTGGCATAGGCCGCCGCCGCATCCCTGACGCGGAACGCCATCGCGCAGGCGGATGGCCCGTGTTCGCGCGCGAACCGGCTGCCGTGACTCTCCGGCTCGGCGTTGACGACGAAGTTGACTTCGCCTTGGCGGTAGAGCGTCACCGCCTTGGAACGATGCCGGGCCACGGCGCGAAACCCCATCCGCTCGAACAGGGCGTGAAGCTCACCCACGTCGGGCGCGGTGTACTCCACGAATTCGAAACCGTCGGTGCCGACCGGATTGTCCCACAGTTCCATGCAAGCGGCTCCCGTGCAGGCGGCAAGATGGTTTCATATGCAACTATCTGCCGTCAACGCAAGACGGGTTCGGCCATTCCCTTACGTTAGGCGATGCCGGGAACCGGATAGCCGGGCGGAGGCACGCGGCGCGGGCGCTTGACGCGATCCCGCGGCGGCTCGCCCACGCCGTTCGCCAGCGCGTAGGTCGCCTCGCGCAGGTGCTGGATCAGGGCGGCGCGGTCCCTGAAGGTGGCAAGCCTTTCGTACGGAATCACGTCGCCCACGCCGGCGCGGACCTCGCTGCCGAGCTTGTTGTGGACTTCGTAGAACAGGAGCGAAAGCCGCAAGGTCAGCGAGATATGGCTCACGAGCTGGAACAACATCGAATTCTGTCCGGCGAAATAAAGCGGCGCCACCGCGGCGTGTGTCTTGGCGACGATGCCGGCCGCAAACGTCTTCCACTCCGGGTCCACGGCGCGCGCGGAATACCACGCCGGCGTGGTCGACACTGCGCCGGACGGGAAGATCAACAGGCAGCCGCCCGCTGCCACATGCTCCTTGGCGAGGTTGCGCGAGCGGATGTTGGTCCTGGTGGCTTCGCGGGTCTCCGAGAAGTCGATCGGCAGAAGATATGGACGCAGTTCCTCGGCGCGGCAGATCACGGCGTTGGTCAGCACTTTGAAGTCCGGACGCACCCTGGCGACGATCGCGCACGACACCACGCCGTCGAGCACGCCGAAGGGATGGTTGCACACCACCACCAGCGGCCCGGTCCTGGGCCACGCGGCCAGACGTGCGGCGTCGCAAACCACCTTCAGCTCGAGCAGCCGGATGGCGGCGTCCCAGAAGGTTTCGCCGGCTACGGGATGGGTGCGATAGGATTCGTACAGCCAGCGCAGGTAAGGCTGTCCGGTCAACGCCTCTATCGCGTGGATGACGAAGCGCTTGAGCGGCGGATCGGCGGGATCGGCATAGGAGAATTCGTCGGCGGTGATCGCGGTCACGTTCGATTCCGGTTCGTCAGCGCCCAGCATGTCAACATTCCCCAGCCGATCAGCAGCGCCGCGCCGCCGAACGGCGTGATGAATCCGAACGACCTCTCGCCCGTTAACGCCAGCGCGTAGAGCGAGCCGCAGAAAAGCACGATCCCGGCAAGGAACGCCCACGCGGCCAGCCGGTACGCCCGGGCGACCGCAACAAGCCCGAGCGCAAGGGCATGATACATCTGATAGCGGGCGGCGGTATCGAAAGTGTGCAGCGCTTCGGGCGGCAACACGCCGCGCAGACCGTGCGCACCGAAGGCACCCGCGGCCACGGCGATGAAGCCGTTGATGGCCGCGATCGCAAGCCAGACGTTCATTTGCAGCCGCAGGCTCCGTGAGCGTGCGCATGACCGTGGCTCACCTCGGCGACGGCGAGCCGCGACAGGTCGGCGGTGGCTTCGAAATCGGCGCGGACGCGCGAGAGCATGGCTTCGTCGGCCATCAGGTCGAGCGCCGTCAGCGCCAGCGTCTTGGCTCCGTCGATCACGGCTTCGTCGCCCTTCTCCGACGCCGCCCAGCGCGCGAACTCGGGATTGTGGATGATCACATCCAGCGGCGCCACCGCCAGCATGGGATGGATGGACGGCACGCGATGGCTGACGTTGCCCATGTCGGTCGATCCGGCGAACCCGTGGGGAATGTCCTTCATGGGGAAGAACTCGCGGCCCAGCGCGGCGGCATGGCGTTCGAAGGCTTCGGCCATCGGCCAGTTGGTCTTGAGGTCGAGATAATCGGCGTCGTTCCAGTTCAGCTCCAGCCGGCAGCCCGTCGCCTGCGCGCCGGCCTCGAAGCAGGCTTTCACGCGTGTCTTGAGGCGATTGAGGTCGTGCACGTCGGCGGCGCGGATGAAGTAACGGCAGGCGGCGCGCTCGGGCACGATGTTGGGCGCCATGCCGCCGTCGGTAATGATGCCGTGGATGCGCTCGCTGGCGCGGATGTGCTGACGCAGTTGCGCGATCGTCTGATAGGCCGTCACCGCCGCGTCGAGCGCGTTCAGGCCCCGGAACGGCATGGCCGAGGCGTGCGCAGCGCGGCCGTGGAAAACCGCCTCGACATCCGCCACCGCGATGCACGGCATGGTCATCAGGTTCATGTTGGAAGGATGGATCATCATCGCCGCGTCGACGCCGTCGAACGCACCGTGGCGCGCCATCAGCTCCTTGCCGCCGTGGCTTTCCTCGGCGGGCGTGCCGAGATAGCGCACCGTTCCGGGCAGCCTCGCGCCGAGCGCGGCCAGCGCCGCCGCGGCGCCGAATCCGGCCGCGGCGATGATGTTGTGGCCGCAGGCGTGCCCGATGCCCGGCAGCGCGTCGTATTCGGAGAGGATCGCCACCGTCGGCGCGTTCCGGTTGCCGAACTCGGAAACGTACGCCGTCTCGAGCCCGAAAGCTCCGCGCGTCACCGGCAGGTCGTGTTTCTGCACCGCGCCGGCGAGCCTTGCCGCCGTCTTGAATTCGGCCAGCGCCAGTTCCGGCTCGGCATGAACGGCATGGCTCAGGGCGACGAGCTCGCCGCGCATCGACTCGACCGCGGAAACGACTTCTTTTCTCAGCGACTCCAGCGACATCGACGAATTCCGGAAGGTGACGGATCATCATAGACACTTGCGGCCGCGTTTGCGAAGGTCCCGTCATGAATCCGGAATGCTTCGCGCGAGCCGAAGACGGCGTGCGCATCGCCTATGCCGTAGCGGGCGAGGGCAAACCCGTGCTTCTCATCCACGGCTTCGCCTCCAGCATGGAGCAGAACTGGGGCTCGACCGGATGGATCGCCCGGCTTCGTAGCGCCGGGTTCCGCGTCGTCAGCATGGACCTGCGCGGGCACGGTCGCAGCGACAAGCCGCACGATCCGCAAGCCTACGGCGAGCACATGGTGGGGGACATCCTGGCGGTGATGGATGCCGCCGGCGTGCCGGATGCCGACGTGATGGGCTATTCGATGGGTGCGATGCTGACCATCCGTATACTGATGGAGCATGCGGCGCGCGTGCGCCGCGCGATCGTTGCCGGATTGGGGGCGAACTACTTCTCCGAGCACCAATCGTGGCGCGAGATGATCGCCGAGGCGATGCTCGCGGGCGATACTTCGGCGATCGATGATCGCGAGGCGCGCAAATTCCGCATCTTCGGCGGCCAGAAGGGCAAGGACCGCCTTGCGCTCGCCGCCTGCATGCGCTCGCGCCGCCGGATGTACTCGCCGCAGGAGCTGAACGACTCGCAGCGCCCCGTGCTCGTGGTCGTGGGCGAGAACGACGCGCTTGCGGGCTCGCCGTTTCCTCTGGCTTCGGCCTTTGCCGACGGCCGGGCCGTCCTGGTCCCCAACCGGGATCACATGACCACGGTCGGCGATCCCGGTTACAAGCGCGCGGTGCTGGAATTCCTTTCCGAGTGAGTGCTTCCGCGTTCAATGAGCAGACAGTCGTCATGCCCGGGGCGGGCGTGACCGAATACGAAGCTTCCGCAACGCCCGGCGTATCCGCCGCGCCGATTGTGCAGCGTTTTCAACCCGCCGGACGCCGCCGTCCGGCATGACATCACCTGCGGCGCCGCGCGGCCCAAACCGCGCGCGTAGGCGGGAGTCCGGTTGTTTGTCTGTAAAACATACCACACAAGCGCAGGGATTCGTGGTTTCCGGTGGCAACTCGTGTTAGTTTTCGCCATCGCAATCGTGCATTGGAGGCAGGGCATGAACACTCCTCGAAGTTTCGTGCGCGTTCACGGCACGAAAATCCTGGGCATCATCGCGGCGGCAGGCGTGGCGGCATCGCCAGCGGCGGCCGAACCGAATGCGCCGATGAACGAGAAACCGGCGGTGGCGGTAGCGCCAGTGCATCCCGCGGCTGTGGCGGTATTGCGGGGCCCGATCACGGTGGCTCCGATCACCGCCGAGCAGGAGCGGTGGCGCAAGGATATCCTGACGCTCCCCCGGCCGAAGAACGGCTGCTTCACGGCGGCCTATCCCGACAGGCAGTGGCGCGAAGTGCCTTGCACGACGGCGCCTCACAAGCTCTATCCGCCGCAGCACGGCGGCATGAGCCGGATCGACACCGTGGGCGGAGCGGGTCCCGATTTTTCGGCCACCGTGACCGGCCACATCACGCAATCCGAAGGTTCCTTCGACACCGCCTCGGGCATCTCCAAGGAATGTTCGGTTGCCTGCCCGGGCCAGGTCTGTCCGGCCAGTCCTTCGTGTTCTTCCAACACCAACGCCTATACGCTGCAGCTGAACACGGCGCCGTTCACCACTTCGGCCTGCAGCGGCTCGCCCAACCCGTCGCAATGTTCCGGCTGGGAACAGTTCGTTTATGAAGGCGGCGGCGGCGGCTTCATCCAGTATTGGCTGCTGCAATACGGGCCGGCCGGCACGCTGTGCCCGACGCCGCGGCACTCGGGCTGTGCGGCGGGCACCTCCTATTCCGACGGATGGTGCCCGTTCCAGTTCTCGCCGACCGGCGACGTCTATTGCGTCGTCAACGGCCCCGGCGGTTCGTCGGCGCCGTCGGTGGCGTCCAGCTCGCTTGGTTCGCTGAAGGTCAGGGGCAGCGCGGCCGGCGTGATGGGCTCGACGTCGGATTCGATGGTCGTGTCGGTGGGCGCCACGCCCTACACCGCGCCCGGCGGAAACTACTTTCCCGATCTGGGCAGCCAGTGGAACGAGGCCGAGTTCAACGTCTTCGGCGACGGCAACGGCAGCCAGGCTGTGTTCAACAGCGGCACGACGCTGCAAGTGCGCACCGGCGTGATCAGCGGAACGAGTTCGGGTCCCGGCTGTCATTTGAAGTCGTGGACCGGCGAATCGAACAACCTCACGCTTGCCAACTCGCCGCCTTCGGCTTCGACGGGAACGATGCCGGCGCTGGTGTTCGCGTCGACCAATCCGCCGCCCTCGGGCGGGGCCGCCACCTGTGCGGATGCCGTCAGCCTCGGCGACACGCATCTGACGACGTTCGGTGGCCTGCTCTACGATTTCCAGGCGATGGGCGACTTCCTGCTCGCGGAAACCGGTCCGGAGTTCCGCGTCGAGACGCGGCAGGTTTCGGGCGCGCCCACCTGGCCGAACGCAGCCGTGAACCAGGCTGTGGGAGTCCTGGCGGGCAAGAACCGCGTCGCGGTGTGCCTGCCGGATCGCGTCGTGATCGACGGCAAGCCGGCCCGCTTCCCCGACAACGGACAGATCGCGCTTCCCGGCGGCGGCGTGGTGGCCAGGCGGTCGAACATGGTCATCGTGATGGGGCCGACCGGCGACAGCATGAACGCCACGCTCAACGGCAGCCACATCGACGTCACCGTGGGGCTCGGCCGCTCGCCCGATGCCAAGGTCCGCGGCCTGCTCGCCAACGTGAACGGCAAGGTCGACGCGATCGCGGCCCGCGACGGGGCGGTGCTGACGTCGCCAATCGCATTCCAGCAGCTCTACGGCCACTACGCCGAAAGCTGGCGCGTGCGGGCCGCGGGGGAGTCGCTGCTGGCTCCCTGCGGCGAGGCCAAGGAGATCGGCGTTCCCAAGGCGCCGTTCTACGCCAACAACCTTCCCCCAGAGCTGGCCAAGCGCAACCGCGACATCTGCATGAAATACGGTGCACGCGGCGGCGCGCTGCTCAACGCCTGCATGATCGACGTCGCGATGCTCGGTCCCGCGGCCGCCAGGGCTTATGCCGGCCGCGCCGCGCCCGTCGTGGTCGGCGATGCCGGCGGCAAACGCGAGCCGTACGAACGCGACAAGCAATGAGGTGAGATGGCGGGAGAGGCTGCGGCTCCTGCCATCTAGCCTCTACCTGCCGAACGGACACGACACCTCGCCCCGAGAGGAAATGGGCGTCTCGGCGTCGGGCTTGACGGCGGATCGGCTTTGCGCCGAACTCCGCGGACCGTCCAGGGAGCCTTCGCCGTGAACGCCTCGAACCTCAAGCTCATCCACGCCGGAACGCTGCTTGCCGACGCGGGCCGGCGGCCCGAGCCGAAACAAAGCGTGCTGATCGAAGGCGAGCGCATCAAGGCGGTGTCGCCTGGCTTCGTCGATCCGCCCGAAGGCGCGTCGCTGATCGATCTTCGCGACAGCTTCGTGTTGCCGGGTATGATCGATTGCCACGTCCACCTGATGGCGCAGTTCGGGCCGCGCTACCGCCTCGAAACCGTGGAGGATTCCGATCCCAAAACGGCTCTGAAGGCCGCTCAGCACGCCGAGCGGACGCTGCGGGCCGGGTTCACTACCGTGCGCGACGTCGGCGCCATCGGCAATCCGGAAGTGATCTTCGCCTTGCGCGACGCCATCGCCGAACGCCGCGTGGCGGGACCGCGAGTGCTCTGCGTCGGGGCCGTGATTTCGCCCACCGGCGGCCATGCTCAGACCTACGGCTACCGGCACGATGTCTGCGCCTGCGTGCAGTCGCCGTCAGGCATCTGCGACGGCGCCGACGAATGCCGCCGCGCGGTGCGCCGCCAGGTCTCGCAGGGTGCGGACGCCATCAAGTTCGTGGCGACCGGGGGCGTGCTGTCCGACATCAGCACCGGTCTCGACCAGCAGTTCGTGACGGAGGAAATCCGCACCATCATCGAAACCGCCCACATGCTCGGCCGCCGCGTCGCAGCCCACGCCCACGGCACCGCCGGCATCAACGCGGCGCTGGAAGCCGGCGTCGATTCGATCGAACACGGCAGCTTCATGGATCGGCGCTCGATCGAGCTATTCCTGGAAAAGGGGGCCTTCCACGTGCCCACGGTGATCGCGGGAATGACGGCGCTGGCGATGGCCGAGAAGGCCGGCATGAGCGCGGCGCAGGTCGGCAAGGCCCGGCAGGTGGGCGACGCCATCAAGAAGGCGCTGGCGATGTCGCACAGGGCGGGCGTGAACATCGCCTTCGGCACCGACATGGGCGTCGGCCCGCACGGGGAGAACGCGCGCGAGTTTGCCTACATGACCGAGGCAGGCATGTCCCCGCTCGAAGCCATCCGCGCCGCTACGGTCACGGCCGCCAGGCTCCTCGACCGCTCCGATCTCGTGGGCACCATCGCGCCGGGCAAATCCGCCGACGTGATTGCGGTCGCCGCCGATCCCCTGGCCGATGTCACCGCTCTCGAAAGGGTGTCGTTCGTGATGTCGCGGGGCGATGTGCACAGGAACGACGGCATCGCCCCTAAGTAACTGAATTGTTTGATTATACCCTTCAGGGCACGGACCGCGGGGGCCGCGCGTCAACGCCGCGCGCCGCGCCTGCGTAAGATATCCTCTCCCGCGCCGACTACCTCATCCGAGGAGGACGCGGGCGTGGACCGAGCCGAGCAGGACGCGCGCTACAAAAGCGCGGCGGCGCAGTACGGCCCGGCGCTGGAGCGTCTGGCCCGCGCCGTGGAAGCCGACGCCGCCGAGCGCCGCGATCTCGTCCAGGACATCCACGTCGCGCTGTGGCGGAGCATGGCCGTGTTCGATAACCGCTGTTCGCTGCGCACCTGGGTCTTCCGCGTGGCCCACAACGCTGCCGCCTCGCACGCGATGGCGCGGCGGCGCGCGCCGAAAGGCGTGGCGATCGAGGAACTCGATCTCGCCGACGAAGCCGCGGGGCCGGAAGAGATCGCGGGCGAGCGCCAGGCGCTGGAGCGCCTCATGGCGATGATCCGCGCGCTCAAGGCGCCGGACGCCCAGGTCATGCTGCTCTATCTCGAAGACCTCGATGCCGCGGCAATCGGCGAGGTCACGGGGCTCAAGCCCGGCGCGGTCGCCGTGAAGATCCATCGCGTCAAGGCGCTGCTGGCGCGCCGCTTCGAAGGAGGTCGAGATGGCTGACATCAAAAACCTCTGGCAGAGCCAGAAGCAGGAGGAACCCGTGACCCTTGAAAACGTACATGCGCGGGCCGGCACCTTCCAGCGCCGCATCCGCCGGCGCAACTTGATCGAATACGCCGCCGGGGCAGTCGCGATCTCCGTGTTCGCCTGGTACATCTACGCGCTGCCGGGACTGATGGTGAAGATCGGCAGCGGGTTCTGCATCGCCGGCATGCTATTCATTCTCTGGCAGCTTCATCGCCGCATCGGTGCCGAGATCCTGCCGGAAACCTCCGGCCTCGGGTTGATCGATTTCCACCGCCGTGCGCTTGCACGCCAGCGCGACGGGCTGCGAACCGTTTGGAAGTGGTATATCGCACCGGTCATTCCGGGCTTCCTGACGATGACGGCGGGATTCTACTTCGACGCGCCCGAGCCGATGCGCGCCGCGGTGCTGTACGATCTGTTCACGCGGCTGGTGCCGTTCCTCGTGCTGGTGACCGGTTATGTTCTGTTCGTCAATGCGCGCGGCGCCAGGAAACTGCAGAAGCGCATCGACGAACTGGACGACGTGAAATGAGGGGATTGCATATGTCGAACATGTTGCGCCGCGCCGCGGCGGCCGGAGCGGGTCTCGCGATGGCGTTTGCCGCCGCTCAGGCGGGGCTGTTGCCCGATCGCGTCGCCAAGGCGGCTGAGGAGCGCGTCGCCGACGGCACCTATCAGACCTTGGTGTTCGGCGTGGTGGACGGCGACAAGACCGAGGTCGTCGTGTTCGGCAAGCTCGACAGCGGCAAGGCGCCCGACGGCGACACGGTCTACGAGATCGGTTCGATCACCAAGACCTTCACGGCAACGATGCTGGCGCAGGACGTTCTGTCCGGCGCGGTGACGCTCGACACGCCTGTGGCCAGGCTCCTGCCCGGCTGGACCATCCCTTCGCGCGACGGCAAACAGATCACGCTGGAGGAGATCGGCACCCAGCATTCGGGCCTGCCGCGCCTGCCTTCGAACCTGCTTCCGAAGGACCCCGCCAATCCCTATGCCGATTACGACGTGGCCAAGCTCAAGGCGTTTCTCGCCGGCTACGCCCTGCCGCGCGATCCCGGCGCCTCGTACGAGTACTCCAATCTCGCCTTCGGCCTTCTGGGCGTGGCGCTGGCGCAGTCCCACCGCACGACCTACGGCGAGCTCGTGCAGCGCCGGATACTCGGGCCCCTCGGCATGAGCCTGAGCGGCACGGCGATGACCGATGCCATGCGCGCGCATCTGGCGCCTGGCCATGACGAATCGGGCAAGCCCGCCAAGAACTGGGACATCGACGCGCTGGCGGGCGCGGGTGCCGTCCGCTCCACCGCCGACGACATGCTGCGCTATCTCGAAGCGAACATGCATCCGGACGCCGGCCCGCTCGGCGCGGCGATGAAGCTCGCCCATCAGCCGCGCGCCGACATGGTCAAGGGCATCCGCATCGGACTTGCCTGGATGACGACGGACAACGGCATCGTCTGGCACAATGGCGGCACCGGCGGCTATCGCAGCTTCCTCGGATTCACCAAGGACGGGCAGCACGGCGTCGTCGTCCTTTCCAACACCGAAACCGATCTCGACGAACTGGGCTTTGCGGTGCTCGATCCGAACGCGAAGCTCACGCCCGTCGCCAAGGCGATCAGCCTTCCCGCCGCCGATCTCGACGCCTATGCCGGCACCTACAAGCTCGCCGACAATTTCCTGCTCAAGGTCTTCCGCGTCGGCGACCAGCTTTTCACCCAGGCCACCGGGCAGGGAGCCATTCCGATCTTCCCGAGCGCACGCGACGAGTTCTTCGCCAAGCTCGTGCGCGCTTCCATCTCGTTCACGCGCGGCGCCGACGGCAAGGTGAACGGGCTTGTGCTGCATCAGGGCGGCGACCATCCGGCGCCCAGGCTGACCGCGGCCGAGTTGCCGCCGGAACCCGTCGAAGTGAAACTCGATGCCGCCACGCTGCAAGGCTATGTCGGCAGGTATCGGCTCATGGCCGACGCCGTGTTCGACATCACCCTGTCGGGAGACCAGCTCTCCGCCCAACTCACCGGTCAGGCCTCGTTCCCGGTCTATGCCACCGCCAAGGATAGGTTCTTCTACAAGGTCGTGGACGCCCAGCTCACCTTCGAGCGCGACGCAGCCGGAAACGTCGTGGCCGTGACCCTGCACCAAGGTGGCCGCGATCTGCGAGCGCCGCGTATTACCGGGCCGTAATCAAGCGGAACTCGGTACAAATCGATACAAGCAGGAGCGTTAAGCAAGCGCGACAAATCGGACACTGTGCTGCAAGGACTTGGCAGCGGCTTTTTGGGTAAGATCGCACGAGGGTACGGCGTGCGGAGGTGTCGGTATGTCCACTACTACTTTGCAGGACGAGGTCGCTTTCATCAGCGGTGTGAACGCCGACGGCACCTTGCCGCTCTACTGCTACGCGGCGTGGAACCCGGACACCAACCCTGCCGACTACAGCGGCGGATACACGCTGTCGATGAAGTGGGGAACCACCACGGCGGGCACGCCCAGCGGAACCGTCTACTACTACTTCGATCCGAAATCGAACTGGACGACGGCGGAGAAGTCCTGGCTCGCGGCAGGGCTTGCCTTGTGGTCCGCGGTGGCGAACATCACCTTCGTTTCCACCGCTTTGCCGTCGCAGGCTCAAATCACGTTCGTGCGCGGCACTGACGGAGGTGCGGCGACGACGCCCGGTTACACGGAAGGCTCCGGAGCGGGCCTCACCGGCGGCACCAAGCTGCTGGCGATGACCAGCGCCTCGATTTCGATCGACACCAGCGTCGACGGCTTCGGTCCGATCGACGGCAACTTCGCAACCGGCGGCGGTTATCCCACCATGACCTTCATTCACGAGGAAGGCCATGCGATCGGGCTGGGCCATGCCGGGCCTTACAACAGCACCGTCGACGAGGCGACCCAGCAGTTCAGCGTGTACGACAATTATCTCTACAGCATAATGTCGTATATCGACCCGCGCACCGCTTCGGCGAAGTACTATTCCCAATACGCCGTCACGGGCACGAGCTGGGGACGTTCGGCGGACGGCTCGCTGCGGGTGCCGACCACGTGGATGCCGCTCGACATTCTCGCCGCGCAGAGCCTTTACGGCCTGCCGGTGACGACGCCGCTGTCGGGCGGACAGGTCTTCGGCTTCCACTGCAACGTCAGCGGAGCGATCGAGCCGTTCTTCGACTTCACCAAGAACACCACGCCGGTCATCACCTTGTGGGATCTGGGGACCGGCAACACGTTCGACATCTCCGGGTTCTCGACCGCTGCGAACGTAAACCTCAACGCGGGCACCTACAGCAGCGTCGACGGCCTGACCAACAACATCGCCATCGCCTACAGCACGGCGATCGACAAGCTCGTCTGCGGTTCGGGCAGCACCACGGTCGTCTGCAACGCCGACGGCGATGAAATTGATGCAGGTGCCGGAACCGATACGCTCAGCGGCGGTGCCGGATCCGATCTGTTCGTGTTCGCGGGCTCGTTTGCGGCGGCCGACCAGATCAACGGCGGTTCCGGCACGGACAAGCTCTATCTTCACGGCAACTACGCGGGCTCGCACGCTGTGGTGCTCGGCCCCACCACGCTGGTCAGCGTCGAGAGGATAGGATTGAGCGGCGGCCACAGCTACACGCTGACCACCAACGACGCCACGGTCGCCGCGGGCGGCAAGCTCACGGTCGACGGCACCAAGCTGCTCGCGGGCAACGTTCTTTCATTCAACGGCTCGGCGGAGACGAACGGCAGGTTCGTCCTTTACGGCGGTGCCGGAAACGACACACTCGTGGGCGGGGCCGGCAACGACACGCTGCAGGGCGGCGGCGGCGCCGACGCCCTGACCGGCGGGAGCGGGCGCGACACTTTCGTCTACACCTCCGCGTCGGACTCGACCGGCGCGGCGTACGACACGATCAGCGGCTTCGATCTGGCCTCGGACAAGATCGACCTGTGGTTCACGGTGGCAAAAACCGATACATGGCTCAAGACTGGCGCACTGTCGACTAGCACTTTCGACACCGACTTGCACACGGACCTTTCCGGACACCTCACGGCCTATGGCGCGATCCTATTCACTCCGAATTCCGGCGGGCTATCAGGCAAGACGTTCCTGATCATCGACTCTAACGGCGTCGCGGGCTATCAGGCCGGCTCCGATCTGGTGATCCGCCTGTCCAACCTGTCGCATTCCTCATCGCTGGCGCTGCCTACCTTCACCTGACGGTTTCCTGCAGCCGGACAGGCTTGCGGAATTGGCCACCGGCGCCCGGCCGGTTCGTTTTCCTTCAGGTTTGTCGTACAGCGGCCATTATTGTATGGAGCGTCGGACGTTCACGTGAGGTCATATCCTGTGGCCGCGAAGTAGTTGGCGCATTCGATTGGGCTGAACAGATCGCAGATTTCGTCGATGGCGTTCCAGTGGTCGTCGATCGTTCGAGCGGCTCTGGCCCACAGATGGGTCTTGAGCTTGGAGAAGGCCATCTCGACTGGATCGAGATCAGGACTGAACGGCGGGAGGAACAACATCCAGGCGCCCCTGGCGCGGATAGCGGCCTCGGAGGCCGGGTTTTTGTGGGCGGCCAGGTTGTCGAGGATCACGACGTCGCCTTCGGCGAAGGTCGGCGCCAGTTGGGTTTCGATCCAAGTGTCGACGATGTATCGGCTCATCGGATAATCGACGACAAAGCGTGTGGTCAGACGGCGATGGCGCGAACTACCAACGAAGGAACGTCTAGGGTGCCGACCCAATGAATCTGTTGCGGCCTGAATCGGTTGTTTATTCGCTCTGTGAGTTGATTCGGAGCGAAGCTATGCGATCGAACCTCTTTTGGCTGAGTGACGAGCAGTGGTCTGCCGTTCAGCTGTTGCTGCTGACCGATGTGCGCGGCAAGGAGCGAGTAGACGATCGCCGCGTGATCAGCGGGATCGTGTTTGTCATCAAGAGTGGCTGCCGCTGGTGCGATTGCCCTCCGGAATACGATCCAGCAAAGACAATTTACAATCGCTTCGTGCGCTGGACGGAACGCGGGGTTTGGGAACGGTTGTTCCGTGCCCTTGCAGGAAAGGGACATTCGCTTCAGGTCCAGATGATCGACAGCACCCACATCAAAGCGCATCGCTCGGCATCGGGCGCAAAGGGGGGGCAGAGACAGGCGATCGGCCGCTCTCGCGGCGGCCGCAACACGAAGATCCATGCAATCGCAGATGCTAAAGGCCGTCTTCTT